>NZ_JBHVYE010000004.1:151222-361836 GCF_042881135.1 Streptomyces sp. NPDC058284
GCCCCCCCCCGGCCGCGGCCCCGCCCACGGCTCCGCCGCGGGGCGGTCACCCGATCTCCACCACCCGGGCCCAGACGGGCGGCGTGTCCGGCGTGTAGTCGGGGTCGTCCTCGTCCGCCCGCCCGGAGCCCGCCCGCCGGGGAAAGAGACCCACCACCGTCCGGCACGGAGGTGGCGCGTCCGGCCACGGGGTCTGGCCGTCGGTCAGCACCACGATGACATCGGGACGAGGCCGCGCCCGCAGGGCCCTGGCGAAACCCGCACGCAGATCCGTGCCCCCGCCGCCCGTCAAGGGAATCCCCTCGGACCGGCACAGCCGGTGCACCGACGCGGCGGCCGCGTCGCACGGCAGCACGCCGACCAGATCGCGCCGGCCGCCGACCGCCCGCGAGATGGCGGCCACTTCGAGCAGCGCACTGCCCAGTTCGGCGTCGCTGACCGAACCGGATGTGTCGATGACGACGCAGACCCGGGGCGGCCTGCGCCGCAGGCTCGGCAGGACGACGCCGGGCACCCCGGCCGAGCGGCGCGCGGGGCGGCCGTAGGTGTAGTCCTCGCCCGCGCCGGGCCCGGAGGCCGCCGAGCGGACGGCCGCGCCGAGCAACTCCCGCCACGGCTGCGGCGGATGGAAGGCCTCCTCCGCCCACCGCCGCCATCCTCCGGGCGCACTGCCGGGCCGGGCCGTGATGCCCTGCGCCACCCGGAACCGCACGGCGTCCCGTTCCTGCTCACTGAGCCCGTGGGCACCTTCCGGCCCCCGGTCCCAGTCGCGCGCCCGGCCGTCGGCGCCGCTGCCGCAGTCCAGCCAGGCCATGCCCTGCGTCCTGGGCCCGAGCCGGAACTGACGCAGGTAGTCCTCCATCAGCTCCCCCTCGTCCAGCCCCAACGTCTCGGGCACGACGGCCCCTTCGGGCCGTACCAGGCCGTCCCCGAACGCGTCGTCGTTGATCTCGCAGTCCGCGGCGATGTTCATCCGCAGCCGTTCCGCGGCGCCGGTGAGCCCGCGCTCGCGCGCCACCCGGTCACTGCGTCCGTGGTGGTCGCGCAGCAGGTGGGAGACCTCGTGCACCCATACCGCGGCCAGCTCTTCCACGGGTGTCCGGTCCACGAAGGCCGGTGAGACGTAGCAGCGCCAGTACCGGTCGACCGCCATCGTCGGCACCTGCCGGGACGCGACGGCGTGCAGGGCGAACAGGGCCGTGGCCAGGTAGGGCCGGGCGCGGGCCGCCTGCAGACGGGCGGCGAAGAGCTTGTCGAGGTCCAGCGCCCGCTCCGCGTCGGGGATCATCGGCCCGCCCTGGCGGCGGCACGGGCCGCGGCGCGGTCCGCCCGCAGGGAGAGCGAGACCGTTCCCGTCAGCCGTTCGATGGAGGCCGGGACGTCCCAGTCCTCGCGCCGCAGCGTGGCCAGGGTGGTCGCGGGGACGACGACGAGGTCCGGCGCCCCGGTCTCCACGGCCCGGACAAGGAGCGCCCACGCCGCGTCCCAGCGGGCCTTGTCCGGCCGGTGCCGGACCGCGTCGACCACGGCGTCGAGGACGGCCTGGCGCAGATCGCCGCGTTCGGGCAGGACGGCGGCGGCCGGGTCGGCGAGGAGATCCTCGGGGTCGGGCAGGTCCATCCGGTCCAGAGCGGCAAGGAGTTCCAGCCCCGGGCCGTCTCCCACGGCGCCCCTGACGAGCAGGGAGAGCACATCGCGGGACGAGTCCGCGGCGGTGGCGAAGGCGATCAGGCGCAGTGCCGTCTCCCAGCTCCGGGGCGAGGGCCAGGCGCCGCCCCGGCGCGCCTCGTTGCCGGGCATCTGGTGGACGAGTTTCGGCCGGGCGGCCAGCAGCCCGCACACCGCGCGGCGGGCGAACGCGACGGCTTCCGGCAGCTTCGCCGGGTCGAGCAGGGGCAGCGTCGCCCGCGGCCAGACGCCGCCGAGTCCGCGTACGACGACGTCGTGGTCGTGGGTCCACCGCAGGTGGACGAACCGGTTGGCGAGCGGCGCGCTCAGTTCCCAGCCGTCGGCGGCCGACGAGCGCGGGTTGGCGGCGGCCACGATCCGTACGCCGGGCGGCAGTTGAAGGGCGCCGATGCGCCGTTCGAGGACCAGGCGGAGCAGGGCGGCCTGGACGGCCGGCGGGGCGGTGGAAAGCTCGTCCAGGAAGAGCAGCCCGCGGCCGGCCCGTACCAGGCGTACGGCCCAGTCCGGCGGGGCCATCGGGACGCCGTGCTCGGCCGGATCGTCCCCGACGACGGGCAGGCCGGAGAAGTCCGACGGCTCGTGCACGCTGGCGATGACGGTGGTCAGCGGCAGATCGAGGGCGTCGGCGAGCTGGGTGAGGGCCGCGGTCTTCCCGATGCCCGGTTCTCCCCACAGAAGCACGGGAAGGTCGGCGGCGACCGCGAGGGTCAGGGCTTCCAACTGGGTGTCCGGGCGGGGTTCGGTCGTCGAGTCGCGCAGCAGGCCCAACAGTGCGCTCGCGACGTCCAGTTGGTCGGGTCGAGGTGCGTGCTTGGGGATGTCGACCAAGTCGTCGGGGGCGTCGACAAGAGCGGGCGTGGCGTGGGAGGGCATGTGGGATCACCTTGGGTGTGTGTCGGCTGAGGGGTGGGTGGGCGGCGAGGGGCGAACCGGTCGCAGTCCGGCCCCGACTGCCGCCGTAAGCGTTATGAGGTCAGTGCGTGGTAGAGCGGCGCGGCCGGGTCCGGCGGTCGCGCAGGTTCGGCCGATCGGGGGCCCGAGCGGGGTCGATGAGCCCGGCCCTGTACAGGCCGTAGGTGACGCGCCGGTCGGCGGCCTCCGTCAGCGCGTCCCGCAGCGGTCCTTCGCGCAGCAGCGCGTCGGGGCCGAGCAGCTCTTCCACGACGGCCAGGGCGCCGGTGATGTCGCCGTGGTCGAGTCGTTCGCGGACGCCGCTGAGGCAGTCAGGACGGCGGTGCGCCTCGTCGATGACCCGCAGGCAGGGGAGTGGTGTGCCGGTCAGCGCGGCCAGCAGCTCCTCCCTGCGGATCTCGGCCGGATCGTGGTCCAGCGGCGCGAGGGCTCCGTCGACCAGGGCGATGCGGTGCTTGGCGCCCCGGCACTCGACGAGGCGGGCGCGCCCTGTCCGCTTCGTGGCCGCACCGGTGGCTGTGTCCGTGGCCGCGGACGGCGACGCGACCGGCGTGAATTCCGGTACCAACGCCGACGCGACCAGCGGATGCAGCCGGTCGGCCCCGAAGGCGCCGGAGCGGATCAGCGCGAGATCGGGCGGCACCCAGGTCGCCGCGTCGGGCAGCACCGGCAGGGCGGATACGTCGCCTTCGGCAGGAGTCACCGTGATCCGCGGCGCGCGGGACGGTTCGCCGCCGTCGGCGTCGAGCTCCAGGATCAGCCGTCGCCCGGCGCCGAGTCGCACGACGACAGGTCCTGGGGGCCGTCCGTCGGCACGCAGGAGGAGCTCCGCCTCGGCCGCCCATCGGCCGACCGCGCAGGGGAGCCCCTGTGTCGGCCCCCGCTCCGGAGTCTCCGGCCGGTCGGCCCCGGACCGGGTTCGCAACTCCTCCGTCCTGCGTGCGTCCCACAGGTGGCGGTGCAGGTCGAGGCGGAAACGCCGATGCGGGTGGGGGTGCGGGTGCCGCGCGGCCCCGGCGTCGGCGCGGGTGCCGTCCCACACCGCGAGGCTGATCCGCTGCCCGGCATCGGCCCAGGCGGGCGGGGTCCGGGCCACGAGATGCAGCGGACGTACGCCGACCCGGTCCGGTGTGTCGTACCGGGCCAGGGCGATGGTCAGTCCCGGGCGCAGCAGACCGTCCGGAGCGATCCTCGGCATGTGCCAGCGCAGCAGGTCAGGTGCCAAGTGGCGGAGGTCGGCCCGGAGCCGGGCCGCGACGGCCCGGCCGTGAGTGCGTGCGACGACGCGTGGGCTGAAGTCGACGTCGACGCGTGCGGCGGCGCATGCCCCGGCCCAGTCGCCGAGGCGGCGGCGCGCGGTCGCCGTCTCGATCATGGAGGCCGGTACGGCGAACTCCCGCACGCACGGCCAGAACGAGAAGGGGGAGTGAGGTGGGAAGGGCCCGTAGGGGCGGCTGGAGAGGCGGGAATCCCGGTTCGCGATCTGAGTGAGCATCAGCACTCACCTTGCGCGGACGGGGCCCCCAATCTGTCAACAGAGTGAGTCGTCATCGCGGTGATCGTAACGGTGCCGCCCCGATCTGTCAGCACCGTTTTCCGGGGGGCGACCGATACGGAGCGCTTGGGGAACCCATAAGGCTGGCTTATGACGTCATAAAGATGACCCGCCTACTTACTTAGGCTTGCCTTAGCTTAGGCTTCCCCTTGAGTCACTCCATCACCGCTCGAAGGGAACCTGAACATGCCTCGCCCTCTGCGGGTAGCCATTGTCGGAGCCGGCCCCGCCGGAATCTACGCCGCCGACGCGCTGCTCAAATCCGCAGTGGCGGTCGAGCCGGGTGTGTCGATCGACCTCTTCGAGCGGATGCCGGCGCCCTTCGGCCTCATCCGCTACGGCGTCGCCCCGGACCACCCGCGCATCAAGGGCATCATCACCGCCCTGCACCAGGTGCTCGACAAGCCCCAGATCCGTCTCTTCGGCAACGTCGACTACCCGCGCGACATCAGCCTGGACGACCTGCGCACCTTCTACGACGCGGTGATCTTCTCCACGGGTGCCACGGCCGACCGGGCGCTGGACATACCGGGCATCGACCTCGACGGCTCGTACGGCGCCGCCGACTTCGTCTCCTGGTACGACGGCCACCCGGACGTGCCGCGCACCTGGCCGCTGGAGGCGGAGAAGGTCGCCGTCCTCGGCGTCGGCAACGTCGCGCTCGACGTGGCGCGCATCCTCGCCAAGACCGCCGACGAACTGCTGCCCACCGAGATCCCGCCCAACGTCCACGACGGGCTCAAGGCCAACAAGGCCCTGGAGGTCCACGTCTTCGGCCGCCGCGGCCCCGCGCAGGCGAAGTTCAGCCCGATGGAGCTGCGGGAGCTGGACCACTCCCCGAACATCGAGGTCATCGTCGACCCCGAGGACATCGACTACGACGACGGGTCGATCGCCACCCGGCGTGGCAACAAGCAGGCCGACATGGTCGCCAAGACCCTGGAGAACTGGGCCATCCGCGACATCGGCGACCGGCCGCACAAGCTGTTCCTGCACTTCTTCGAGTCGCCGGTCGAGATCCTCGGCGAGGACGGCAAGGTCGTCGGCCTGCGCACCGAGCGCACCGGCCTCGACGGCACCGGCAACGTCAAGGGCACCGGCGAGTTCAAGGACTGGGACCTCGGAGCGGTCTACCGCGCCGTCGGCTACCTCTCCGACGAACTGCCCAAGCTGCCCTGGGACATCGCGTCCGGCACGGTCCCCGACCAGGCGGGACGGGTGATCGAGGAGAGCGGCGAGCACCTGCGGTCGACGTACGTCACCGGGTGGATCCGACGCGGCCCCGTCGGCCTCATCGGCCACACCAAGGGTGACGCCAACGAGACGGTCGCCAGTCTTCTCGACGACCGTGAGAACGGGCGGCTGCTCACCCCCGCCTCGCCCGAGCCCGAGGCCGTCGACGCCTTCCTCGGCGAACGGAACGTCCGCTTCACCACGTGGGACGGCTGGTACCGCCTCGACGCCGCGGAGAAGGCGCTCGGCGAGCCGCAGGGCCGCGAGCGCGTGAAGCTCGTCGAACGCGAGGACATGCTCAGGGCCAGCGAAGCGTAGGGCCCACGGGTCCCGGTGGGTACGGGGGCGTCGCGCGGTCTCGTCCGGCACGGAGCGGGCGGGCCACGCGCACGCCCCCTCCGCTTGCGGCGCCCCGCCCCGTCCCGCCGCCGCGCCGTGCCCGCTTCGTGCCGTATCGCCGAGCTGGCCTGATTCCCCGCGTACCCACGCGTGTTGCGGCCGCACCGACGTAGGATGACCAGTCGATCGGGCACGGCCGGGCCCGGCGGGTCCGGGCCGGAGGTGAGGTTCGCGGAGCGGGGGCGGTGCGGGGCAGGACCCATGGAGCTGGGCGTGGACACGGACATGCACTTCCGTCTGCTCGGGCCGGTCGAAGCGTGGCGCGCGGGCCGGCGCCTCGCGCTCGGCGGGCCCAAGCCCCGGGCCCTGCTCGCCGCCCTGCTCCTCGAGCCGGGGCGGGTGGTCTCCGCCGAGGCGTTGATCGACGTGATCTGGGGCGAGAACCCGCCGGACACGGCGAGATCCCTGATCCAGTCGTACGTCTCCGCACTGCGTCGCGCGCTGCCCGCCGACGTCATCGAGACCCGGCCGCCGGGCTACCTGATCCACGCGGACACCGACCTCGTCGACCGGGCCGCGTTCCAGCGGCTCACCGCGGAAGGGCGGCAGGCGGCGGCCGCCGGGGACCACGCCGCCGCGGCCCGGTCGCTCGGCGCGGCCCTCGCCCTGTGGCGCGGGCCCGCCCTCGGCGGCATCGGCGAGGCGCTGCGCGCCACGGCCGATCAGCTCGAAGAGGCGCGGCAGGCGGTCCTGGAGGAGCGGATCGCCGCCGATCTCGCGCGAACCGGCCATGAGACGGAGCTGGTCGGCGAGCTCACCGCCCTGGTCGCCACCCACCCCACCCGCGAACGGCTGCGCGGCCAACTGATGCTCGCCCTCTACCGGTTGGGCCGCCAGGCCGACGCGCTCGCCGTGTACGCGGAGGGGCGCGACGTACTCGCCGAGGAGCTGGGGCTCGATCCGGGGCCGGGGATCCAGGCGATGCACGAGGCGATCCTGCGGGCGGACGCGTCGTTGCTGCCCGCCGCGGACAGCGTACGGACCGCCACCCGCACCCCGGCCCCCGCGGCCGGCCCGCCGCCCTCACCCGGTCCGGATCACGAGCACGCCGCCGACGCCACCCCGGCCTCCGCGGACGCCGCGACCCGGACCCGGCCGACCACCCACACGCACGACAACGGCGACGACGCCACGCAGGGCCACACCCGGCCGCCGCCCGCGCCCGCCCTCCTGCCGGCCGCCATCGGCGACTTCACCGGCCGGGCGGCGCAGCTGAGCGAGGTGCGCGCCGCCCTGACCCCGCCGGGAGCGCGGCAGGCCATGCCCGTCGTCGTGATCTCCGGTCCTGGCGGCATCGGCAAGTCCGTCCTCGGTGTCACGGCCGCGCACCGGGCCGCAGACGCGTACCCCGACGGACAGCTCTACGCCGAACTGCGGGGCGCCACCGACCCGGTGGCGCCCGGCGAGGTGCTCGGCCGCCTGCTGCGCGCCCTGGGAGCCGACCCGCCGGAGGGGGACGCCGAGCGCAGGGACCTCTTCCGCAGCCTCGTCGCGGGGCGCCGCGTCCTGCTCGTCCTCGACGACGCGGGCAGCGAGTCCCAGGTGCGGCCGCTGCTCCCGGGAAGCGCCACGTGCGGGGTGCTGATCACCGCCCGCGCCCGCCTCGGCGCCCTGCCCTGCACCCACCGCACCGACCTCGACGTGTTCGACACGGAGCCGGGGACCGACCTGCTCGCCCGGGTCGCGGGCGCGGAGCGGGTGCGCGACGACCCCGAGGCGGCCCGCCGCATCGTGGAGCTGTGCGGCGGGCTCCCCCTCGCCCTGCGCATCGCCGGGGCCCGCCTCGCGACACGCCGCCACTGGTCGGCACGGACGCTCGCCGAACGGCTGGCCGACGAGCGCCATCGTCTGGACGAGCTCTCCGTCGGTGACCTGGAGGTCCGGGCCGGCCTCGGCCTGAGCTACCGCGCGCTGGACGCCCCGGCCCGCACCGCCCTGCGCCGCCTCGGCCTGCTCGCCGCGCCCGACGTCGCGTCCTGGGTGGTCGCCGCGCTCCTCGACGCGCCCGAGAGCGAGGCGGAACGGGTGGTGGAGCAGCTCATCGACGCCCAACTGCTGCACTGCAGCCTGGTGGACCGCGCGGACCAGCCGCGCTACCGGCCGCACGATCTCGTACGCGTCTACGCGGCCGAACGCGCCGAGGCCGAGGACACCCCCGCCGAACGCGCCGCCGCCGTCGGCCGGGCCCTCGGCGCCGGCCTCTGGCTCACCGGCCGCGTCGCCTCCGCCACGCCGTCCGGAGCGGTCGAACTGCACCGGGGCTTCCTCGACTCCTCCGGTCCGCTCCGCGCGACGCCCGGCGCCCTGCACCGCCTCGTGCGGCCGGCCGGGCCCGAGGCCACCCGGCGGGCGCTCGCCGACCCCGCGGCGTGGTTCGAGGCCGAGGCCGACGCGTTCGCCGCCGCCGTGGAGCGGGCAGCCGCCTATGACCTGCACACCCTGGCCTGCGAGGCCGCCGCCGCCCTGTGCTCCTCCGCGTACGCCGTCGGGAACCGCTTCGAAGCCTGGTGGCGCAGCCACGACGCGGCGCTGGCCGCGGCCCGCCGCGCCGAGGACCGCTCGGGCGAGGCCCTGCTGCTCATCGGTCTCGGCCAACTCCGCTACGAACAGGACAGGTTCAACGAATCGCAGGACTACTTCCGGCAGGCGGCCGCCATCTGCGCCGACCTCGGCGACGCGCGCGGCCGGGCCGCCGCCCTCGCCGGACTCGGCAGCGCCCTGCGCGAGGCGGGACGGCTGCGCGCCGCCCTTGACGTGCTGGGGCGCGCCGTCGAGGGCTTCCGCGGGCTGCACGACGACCCGGGGCTCGGTCTTTCCTGCCGTTTCGCGGGCACCGTCCACCTCGAACTCGGCGCGCACGACGCCGCCTTCACGCTCCTCGACGAGTCCCTGCGCGCCTACCGCAGGCTCGGCAGCCGCCGCGGTGAGGCGCTCACGCTGCGGTCGCTGAGCCTGGTGCACCGCTCGCTCGGCGCCTACGCCGAGGGCGAGCGGCTCGCCGACCGCTCCGTGGCCCTCCTCGCCGCCCTCGGGGACCCGCTGATGTCGGCGTACGCGGTGCAGGCGCGGGCCAAGTGCCGGATGCGGCTGGGGCGTTCGGCCGAGGCGGCCGCGGAGCTGCGTGGCGTACTCGAGACCTGCCGCGCCCACCGCGACCGCTTCGGCGAGGCGCTCGCGCTGCGCACGCTCGGCGAATGCGAGCTGGCCGCCGGGCGCGTCGACGAGGCCGAGCGGCGGCTCACCGCGGCGGCCGGTCTCTGGGCGGCCCTGGAGCTGCCGCTGGCCCGCGCCCGTACCCTGCGCGATCTCGCCGCGGCGCGGGAGGCCGCGGGCGAACCGGCGCAGGCTGCGGCGCTGCGGGCGGAGGCGCGGGGCGTCTTCGCGGCGTACGAGGCCCGCGAACGGCACGAGCCCGGCATCTGAACGCGCTGCGGCAGCAGTGCACTTGGCTCGGATTTGCAGAGGAATTGCAGCGACCCGCGGCAGGCTCTACGTGTCGGCGGCGCAGAGGCCGGCAGCGACAGCGGATCTAACGGGGGAGAGGCCACTGTCGCGTGCGGCCCATACGACCGAGCAGTCGGGCGTATGGGCCGTCTGTCGCGTGGCGCCACCGCACGGCCGGGGGACTTCCGGGGGCGGGCTGCAGCCCGCCCCCGGACGTGTGTCCCCCTTCGCTGCCAGGAAGACGTCCGTCCCGAAGGGCCCGAGCATGCCGCCGATCATCCTCATGAGCGACCCCCGGGTCGTCGACATCCCCGTCGACGACTGCGGCGAAGGCCTCGTCGACCTGCGCCACCTGCCCTTCGTGGATGTCGACGGCCGCCTCGCCGACCCGGCCGGTGCCTACGCCCAGCTGCGCGAAGGCGTCGTCTGGCGGCTGGCCCGCGCCGCGCGGCTGCTGCCCGAAGGCCTGCGCCTGCTGGTCACCGAGGGCTACCGGCCCCTCGACCTGCAGATCAAGTACTTCGAGGAGTACGCCGCCGAACTCAGACGGAGCCACCCGCACTGGGCGGAAGGCCACCTCCACCGCCAGACGAGCCGCTCCCTCTCGCCGCCCGAGGTCGCCCCGCACGTCGCGGGCGCCGCCGTCGACGTCACCCTGTGCACCACGAGCGGCACCGAACTGGACCTGGGCACACCGGTGAACGCCGGTCCTGAGGAGAGCGACGGCGCCTGCTACACCGACACCGACCGCATCTGCGCCGAGGCCCGCCGCAACCGCCGCACCCTCACCGCGGCCCTGGCCACGGCGGGCCTCGTCAACTACCCGACCGAGTGGTGGCACTGGTCCTACGGCGACCGCTACTGGGCCCTCGCGACGAGCAGCCCCCGCGCCCACTACGGCGCGGTGGCCTTCGGCGCCCAGCAGTGATCAGTCCAGCTTCTTGAGCAGTTCGGCGGCGAGCGGGGCGGAGGACGCCGGGTTCTGGCCAGTGACCAGGTTGCGGTCAACGATCACGTGCGGGGCCCACGGCTCGCCCTCCCGGAAGTCGGCGCCGCCCCGCACCAGGCGGTCCTGGAGCAGCCACTCGGCGCGGTCGGCGAAGCCCGCCTGGGCCTCCTCGGCGTTGGTGAAGCCCGTCAGGCGGTACCCCGCGAAGGCCGGGGTGCCGTCGGCCTTCGCGGCGGCCAGGAGCGCGGCCGGGGCGTGGCAGACGATGCCGAGCGGCTTGCCCGTCTCCAGGGCGCGGGTGAGCAGGCGGCCGGAGTCGGCGTCGACGGCGAGGTCCTCCATGGGGCCGTGGCCGCCGGGGTAGAAGACGGCGGCGTAGTCGTCGAGGTCCACCTCCGCGATCTTGACGGGTCCCTGGAGCTCGGTGAACGCGGCGAGCGAGGCCTCCACCCTGTCGGCGCCCTCCTGGCCGCCGTTGACCTCGGGCGCGAGGGAGCCGCGGTCGACCGTGGGGACGACACCGCCGGGGGTGGCGACGACGATCTCGTGGCCCGCGGCCTTGAACGCCTCGTACGGGGCGACGGCCTCCTCGGCCCAGAAGCCGGTCGGGTGGCGGGTTCCGTCGGCCAGCGTCCAGTGGTCGGCGCCGGTCACCACGAACAGGATCTTCGACATGGGTACTCTCCGGAACGGGTCGGATCGTGTGCAGCGATCTTTCGACCGTAGACCGATCGGACGGCGGTTTCCAACCTCCGCGCTCAGCGTCCGGGCGCGCCGGCCCGCAGCCCGTCCATGACGAGGTCCATGAGGCGGCCGGCCCGGGACTCCCAGTCGCTGCGCGGGTCGATCTGCCAGAGGCCGGCGATGGCGAGCAGGAAGTCGTCGGGGGTGACTCCCGGCCGGATGGTGCCGGCCTCCTCGTTCGCCCGCAGCAGGTGCGCGACGGCCTCGGTCAGTGGGCCGGGACCCACTCCGGCCAGGCTGCCGAGCGCGCTGGTGGCCTTGCGTATGGCGTCGGCCAGACCGGCCTTGGCCATCCCGAACCGGACGAGCCGGTCCATCCACTCCCGCAGCGCCCGGTCGGGGGGCCGGCTCGCCAGCAACTGGCAGGCGGCGTCGCAGACATGCTGGACCTCGTAGCGGTACACCTCGAGGACGAGCGTCTCGCGGTTGGGAAAGTTGCGGTAGAACGTGCCCTGGCCTACGCCCGCCTTCTTCGCGATCACGCTGAGCGGCGCGTCGCTCGCCCGCGTCAGCTCCTCCAGGGCCACCTCGAGGATCCGCTCGCGGTTGCGTTGCGCGTCCGAGCGCAAGGGCTGGTTCTTGTGCTGCCCCATGGGCTCTCCTTCCCCTTCCGCGCACCACGGCCCGGTTGAGCCTTGCTGAGCGGACAACTGTCCGCTAGGTTCAACCACTAGCGGACATCTGTCCGCTTGAGGTCACCATAGCGGCAGCCGCGGCCGCCGGGGACCCCTGCCGTCGAAGCGGCGGGGCGCCCCCGTCCCAGTTCAGCGCCACCCTCTCCCGAACTCCCCGCCGGGACCGCCTCGTTCGACGCGATTCGCGAAAGAAGGCTGCTCATGGCTCCATCGACGTCCAGTGCCGTCACCCTGAACATCAACGGTGAGAAGCACACACTGTCCGTCGACCACCGCACCACGCTGCTCGACGCACTGCGTGAGCGGCTCGATCTGACCGGCACCAAGAAGGGCTGTGACCAAGGCCAGTGCGGGGCCTGCACAGTGCTGATCGACGGCCGACGCGCCGTCTCCTGTCTGCAGCTCGCGGTCGCCGCCGAGGGACGTGAGATCACCACCATCGAGGGCGTCGCGGACGGCGACCGGCTGCACCCCGTGCAGCAGGCCTTCCTCGACCTCGACGGTTTCCAGTGCGGCTACTGCACGCCGGGGCAGATCTGTTCCGCCCTCGGCGCACTCCAGGAGCACGCCGACGGCTGGCCCAGCGCCGCCACCACCGACGTACGGCCCGAGGCGGGCGTGCCCGAGCTCACCGCCGAGGAGATCCGCGAGCGGATGAGCGGCAACCTGTGCCGCTGCGGCGCGTACGTGTCGATCGTGCAGGCCGTCGCGAAGGCGGCGCGCGCCGAGGAGGAAGCGGTATGAGGGACTTCGGCTATCAGCGGGTGTACGACGTGCCGGGCGCGGTGGCCGTGCTCGGCGCCGACCCCGAGGCCCGCTACCTCGGCGGTGGCACCAACCTCGTCGACCTGATGAAGAGCGGCGTGGAGCGGCCCGCGCTCCTCGTCGACGTACGCGAACTGCCCCTGGACCGGATCGAGACGACCGCCGACGGCGGGCTGCGCATCGGCGCGACCGTCACCAACAGCGACCTCGCCGCCCACCCCGAGGTGCGCCGCCGTTACCCGGCGCTCTCCCAGGCGGTCCTCGCGGGCGCCTCCGGCCAGCTGCGCAACATGGCGACGGTCGGCGGCAACCTCCTGCAGCGCACCCGCTGCGGCTACTTCACGGACCTGGCGAGGCCCTGCAACAAGCGCGAGCCCGGCACCGGCTGCTCCGCCGTCGAGGGCGAGCACCACAACCACGCGATCCTCGGCGCCACCGAGCACTGCGTGGCGATCCACCCCTCCGACATGGGGGTGGCGCTGGCCGCCTTCGACGCCGTCATCCACTACGAGACGGCGGACGGCCCCGGCGAACTGCCGATCGCCGAGTTCTACCTGCCCGTGGGCGACACCCCGCACCTGGAGACCGCGCTGCCGTCCGGCGCGCTGATCACCGGTGTGAGCCTGCCGCCCGCCCCCGTCGCGGCGCTCTCCCGCTACCGCAAGGTGCGTGAGCGCGCCTCCTACGCCTTCGCCATCGGCTCGATCGCGGCGGCCCTCGACGTACACGACTCAGTCGTACGGGACGTACGCATCGGCATCGGCGCGGTCGCCTCGCGGCCGTGGCGGGCCCGGGCCGCCGAGCAGGCGCTGACCGGCGGCCCGGCGAGCGCCGCAGCCTTCGCCGCCGCGGCCGACGCCGAACTGGCGGCCGCCCGCGCGCTGCCCGGCAACGGCTACAAGGTGACGCTGATCCGCAACCTCGTCGTGGCCCTGCTGACCGAACTCACCGAGGAGGCCACCCGATGACCACGACCACCGCAACCACCGCGGTGACGGGCGCCGTCGGC
The DNA here is from genome assembly GCF_042881135.1 of Streptomyces sp. NPDC058284. NCBI lineage: Bacteria > Bacillati > Actinomycetota > Actinomycetes > Kitasatosporales > Streptomycetaceae > Streptomyces > Streptomyces sp. NPDC058284. The sequence goes on from NZ_JBHVYE010000004.1 coordinate 164,557, forward strand.
ACCGCGCACTCCCGCGTCGAGGGCCGCGAGAAGGTCACCGGCGCCGCCCGCTACGCCGGCGAGATCCCCTTCGCCGACCTCGCCCACGGCTGGCTCGTGCTGTCCACGATCGCCCGCGGCCGGGTCCACTCGGTCGACGACGCCGCCGTCCTCGCGATGCCCGGCGTCCTCGCCGTGCTGCACCACGGGAACGCGCCGCGCGTCGACGCGGACTACGTGGGCATGCTGGGGAAGCCCGACCCGCTCATCGGACTCTTCCAGCACGACCGGGTTCCCTTCGTGGGCTGGCCGGTGGCGCTGGTCGTCGCCGAGACGTCCGAGCAGGCCAGAGCAGCCGCCGACGCGCTGGTGGTCCAGTACGACCAGGAACCGCACGACGTCGACTTCTCCGCGGGACGTCCGGGCACGTACACACCGGACGGCGACGGGATGCGTACGGAGAAGGGCGACCTGGAGGCCCAGCTCGCCGCGTCCACCCACCTGGTGGACGCCGAGTACACCACGCCCGAGGAACACCACGCGTCGATGGAGCCGCACGCGGCGATGGCGCGCTGGGAGGGCGGGCGCCTGGAAGTGGCCGACTCCAACCAGGGCAGCACCTGGGTCGCCGACGAGCTGTCGAAGCTGTTCTCCCTCGACCCCGCCTCGGTGCGGGTGCGGTCCGAGCACGTCGGTGGAGCTTTCGGGTCCAAGGGGCTGCGGGCCCACCAGGTCGCCGCCGCCATGGCGGCGACCGCGCTCGACCGGCCGGTCCGCGTCGTCATGACCCGTCGGCAGATGTTCTCGCTCGTCGGCTACCGCAGCCCCACCACGCAGCGCGTCCGGCTCGGCGCCGACCCGGACGGCCGGCTGCGCGCCTTCGACCACCAAGGGCAGAGCCTGTCGTCCACCGTCCACGAGTTCGTCGAGACGAGTGCCGGATTCGCCCGCCCGATGTACGGGGCCGACGCGCACCACACCGTCAACCGCGTCGTACGCCTCGACGTGCCGACCCCGACCTATGTGCGGGCTCCCGGCGAGGCGCCCGGCTCCTTCGCGGTGGAGTCCGCGCTCGACGAACTCGCCGAGAAGTGCGGCATGGACCCCATCGCGCTGCGGGTCCGCAACGAACCCGAGACGGGCCCCGTCTCCGGCCTGCCGTTCAGCAGCCGCAACCTGACGGCGTGCTACGAGGAGGGCGCCCGCAGGTTCGGCTGGGCGGACCGCGACCCGCGGCCGGGGCTGCGCCGCGAAGGGCGCTGGCTGCTCGGCACCGGCATGGCCGCCGCCACGTTCCCGGTGCTCGTCGCCCCGAGCACGGCCGCGGTGACGGCGGAGGCCGACGGCACCTTCACCGTGCGCATCACCGCGGCGGACGTCGGCACCGGCGCACGGACCGCCCTCACCCTGATCGCCGCGGACGCCCTGGAAGTGCCGCCGGAGCGCGTGCACGTGCGGATCGCGGACAGCGACTTCGGTCCCGCGATGATCGCGGGCGGCTCCATGGGCACCCGCTCCTGGGGCTGGGCGATCAACCTCGCGGTCCGCGAGCTGCGGGAGAAGCTGGTCCCCGGCGGGGAGATCCCGGCAGAGGGCATCACCGCGCGCTCCGACACCAGCGAGGCCATCGGCGCGCTCACCCAGAAGGAGCGGCACTCCTTCGGCGCGCAGTTCGCCGAGGTAGCCGTGGACGTCACCAGCGGCGAGGTACGGGTGCGGCGCATGCTCGGCATCTTCGCCGCGGGCCGGATCGTCAACCCGCTGACCGCCCGCAGCCAGCTGATCGGCGGCATGACCTGGGGCCTGTCGATGGCGCTGCACGAGGAGGCGGTCAGGGACGCCGCGTCGGGCGGGCTCGTCGGCCCCGACCTCGCGGGCTACCACGTCGCCACCCACGCCGACGTGCCGCACATCGAGGCGGACTGGGTGGCCGACCCGGACGACGACGACCCGGTCGGCATCAAGGGCATCGGGGAGATCGGCATCGTGGGCGCAGCGGCGGCCGTCGCCAACGCGGTCTGGCACGCGACGGGTGTGCGCCACCGCTCCCTGCCCATCCGCCCCGACCGCGTCCTGCGGCCGCTGACCGGGCCCGGGGACGACACCCGTGCTTGACATCGCCGCCGACCTGGACCGGTGGATCAGGGGGGGCCGGGACTTCGCCGTCGCGACCGTCGTGAGCGTCGGCGGCAGCGCACCGCGCGGTCCCGGCGCCGCCATGGCCGTCGACGGCGGCGGCACCGTCATCGGCTCGGTCTCCGGCGGCTGCGTGGAAGCGGCGGTCTACGACCTGTGCGTCCAGGCCCTCCAGGACGGCGAAGCCACCGTCGAGCGGTTCGGCTACAGCGACGAGGACGCCTTCGCCGTCGGGCTGACCTGCGGCGGAACCATCGAGGTCCTGGTCGCCCCGGTGGCCGCGGACGCACCGGACAGGGCGGTGTTCGCCGCCGCCCTTTCCACCGCCGCCCGCGGCGGGGCGACGGCCCTGGCCCGGGTCTTCAGGGGCCCGGCCGAACTGCTCGGCAGGCCGCTCCTGGTGGCCCCCGCAGGATCGGACGGAGAGCGGCGGAGCGGAACGTACGAAGGGACGCTGGGCGGCCACCCGGAGCTGGACCGCACCGCGGTGGGGGAGAGCCGCGCCCTGCTGGCGGCCGGCCGCACCGGGGAGTTCGTCGTCTCCGAGAGCGGCGCGCACTGCGGAAGCGAGGTGACGGTCCTCGTCGAGTCGAGCGTGCCGCCGCCCCGCATGATCGTCTTCGGTGCCGTCGACTTCGCGGCGGCCCTGGTCCGCGCGGGCAAGTTCCTCGGCTACCACGTGACGGTCTGCGACGCCCGCCCCGTCTTCGCCACCCGGGCCCGCTTCGCGGAGGCCGACGAGGTCGTGGTCGAGTGGCCGCACCGCTATCTCAGCGAGACGGAGACGGACGGCCGCACCGTCCTGTGCGTCCTCACCCACGACGCCAAGTTCGACGTGCCGCTGCTCGCGGCGGCGCTGCGGCTGCCCGTCGCGTTCGTCGGCGCGATGGGATCGCGCCGCACGCACGAGGACCGCAACCGCAGGCTGCGCGAGGAAGGCGTCACCGAGGACGAACTGGCCCGGCTGCGCTCGCCGATCGGCCTCGACCTCGGGGCCCGCACGCCCGAGGAGACCGCCCTGTCCATCGCGGCGGAGATCGTCGCGACGCGCCAGGGCGGCACAGGCCACCCGTTGACCGGGGCGCGGACGCCGATCCACCACGACAGGCCCGGCAACGCGTCGCGGGCCAGAGCGGTGGCCTGACGGTGTCCCGGCCCTGAAGTGGGGCCGGGACACCGCCTACCGCCTACCGCCTACCGCCTACCGTCCGCCGCCGGTGGGCCGGTCCGGTCTCACTTCAGGTGCCGGTCCAGGAACCGGCACCCGTCCTCCAGCTCGAACTCCGGGGTGCCGGTGTGGCCGCCCAGATTGGCGTGCAGCGTCTTCTGCTCGCTGCCGAAGGCGTCGAACAGGTCCAGGGCCCGCTGCCGGGGGTTCCCCTCGTCGTCCCACTGCAGCAGGAACAGCAGCGGAATGGTGACCTGGCGGGCCTCCTCGCGCTGGGCAAGGGGAACGTACCCTCCGGCGAAGAAGCCCGCCGCCGCGATGCGCGGCTCTGTGACCGCCAGGCGGATGCCGAGGGCGGTCCACCCTCCGGAGTACCCGACCGGCCCGCTGATCCCGGGCAGTTCGAGCAGGGCGTCCAGAGTGGTCCGCCATTCCGGGACCGCGTTCTCGACCAGCGGGCCGATCAGGGACTCGAAGATCTCGTCGACCGGCTCGCCGGCCCGCATCGCCCGCCGGAGGTCCGCACGGGCTTGCTCGGCGGCGGGGGAACGCGGACGGTCACCGCACCCGGCGGCGTCGATGGTGGCCACCGCGTACCCGCGCGCCGCCGTGTACCTGGCCCTGGCCACCAGTCGGGGCTCCGCCTTGGGCAGACCGTTGTTGTGGGCCATCAGGACCAGCGGGGCAGGTGCGCGTCCGGGCGTCCACAGGGTGCCGGGGATCTCGCCGAGGGTGAATTCGCGCTCTACGACGCCGTCGTCGAGGCGCTTTTCGGAAGTGAAGTGCATGGTCGTGCCTTTCGGGAGTGCTCACAGCGGCGCTCCCGGACGACCTGCCGTCCGACCGTGACCCCGGAGGGGAGCACCCATGTCGATTCTGCGTTCACGGGTACCACCTCCTCGTTGTCTCGCACGGCCTGGGAAAAGTAGCAGTGGCCGCCGCGGCCCGCCAACGGGTTTTCGCGAAGGCCCGGACCGGAGCGATACGAGCGCCGGCCGCACGTCCCTGAAAGGAACAGTCATGCAGATCAACGCCCTCATCCTCGACGCCAAGGACCCCGAGCGGCTCGCCGCGTTCTGGTCCGAGCTGCTCGGCAGGCCGATCGTCGGCCGCACCGGACCGTACGTATGGCTCCGCCGTGAGAACGGCCTCGGCATGGGGATCCAGCGGAACGACGCGCCCGATCCCGGCAAGAACCGCATGCACTTCGACCTCGAATCGCCCGATCCCGCCGCCGAGCAACGGCGGGTGGAGACGCTCGGCGGACGCAGGCTTCAGGGGTACGACGACGGCGGGTTCCTGGTGATGGCCGACCCCGAGGGCAACGAGTTCTGCATCATCCCCGAGGGGCCCTTCGAACTCGACGACGAAGGGCGTGCGGACTACCTCGGCTGACACCTGACAGGGGGCGCGGAGCGTACGGCGTCGGCCGCTCAGACCAGCTCCAGCGCCCCCACCGTCTGACCCCCGCTGGTCTCCCCGGTCGGCCGGAAGCCGAGCGTCAGGTAGAAGCCCTCCGGGCCGTCGCTCCCCGGATGCCAGGTGGTCGTCAGGCGCGTGCCGCCCCGGCGCCGGATCTCGGTGGCCACGGACTCCACCGCGAAGCGCCCGCAGCCCCGCCCCTGCTTCTCGGCCGCGACGTTGAGGCGCCAGAGACCGGAGCGGAAGTCCGTGCCCTGGCCGGTCCCGCTCCACTCGATGTCGAAGAAGGCCATGAGGAAGCCGACGACCTCGTCCCCGTCACAGATGAGCCGGGGCCACGCGACACCGGGATGGACGTACGCCTCGGCCAGCGACTTCACCACCGGTGCCACCAAATGTTCCTGGTCGGGGCGGACCCGCAGGCCGATCGCGGACTCGAAGTTTCCGGGAGTGATTTCCCGCAGACACAGTGACGTAGACATGCCCGCAGCCTACGAAGCGCCGCAAATGGTTTTCCGCCGACCGAAAACCGCCGTGCTCCTCCCCGCACCGGCCTGTCGCCGCTCCCCAACTCCGTTCCGCAGGGCCCCGCGTATGCGTACCGTGTAATCGTCCAGCCACAACGGGTAGCGATGCGGCGGACGTTGTGCGGAGGGGGTACGTGAGGATGGACGCGGCGCCTGCCCTGCGGGCCGTGGGGCAGATGCGGCCGGGGGATCATCTCTTCCTCGGCTACCACACGGACGAGGAACGCGCGGCGGTGCTCGGCGCGTTCCTCGTGGACGGCCTGGCCTGCGGCCAGCGTGGACTGCTCCTGACGTCGGAAGGGGCGTCCTCAAAAGCTCTGCTCGGGGCTCTGCGGCGCGAGGGGTGCGACGTGGCGGGCGCACTGGCCGCGGGCAGACTGAAGGCGCGCTCCCGGCCGGACGCCGCCGGGGGAGGAGCGCGGGGCGTCGCAGAACTGGTGCGCCACGAGACACGGGAGGCATTGGCCGACGGCTTCCTGGGGCTGCGGATCGCCTGCGAGGTGACGCCGGACCCCGGCGCGGGCCGGACCGAGGGGATCCGCGAGACCGAGCGGCTGCTCGACTCGGTCTTCGCGACGCTGCCCGTGCTCGGCCTGTGCCTGTACGACCACCGCCTCGTCGACCCCGGCCAACTGGCCGCGCTCGACGCCCTGCACCACGGCCAAGCGGTCGCCGACGACGTCTGGCAGGACGAACTGCTCCGCATCACAAGGACGTTCACGCCCCCGGGCCTCGCCCTGTGCGGCGAGATCGACGACAGCAACGTCACCGCGGTGGCCCGCGCCCTGCGCGCCGAGACCGAGCGCGCCACCGAGCGGCCGGACGACCCGCACCGCACCCGGCTCGACCTCCGCGGCCTCACCTTCATCGACGTGTGCGCGCTACGGCTGCTGGTCTTCACCGGGTTCGGCCTGTACGCGATGGGCGGCGCCCTGGTCCTGGACGGCGTCGCCCCGCATGTGCGCAGGATCATGCGGGTCACCGGCTGGGACCGCGTCCCCGGCCTGGACATGGGAAAGGGACGCGAGGATTCATGACACGCACCGGCTTCGTCCACCAGGCGCTGTGCTACGCCTCGGACGACGAGTTCCTGTCCGGCACGGTCGGCTTCGTCCGGGACGGTCTCACGGCGGGCGACGCGGTGCTCGCCGTCGTCGGCCGGGACAACATCACGCTGCTGCGGGACGCGCTCGGCAGGGCCGCAGGGGAGGTCGACTTCGTCGACGCCCTGGACTGGTACCACTTCCCGTCGCGCACCCTGGGCCGGTACAACGACTACTGCGCGGACCACGACGAGGGCGGCGCCCGGCGTGTCCGCGTCATCGGCGAGCCGGTCTGGACGGGGCGCACGGCCGTCGAGACCAGGGAGTGGCAGCGGTACGAGTCGCTGATCAACGTGGCGTTCGCGGAGTCGGACCACTGGATCGTGTGCCCCTACGACGCCCGCGCCCTCCCCGACGACGTGCTCACCGCTGCCCGCCGCACTCACCCCGAGGTGGCATCCGGCCCCGGTGGCCCGGTCACCGAGGGCGCGTACACGGACCCGGCCGACTTCTACGCCGCGTGCGACGAACTCGCGCGCGCCGCACCCGGCGTGGCCGAACCGTCCGGACCGGCCCGAGCGGTCCCCTTCGCCCGGGGCGAGTCGGTGGCGGTCCGGCTGGCCGTCGCCGAGTACGCCCGGCGCTGCCGGGTCGCCGAGGACCGCGCCCGCGACATGGTCGCCGCCGTGCACGAGGCCGTGGTGAACGCCGTCCGCTTCGGTGGCGGCCGGGGCGTGCTGCGGCTGTGGTGCGACTCCGACTGGATCGTCTGCGAGGTGACCGACGCCGGGAGCGGGCGGCCCGCCGTTCCGGCGCCGGACGCGGCCTACCTGGGGCACCTCCCGCCCGATCCGCGCGCCGCGAGGGGCCATGGCCTGTGGGCCGCACGCCAGTTGAGCGACCTGCTCACCGAACGGCTGGGCGCGGAAGGCACGGTGGTACGGATGCACTTCCGGCGCCGAGAGCACTGACCGGCAACGGCCGCACCGCCGCCACACCGCTCGCGCCGCGCCGCCGCGGTGCCGGAGACTTCGCGCGGCAGGATCCTCATGACCTGGGCAGCTCCCTGGGCTCCAGCGGACGGGTCGCCGGGCCCTGCAGAACCGAGCCGTCGGTGGCGAAGCGGGAGCCGTGGCAGGGGCACTCCCACGTCGTCTCCGCCTCGTTGAAGGCGACCAGGCAGCCCAAGTGGGTGCAGCGTGCGGAGACGGCATGCAGCGCGCCGCTCTCGTCCCTGTGCACCGCGCAGCGGCGCCCCTCGACGCGCACCACCGCACCGGACCCCGTGGGGATCTCGTCGACGGAGTCGACATGGGTGGTGCGGAGCCGGTCACCGATGAAGTGCTTCGCGACGTCGGCCTGCTGACGGAGCAGCGCGGGGGCCTCCCGCACGGTGCTCCACAGCCGGCGCGGGTCGTACAGCTCCGTCCAGGGGGACGTCTCCCCGCCGATCAGCCGGGTGAGCAGCTGCCCGGCCAGCACCCCGCCGCTCATGCCCCAGCCGCCGAACCCGGTCGCCACATAGGTGTGCCGGGCGCCGGGGTGGAAGGCGCCGATCATCGGCACGCCGTCGATGACGTCGTTGTCCTGCGCCGCCCACCGGTAGGCCGTCTCCCCGACCTCGAAGCGCTCACGCATCCAGGCGTCGAGGGCGGTGAAACCGGCGGCGGCGTCGCCCGTCCCCGGGGTGAAGCTGTCGCCCGTGACGATGAGGAGCCGCCCGCCGTCGCCACCGTAGGGCGCGGTACGCACCGAGCGCTTCCCCTCGTCCTGCGTGATGTACATGCCGCCCGGGTCGCCGCCCGCGGCCAGGGGCGCGGCGACGACGAGTTCACGCCGGGGGGAGAGGCGGGCGAACAGCAGGGCACGGTCGAAGACCGGGTAATGCGTGGCGACGACGACGGACCGTGCGGTGACCGTGCGCCCTGACTCGGTGGTCACCGTGCAGGGTGAGCCCTCGTGCAGGCCGGTCACCCGGGTCCGCTCGTGGATGACGCCGCCGCGTGCGCAGAGGTCGTCGGCGAGCGCGAGCAGGTAGGCGCGGGGATGGAACTGCGCCTGGTCCTCCACGCGCACCGCGCCCGCCACGGGGAAGGGCAGGCCGGTCTCCTCCGTGTACACGGCGGGCAGGCCCGCCTCCCTGGCCGCGGCGGCCTCGGCCCGCAACTGGCCGGTCTCGGAGGCCCGGACGGTGTAGGTGTAGGCGGGCGCGCGCTCCAGGTCGCAGTCGATGCCGAGCTCGGCGCAGACCGCCGCCACGTGCTCCACCGCCTGCTGCTGGGACTCGGCGTAGAGCCGGGCCCCCTCGGGGCCGCGGGTGCGGCGCAGCCGCTCGTACACGAGGGAGTGCAGCGCGGTCACCTTGGCGGTGGTGTGGCCGGTGACGCCGGCGGCGATCCGGTCGGCCTCCAGGACGGCGACCGACCGGCCGCCGCGGGCCAGCTCCCACCCCGTGCTGAGCCCCGCGACGCCGCCGCCCACCACGGCGACGTCGACCTCGATGTCGTCGGTCAGGGGCGGGTGGGCCGACGCCGCGGCGGTCTCCATCCAGTACGACTCGGGGCGGCCCGGCAGCGGTCCGGGCTTCTGTGCGCTCATGCGTGCTCCGTGACGGTGGACATGACGGTCTCCATGGTCTTGGCATCCGGTGGGGGCGAGTCTCCCCCGGGGCGCGCGGCAAACCCGGCCGCCGCGCCGCCGCACGGGGGCGGGCGGGTCACAGCCAGTCACGCGGCAGGGTCTCGTTCCACGTACGGGAGAAGACCCGGCGCCCGCCCTCGTAGCCGTCGAGTGTCGCGTCGACGAAGAAGTTGTCCTCGTCGCACGTCAGCACCGTGCGGGTGCGCACGCTCACCTCCCAGTCACCGCGCTGGAACCGCATCGTCCAGTCCGTCTCACCGCCCACCGAGGTGAAGTCGTCGCCGGTCGCGGTGTACCGCTCGTAGGCCCGGCAGCCGACGTCGAGCCCGATCTCCTCGTAGCGCACGGTGCCACGGTCCTTGACGATCTCCAGCGCCCAGTCGTATCCGATGAGGTCGCGCTTGACCTCCCACTTCTGCTCCGGCTGGGTGATCCGGGTGGTGGCGAGCGGCCGGGTGCCCTCGGGCTCGTCGAAGGGCCGCTGCGGCACGCCGTCCGGCGCCGAGGCCGGGCGCACCGGCAGCCGCAGCGCGCTGGTCCCCTCGTACACGCTGAGCAGCACGGGCCGGGGCGGGGGCCAGGCCAGCGGCCAGTAGGAGGTGGACAGGGAGAGCCGGATGCGGTGGCCCGGCGGGAACGACTGGGCGACGCCGTTGAGCTGGAGGGTCGCCCGGTAGCGGCGGCCCGGTTCGAGGGGTTCGGGCTCGCCGGTGCCGTCCCTGCGGGTCAGGTTGAGTACGCCGTAGGTGACGCGGGTGGCGCTGCCGTCGGGGGCGATGTCGGAGATGCGGGCCGCGACCGTGGCCACCGGCTCACTGACCGACAGATCGAGTTCCACGGCGGGGGAGCCGAGGATCTCGACGGTCTCGGTCAGCTCCGGCGAGTCGAAGACCAGTGACCCGCCGTCCTCCTCGCGCTGGTCGTAGGGCAGGTCGGGCGGCGCGTTGTACGACGCCCACTTCCCGGCGAACTGGCCGACGGACAGCGGGGACTGCACGGTCATGGCCTCGCCCTGCGGCGCGTCGCCCGCCATGACGATGCGGTGCGGCGCCAGCGGATGGCTGACCTGCTCGATGTGCGGTGAGGGCCACTCCGGCTCGCCGACCCAGCGCCCGGGGCGCTCCTCGTACGCGGTGGAGGGCGGCACGCTCTCCTGCATCCAGGCCCGCAGCATCGGGCCCTCCATCACGCCGTTCTCCTCGCCCTTGAGCCAGTGGTCCCACCAGCGCACCACTTCCTGGAGGTAGCCGATGGCGGGGCCGGGCTCGCCCAGGTGCGGGTACTTGTGCGACCAGGGGCCGATCAGACCCTTGCGGGGCACGTCGAGGTTGCCCAGCAGCCTGGTCACGGCGTTGGAGTAGCCGTCCGCCCAGCCGCTGGAGGCGAGGACGGGGCACTGCACGTCCTGGTAGTTCTCGCAGACCGAAGCGTGCCGCCAGTACGCGTCGCGGCGCTGGTGGCGCAGCCACTCCAGGACCCACGGCTTGGCGTGGTCGAGCCGCTCCTGCCACATGTCGCGCCAGCGGTCGCCGACCACCGTCGGATCCGGCGGACAGGTGGCGTAGGCGAACATGGTGCCCGCCTCGGCGAGGTTGTCCGACAGCATGGCGCCGCCCATGTAGTGCATGTCGTCGGCGTAGCGGTCGTCGGTGAACGAGGAGATGACCACGGCGCGCAGGCTCGGCGGCCTGCGGGCCGCCACCTGGAGGGCGGCGAACGCGCCCCAGGAGATGCCCATCATGCCGGTGGCGCCGTCGCACCAGGGCTGCTCCGCCAGCCAGGCGAGCACTTCCTCGGCGTCGGTCTGCTCCTGCTCCACGTACTCGTCGGTGAGCACGCCCTCGGACTCGCCGGTCCCGCGCAGGTCCACGCGGACGCACGCGTACCCGTGCCCCGCGATGTAGGGGTGGTGCATCGAGTCGCGCTCGGAACTCAGATCGCGTTTGCGGTACGGGATGTACTCCAGGACGGCCGGCACCGGGTCGTCGTCCGAGGACGTGGGACGCCAGATGCGGGCCGAGAGCCGGATACCGTCGGACATGGGGATGACGACGTGTTCTTCTTCTTTCGTCGCGTACGGGAGATGGTCCACGTAGCGCATGGAGCGGTGCCGTCCTCTCGGTTGCTTCCCCGCCGGGCAGGCGGGTTCCGTTTCCGTCCTTCGGTCAGTCGTTGGTGACGTCGCGGCCGCCGGGCTCGGTGTCGTCGAAGTCGAGTCCGAGCGCGGCCACGCACTGGTCGTACTTGCGGCGCAGGTCCTCTTCACTGTCGCCGCCGGTGTCGATGTGCGCCAGCTCGAAGCTGTAGCTGTCCTGGTGGGTGGCTTCGGACAGCTTCCGGCCCTCCTCGACACCTACCTCGATGCGCACCCCGGGGATCTCGCGCTCGATCCGGTCGATCTCCTCGCGCGAGGGCACGCTGTGCGCCACGCCGTCGGCGAACCACCGGTAGTACCACTTGGCCGACGCCTCGTACGGCCCTTCGCGGTAGGGCAGCGCGGGGTCCTCGTCGAAGGCGAGGCTGACCATGCAGTGGTGGTTGGGGACGCCGTCGACGTACGCGAAGAGCTCCGCGTGCGCCTGCGAGTGCCGGGGATTGATCTCCAGGAGATTCACGGCGTCGGTGCTCGGATCGTAGAAGTACTCGATGCTGAACGTCGCCGCGTCCATACCGATCTGCCGTATCACCCGCTTCGACACGTCGCGAAGGCGCTGCTGCACCGGCTCCGGCAGGGCCGACGGGTACTGGTGGCGCAGGAAGCACGAGGAGTCCGGGTAGTTGATGGAGTCGAGGACGCCGTAGACGACGACCTCGCCCCGGTGGACGTACCCCTCCACGGCGACCTGGACGCCCGAGAGCGCCTCCTCCGCGAGACACACCTCACCGCCGACGCCCTCCATCTCGGGAGGCAGGTCCACCTGCTTGAGGATGTACTCGAAGGGGCGGCCGACCCGGCTGATCCCCTCCTTGATGCGGGCGACGGCCTCGCGGAACTCCTCCTGGTTCTTGACGCTGTAGGCCAGCTCGGAGGAATACGACAGCGCGGGCTTGAGCCACATCGGGAAGCGCACGCCCTCCGGCGGACGCGGATCGTCCGTGTCGAGATCGACCCGGCCGAAGCGCGGGTGCTCGTCGATGACCTTCTGCTGCTCCAGCCTGCTCCAGTACTTGTGCTCGCACTTCACGACCGATTCCAGGCTGGTGTGGTGCGTGCCGTACCGGTCGCCCAGGATCGCCACCAGCGTGCTGACGGGGAAGTCCCAGTAGCCGACGATCGCGTCGATGCTGCCGTCGAAGGCGTCGAGGATCCCCTGCGCCTTCTCCAGGAGCGCCGGTACCGAGACCTCACCGCCCTGCAGCTCCTCGACGGTGAGCAGCTGGTGGAAGCGGTACTCCTCGGCGCGGGGGATCTCGCCCAGGGCCGGCAGATTGGCGTCGTCCAGACCGATCACGAAGATGTTCTTGCGATGTGCAGCCACAATGCTCCTTCAGCTCGTCGTCGCGGCCGTGTACCCGCAGGTCGAACAGGCACACGTCCACGGAATCGGAGGCGGAGCGGACGGCGGGACCATCCCCCGCGGCACGCGGTCGGCACCGCTCGACCGGCGGGCCCGGGCCCGGTCGCCGATGCTGGGGCCATGACCCAGGGCCCCGGAACGCCAACGACGCGCGAGGCGCGCTTCGCCGCCTGGTGGACGGCGCTGCCGCCGGCGGCCGGATCCGCGGTGATGGCCACCGGGATCCTCTCCGTCGGCCTGTACCTCCTCGGACACGAGACGCTCTCGCGCGCGGCGCTGGCACTGGCCGCGGTCGCCTGGCTCGGCCTCGCCGCGGACTTCGCCCTCCGGCTGGTGGACCAGCGTGCCCGCTGGCGGACGGAGGCGGACACTCCAGCAGCGCTCACCGCGGTCGCGGCGACCTGCGTGCTCGGCACCCGCCTGGCCCTCCTCGGCCCGGCGCCACTCGCCCTGCCCTTTTTGCTGGTCGCGGCCGTCCTCTGGCTGGTCCTGCTGCCCGCCGTGGTACGTCACTGGGGGCACCGCATGCCGGGCGCGGTCTTCCTCGTCGGCGTCGCCACTCAGGGGATCGCGGTCCTGTCCGCCACCCTCGCCGCCGTGCTGCCCGCACGCCCGCTCTTCCCCGTCGCGCTCGTGTTCCTCTGCCTGGGGCTCGTGCTGTACGTGGCGGCCCTCGCCCGGTTCGACCTCGCGAACGTCCGCACAGGGGCGGGCGACCAGTGGGTGGCGGGCGGCGCCCTCGCGATCTCCGCGCTCGCCGGTGCGAAGCTCGTCGCCGCGCCGCAGTCCGCCGGCGCCTGGCACGACGTGCTGCGCACGGTGACGCTGATCCTGCTCGCCCTGGATCTCGCCTGGTACGTGGTCCTGCTCGTCGCAGAGGCGCGCTGGCCCCGGCCGCGCTACGACGTGCGGCGCTGGGCCACGGTCTTCCCGATGGGCATGACGGCGGTCGCCGCTCTCTCGACGAGCGCCGCGGCCGAGGTGCCCTGGCTGCGGGAGCTCGGCCGGGTACTCCTGTGGGTCGCGGTGGCGGTCTGGCTGTGGGTGTGCGTGGGTGCGGTCAGGTCGGCGACGGGCCGGGCGAAGTGAGGACCGGCGCAGGCGGCCTGCACCTCGAACAGCTTGCTCGCGGTCCGGGCCTCGGACCGGCAGCCGTCGCGGATTGCGGGCCTCGTACGCTGCCACCAGCGTGTCAGGAGCGGTCGATCGCGGTGGGATGATCGCGCGGTGAGTGATGCGAGAGGGTTGGCCGCGGAGGCCGTTGAGTCACATGTTCGGGCGTTCTTCGAAGGGCACTCCGTGGAGGTCGTCGACTGCGACCTCGGGCCGGACCGGCGAGAGGTGGCGCCGGGTCTGGCAGTTCTCGTCGTGTCGCCCGGCCCACGCGGCGACAGCTGGGCCTACGTGACCGCCGGGTGCTGGGCCGCGATGAAGAAGGACGGTCACGGCCTTGAGTTCGTCATGACCGCCCACGTCCGCGACCAGCGGTTCATCGAGCTCATGAAGATGATCGCCTACTACCACTGCGGTGGACATCAGCTCGACCTGGAGCACAGCATGCCGATCGGTGAACCGTGGGTGCCGGGGTCGGCCTGCGATCACCTGCTGATCAGCCTGCCCTATCTCCACGGACCAGACCTCGAGCACTGTCCCGTCCCCGGGGGCCGCGCCCGCATCCTGTGGACCCTGCCCGTAACGACAGCCGAGATCGAGTTCCGCAGGCGTCACGGGAATGAGGCGCTGGAGCAGCTCTTCGATGAGGCGGAGATCACCCCCACCGATCCTTTCAGGGCGTCGGTTGCCTGAGTTCCCGCAGCCTCGGGGCGGGGCCTGCGGGACGAGCGCCCGTGGCTCCGCTCCTTCCTGCTGGGTCTCAAGGTGAGACCCTCGAAAACCGGCGCCGTCACTCCGTATCCTTGCGTCATGAGGCGGACTTCCTTTGCGAACTGGCCGTGCTCCATCGCCCGCACGATGGACCTGCTCGGCGACTGGTGGACACCGCTCGTCCTGCGCGAGGCGTTCTACGGCATCAAGCGCTTCGACGCCTTCCAGCGGGAGCTCGGTATCGCGAGGAACACCCTCACCGACCGGCTGCGCAGGCTCGTCGACGAGGGACTCCTGGAGAAGCGGGCGTACCAGCAGGATCCGGTGCGCCACGACTACGTCCTGACGGAGAAGGGCCGCGACTTCTTCGGGGTCCTCGCCGCCATGAACAGCTGGGGCGATCGCTGGCTGAGCGGCGAGGAGGGCGCCCCGGTCGTCTTCCACCACGACCGCTGCGGCCACGACAGCCACGCCGAGGTCGTGTGTGCCGACTGCAAGGAACCGATGACGGCCGCGAACACGAGCCCCCGCCTCGGCCCCGGCTACCCGCCCCGGCTCGCCGAGCGCCCGGACGTCCGGGCGCGGTTCAACCGCTGACGGTACGAAAAGGCCCGCCGCATGAGCGGCACACGTCGACTCTTGACGAGTGAGTCTATCTACGCAACTCTCGTGGTCACAGCCAACATGAAGGGCGGCCGACCATGGAGTGGACAGGCGCGCGTTACGCGGACGGGCCAACGGTGGAGGTGCGCGAACGGATCGCCGCTTCGCCGGAACGGGTGTGGGAACTGGTCTCCGACATCGGCCTGATGCCCGCGCTGAGCGGCGAGTTGCGGTCGGTCGCCTGGCTGGACGGGGCGACGGGGCCCGCGCTCGGTGCGCGGTTCACCGGGCGCAGCCGCCACGAGTCGCTGGGGGAGTGGGAGACCACGTCGTACGTCGTGGCGTGCGAGGCGCCGCGGGTGTTCGCCTGGGCGGTCGGCGACGCCGAACGGCCCAGCGCGCTCTGGCGGTTCGGCCTGGAAGCCCTGGAGGACGGCGGCACGCTCCTGACGCAGTGGATGCGGCTCGGCCCCGGCCGCTCTGGTCTCTCCCTCGCGATCGAGCGGATGCCGGAGAAGGAGCAGAAGATCGTGTTCGTACGGCTGCGGGAGTTCGAGCGGAACATGGCCGCCACGGTCGGCGCGGTCAAGGCGCTGGCCGAGGGCGCCGCGACCGTGGAAGGGGTGCGCGCGTGATGCGTACGTCGACGACGGTCGAGGCGTCCGGGGCGAACTGGGGGGAGACCGTCGACTTCGTCACCGAGGCCGAGAAGCTCGGCATGGACATCTGCTGGGTCGCGGAGGCCTGGGGCTCCGAGGCGCCGTCCCCGCTCGGATACCTCGCGGCCCGCACCGAACGGATGCTGCTGGGCTCCGGCATCATCCAGCTCGCCACCCGCAGCCCCGTCGCCATCGCCCGGGCGGCCCTCACGCTCTCGCAGCTCTCCGAAGGCCGCTTCCTCCTGGGCCTCGGCCCCTCGGGGCCGCAGGTCATCGAGGGACTGCACGGCGTGCCGTTCGCGCGCCCGCTGGCCCGGATGCGGGAGACCGTGGAGATCGTCCGGCAGGCCGCTTCGGGGGAGAAGATCGCGTACGAGGGGCGGGAGTTCACCGTGCCGCTGCCGGGCGGCGAAGCCCGGCCCATGCGCCTGTCGCTGCGCGCCGAACACGACCTGCCGATCTACCTCGCGACCCTCTCCCCGAAGATGCTCCGCCTGACAGGAGAGGTGGCGGACGGCTGGCTCGGCACCAGCTTCGTGCCGGAAGGGGCCAAGGAGGCGTACTTCGACCATCTGGACGAGGGCCTCGCGGCGTCCGGCCGCACCCGGGCCGACCTCGACATCTGCCAGGGCGCCGAGGTGGCGTTCGCGGACGACGAGGACGCCCTGCGCACGATGGTCGCCGGACGGAAGAAGGAACTCGCCTTCAGCCTCGGCGGGATGGGCTCCGCCACGACCAACTTCTACAACAGCGCCTACAGCAGGCAGGGCTGGGCCGACGTCGCTGCCGAGGTCCGTGAGCGCTGGCAGGCGGGCGACCGTGACGGCGCAGCCCGCCTCGTCACCGACGAGATGGTCCTCGCGACCACGCTGATCGGCACCGAGCAGATGGTGCGCGAGCGGCTGCGGGTCTGGCGCGCCGCCGGTGTGGACACGGTGCGCTTCTATCCGGCGGGCGACACGCTCGACGCGCGGCTCACCACGCTGGGCCGGGCGATCGACCTCGTGCGCGAGCTGGATCGCGAGTGATCCGGTTCACTCTCGCCGACATAGGTAAAAGGGTTACGCTTCTTTCATAGTTCTCGTACTCAAGAGCAGAGGAACCTGCCGTGGAGACTGTGGAGACCGTGGAGCCCGGGCGGCACCCTTCCGAAGATGCCCGGAGCGTCGTCCCGGACGAAGAGGCGTCGCGCGCCGCACGCCTGCTGGGCCGGCCCTTCACCCTCGGCGCCCTGACGCTGCGCAACCGCATCGCGATGGCCGCCGTGACCCGGCGCTTCTCCCCGGACGGCGTGCCCGGCGAGGACGTCGCCGCGTACTACGCGCGGCGCGCGGCCGGGGGCGCCGGCTTGATCGTCACGGAGGGGACGTACGTACGGCGGGACGCGGCCGCCGCGTACGACCGCGTGCCGCACTTCCACGGCGAGCGGGCGCTGGCCGGCTGGGCGCGGGTGGTCGAGCGGGTGCATGGGGCGGGCGGCCGGATCATGCCGCAGCTCTGGCACACCGGGGTCCTGCGGACCGGCTCGGGCCCGCGGCGCGGCGTTCCCGCGGAGGGTCCTTCCGGCATCGACCTCGACGGGCGCGCGCACGGCAGGGCCATGACCCTGGACGACATCGACGCGGTCGTCCGCGCCTTCGCCGAGGCGGCGGCCGACGCCGAGCGCATCGGCTTCGACGGCGTCGAACTGCACGGCGCCCACGGCTACTTGATCGACGACTTCCTGTGGCGCGGCACCAACACCCGCACCGACGCCTACGGCGGCGACCCCGCCTCCCGCGCCCGGTTCGCCGCCGAGATCGTCGCCGCGGTACGGACCGCGGTCTCACCCGGCTTCCCGGTCCTGTTCCGTCTCTCGCAGTGGAAGACCGACCATTACGACGCGCGGATCGCCGAACACCCGCGGGAGCTTGAGGAGTTGCTCACCCCGCTGGCCGCGGCGGGAGTGGACGCCTTCCACGCCTCGACTCGCCGCTATTGGCTCCCGGAGTTCGAGGGCAGCGCCCTGAACCTCGCGGGCTGGACGAAGAGGCTCACCGGCAAGCCCTCGGTAACCGTCGGCTCGGTCGGCCTCGACCAGCAGTTCGCGGGCGCCCCCGGGCGTACGCAGCGGTCCGCGGTCACCGGCATCGCCCCGCTCCTCGACCGTCTGGAGCGGGACGAGTTCGACCTCGTCGCCGTCGCCCGTGCGCTGGTCGCCGACCCCGAATGGCCCGCGAAGGCCCTCGGTGGCCGTCTCGACGAAGCGGTTGCCTACGACGCCGCGCTGCTGAGCGCCCTGGTGTGAGCCGGGGCTCCCCGCGGTGAGGGAGTCCGTCGGCGTGAAAGAGTGAGAGGTGCCCGCACGTATTCCGGAGAGTGATCCACGATGACCTGGTCGGCGACCGCGAGGTACCGCCTGGAGTCCGCGCCCGGCGGCCTCGGACTCGTCCAGGACCTGCTCAACACGGTCTCCGCGGGGGCGCCCCCGCACCCCGACCTGCTCGACGACGAGGCGGACGCGCGGAACTGGGTGGACCAGGCAGTGGCGGAGTGGGCGGCCGTCACCGGAAGGCAGGCGCCGCAGACGGCCCTGGACGCCGAGGGGCTCCGTGAACTCCGCGCCGTGCGTGAGGGGCTGTTGAGGGCCACCTCACGGGCGGCACGGGGCGAGGCCAAAGACCCGCCGCGGGAGCCGGTCCCTGAGCACTCCGCCGGGGCGGCGCTGCGACTCTGCGAGGACGGTGTCGTACGCCTCGAACCCCGCGGCAGCGGCCTGCGCCACCTTGTCGCGCTGCTCCTCGCGGAGGTGTACGAAGGGCAGCGGGCGGACACCGCGCGGCGCCTGAAGCCCTGCCGCAACCCGCTCTGCCGCGTCACCTTCTTCGACCGGTCCCGCAACAACAGCGGCGTCTGGCACGACGTCAAGACCTGCGGCAACGCGGCCAACCTGCGGGCCTACCGCGCCCGGCAGCGGGAGCGATAGGCCCAGGAGTCAGGACGCGACCCGAATCAGGACGCGACCCGAATCAGGACGCGACCCGAATCAGGACTCGATTGGGGTCAGGACGAAGAGCGGGATCTCGCGGGACGTCTTCTTCTGGTATTCGGCGTACTCCGGCCACGCCGCGACCGCACGCTCCCACCAGATCTCCCGCTCCTCGCCGGAGGCGACCCGCGCGCGGTAGTCCTTCTTCACCGGGCCGTCCTGCAGCTCCACATGCGGATGGGCCACCAGGTTGTGGTACCAGGACGGGTTCGCGGGGTCGCCGCCCTTCGACGCCACCACGGCATACTCCCCGTCGTGCTCGACGCGCATCAGGGGGTTCTTGCGGAGCTTGCCGCTCTTGGCGCCCACCGACGTCAGCAGGACGACCGGCTTGCCCTGCATGGTCGTCCCCTGCGTCCCGCCGGAGCGCTCGTACTCGTCGACCTGCTTGCTCGCCCAGTCCCACGTACCGGGCTCGTACTCACCAGTCAGAGGCATACCTCTCCCAACGACGGACCGGCACGGATTGTTTCCTGCCGGTGGCGGACTCACGGATGCGCTTCCGACGTTACGTGAGCGTGCGGTTCCTGATCGCGGGACAGGCTCTAACCCAGCCGCGGGATCTCGATGGCGGGGCAGCGGTCCATGACCATGTCCAGGCCGGCCGCCCGGGTCCTGTCGTACGCCGCCTCGTCGACCACACCGAGCTGGAACCACACCGCACGGGCGCCCGCGGCGACCGCCTCGTCGGCGACCTGGCCCGCCAGTGCGCTGTTGACGAACACGTCCACCACATCGACCGGAAACGGCACGGCGGACAGGGACGGATATCCCTGTTCGCCGTGGACCGTCTCGGCCTTGGGGTGGACCGGCACGACGCGCTTGCCGAAGCGCCGCAGGACGTCCGCGACACCGTAGGCGGCCCGGTCCCGGTTGTTCGACAGGCCCACCACGGCCCAGGTGGCGCCGAACTCCGTCAGGATCCTGCGCACCGTTTCCTGGTCGCCGTACATGACCTGCCTCCTTCGGGGTCGCGGCCGGATGCCGTCAGAGCCGCACGCGCGTCAGACGTTCACGCCGAAGTCCGTCGCGATGCCGCGCAGCCCACTGGCGTAACCCTGGCCGACCGCGCGGAATTTCCACTCCGTCCCGTGCCGGTAGAGCTCGCCGAAGACCATGGCGGTCTCCGTCGAGGCGTCCTCGGAGAGGTCGTAGCGCGCGATCTCCGCGCCGTCCGCCTGGTTCACCACGCGGATGAACGCGTTGCGGACCTGGCCGAAGCTCTGGCCGCGGTTCTCGGCGTCATGGATCGAGACCGGGAAGACGATCTTCGAGATCTCGGCGGGCACCTGCGCGAGGTTCACCTTGACGGCCTCGTCGTCGCCCTCGCCCTCACCGGTGAGGTTGTCACCGGTGTGCTCGACCGAGCCGTCGGGGCTTGTCAGGTTGTTGTAGAAGACGAAGTGCTGGTCGGAGACGACCTTGCCCGAGGCGTCGCAGAGCAGCGCGCTGGCGTCGAGGTCGTAGTCGGTGCCGGTCGTGGTGCGCACATCCCATCCCAGGCCGACCAGTACGGCGGTGAGGCCGGGGGCCTCCTTGCTGAGCGAGACGTTGCCGCCCTTGGCCAGGGAAACTCCCACGATGTCCTCCTGAGGTCCGAGTTCTGGATACTGGCGTTCTGGCTCCCCGAAATCTACAGGAATGTAGAAGTGGGCCGTGCGGCGGTGCCCCGTTACGATAAGGCGCTCCCCGCCCGTCGTGGAGCACACAGAGCTGGAGGATTTCCGGGCATGACGCACCACGACGAGCGCGACGAGCGCGACGAGCGGCCGCCGCGGCTGCGCCGGCGCGCACAGGGCGAGCTGGAGTCGCAGGTGCTCGCCGCGCTGCACGCCGCGCGCGGACCCGTCAGCGCCGCCTGGGTGCAGCAGCGGATCGGCGGAGACCTCGCGTACACGACCGTCATGACGATCCTCACCCGCCTCCTCGCGAAGGACGTGGTCACCCGCGAGCGCGCGGGACGGTCCTTCGCCTGGCTGCCCGCTTCGGACGAGGCCGGACTCGCGGCCTTCCGGATGCGCAAGGTGCTCGACGGCGAGAGCGACCGCGAGGCCGTGCTGGCCAGCTTCGTCACCACGCTCACGCCCGACGACGAGCAGCTCCTGCGTGAGCTGCTCGGGCAGGCGGGCGCAGAGGCCGACGACTGACGCCCGATAGGGGTTCTTCGCTGATGGGCGTCTTCGTCTTCCTGCCGCTCGTGCTGCCGCTGACCGCGTGGCCGATCGCGCGCCTCGCCGAGCAGCACCTCCACCCGCGCACCGCGACCAGGCTGCTCACCGCCGTCGCCGGCGTGATGGCCCTGTGCAGCACGCTCTGCCTGGCGCTCCTGATGGTCGTCGGCACCGCCCAGCTGCCCGGCAACCCGCTGCCCGACGGCTGGTCCGATCCCGAGGTGCGCGCGGCCGTCCCCTACGACGAGGTCGCGGGGAGAGCCGCGATCCCCGCCCTGCTCGCGGTCTGCGCGGCGTGCGCGCACACGCTCTGGCGCCACGCGCGCGTACGGCTGCGGGGGCGCCGCGCCCTCGAAGGGCTGCCGGGCACCTCGGTGGCGGTCCTCGCCGACGAGGCGCCGTACGCCTACGCCCTGCCCTCGCGGACCGGCGGCCGCGTCGTGGTCACCACCGGCATGCTGGCCCGGCTCGCTGCCCCGGAGCGCCGCGCGCTCTTCGCCCACGAGCGGGCCCATCTGTCCGCCCGGCACCACCGGCACCTGATCGTCACGCAGTTGGCGGCCCGCGCCAATCCCTTCCTGCGGCCCCTGCGCACCTCCGTCGCGTACGCGGCGGAGCGCTGGGCGGACGAGTCGGCGGCCCGCGCGGTGCGGGACCGGCGGGTCGTCGCCCGCGCGATCGGCAAGGCGGCCCTGGTCTCCCGGGGCGTGCCCGCGCCGACGCTCGCCGGACTCGCGGCGCCCGGGCCCGTCCCGCGGCGCGTCGCGGCGCTCCTCGCCCCGGCGCCCGCGGCCCGGACCCGTCCGTCCGTGTTCACGGCGGTCGGACTCGCCCTGTGGTCGGCGGCCTTCGGCACCGCCGTCTCCGCGATGTCCTCGGCGAACGCCGCCGTCACGATGGTCATCATCCTCCGCGCGGCCACACCGCTCTGAGCGGGTGGCCGCGGGGCCGGTGGGCGCGCCCTACAGGTCGAACTCGTGCGGCGGCAGGTCGAGCGCGAAGCACGCCTCCCGCACGACCCCCTGCTCGTCCTTGTCGAAGTCGCCGTCCGCGCCGCCGATGACGATGCCGATCTGAATGACCGCGCGGGCCTCCGCGGGCTTCTTCTTCGCCTTCGCCACCTCCTGGAGGACGCTCACCTTGCCGAAGGCGAAATCGGCGGTCAGCTTGTCCACGTACTCGTCGAAGCGGCGGCGCAGATCGTCCGCGGGGAAGTTCTGCAGGACCTCGTTCGTGCCGATGAGCTGGGCCACGCGCTGGCGCTCGGACGGGTCCACGGTGCCGTCGGCGGCGGCCACCAGGGCGCACATCGCCATGCTCGCGTCGCGGAAGGCGCCGCTCTTGAGGTCGTTCTTCTTCGCCATCAGCTGGGTCTGCATCGTCGATGCGGATTCCTTGACGCGGTCCCACAGAGCCATGGGGAACTCCATAAACGTATCGATGTGTCAGGGGTGTCGGGCGGGGGACCGGTACGCTGCGCGCAGGTCCGGACCCCGCCCGTTTCTACAGCAGAGTAGAAACTAGCAGCCCGGCCGAATGGTTCCCGCCCAGTTCCCGCCCAGCGGAAGGTGCGTGCGATGACGCCGACGGCACATGAACTCCTGCGGTCCGCGGCCGACCGGCTCGCCCCGGACCCCGGCACGAACCCACTGGTCCCGCGCATCGCCGAGGGCTCGGCCCCGGTGCGGACGATGGCCCTCCTCGCGCTGGAGCAACGGCACGTCATCCCCGCCGACCGGCGTTCCTTCCAGCACCTGTCCCGGCGCGCGGCCGAATCCAAGGACCTGGAGTCCGCCGCCTTCTTCGACACCCTCGCCGACGGTGAGAGCCTCGCGGCGGAACGGCTCACCCCGTTGCTCGACGCCTGCGCGGTGGGCGCGGACGAGGCGGCGACGTACGCGCCCCGGGCGGGTTGCCAGGCATACCCGGCGTATGTGGCATGGCTCGCGCTGAACGGCGAACCGGTCGACGTCGTCCTCGCGCTCACCGCGAACTTCGCCGTGTGGGGCCGCAGTTGCGAGACCATCGCCCGCGCGCTGCGCGAGCGCTACGGCTTCGCCGACGAGGCCTGCGGCTTCTTCGACCTCTTCGCGGAACCGGCGCCCGACCTGGACCGGCAGGCGCTCGCCGCGGTGCAGGCGGGCCTCGACCGCAACCGCGTGACGACGGCGCACCTGCGCTTCGGCCGGCTGCTGGGACGCTACGAGGAGATGTTCTGGGAGACACTCGCGGCCTGACCTCGCCGTGTGCGCTGCCGCTGGGGCAGGCCTCCGCGGTCCCTCCCGGCGCCCCTACCCGACCGGCAGCGCGGAAGGCACCGGCAGGACGATGGCCGTGGCGGCGATACCGTCGCGTACGGTCCACCGACCGGAGAACCCCCGCAGCCCGACGCCCCCGACCACGGGCCCCTCGACCAGGAGCCGTGCGGTGAACGTCCCGTCCGGGGTCAGTTCCACATGGGCGTCCTCGAAGCCGAGCCAGCGGCCGGTCAGGGGGAACCACGTCTTGTAGACGGACTCCTTGGCGCTGAACAGCAGCCTGTCCCAGGGCGTGGCGGGGTGCCTGACGCCGAGCGCGGCGAGTGCCGCACGCTCCGTCTCGTCGGCCACCAGGTTCAGGACCTCGGGGTCCCGCAGCGGCTCGCCCGGCTCCGCGTCGATGCCGACCGAGGTCACCTCGCCCGCGCGGGCCACGACCGCCGCGCGGTATCCGGCACAGTGCGTCATGCTGCCGACGACACCGGCGGGCCAGCCCGGCGCCCCGCGCTGGCCCGGCAGGATCGGCGCGGGCGGCACACCGATTCGGGCGAGCGCGGTGCGGGCGCAGTGCCGCACGGTGGTGAACTCGTTGCGCCGCTTGGCCACCGCGTTCGCCACGACTGCCTGCTCCTCGGGGAAGAGGACCGCGTCGGCCGGATCGTCGTGCGTTTCGACGACGGTGACGGGCAGACCGGCGAGCAGGGTGGCCAAGGGCCCGGCGGAGCCCCGGCCTTGGCGCGGGGGCAGCGAAGGTGACGTCACGAGAGATCACGGTACCGGGCGGCTCGCGCACGCGTGCCCGCTGTGGCCTACGCCACCCCACCGGCCTCCCGCGTGCGGCCCGCCGCCGACGAGCGCCTACGCTGGCGTGATGCAGGACGAGTACCGCACAGTGGCCCGCGAGGGCGTGCACGAGACCGAGATCAACCGCTCGCGCTTCCTGTGCGCCCTCGCGCCCGCGGCCACCGAGCGGGAGGCCCAGGACTTCGTCGCACGCGTCCGCAAGGAGCACCCGACCGCCAGCCACAACTGCTACGCCTACGTCATCGGGGCCGACGCCGCCGTGCAGAAGGCGAGCGACGACGGCGAGCCCGGCGGCACCGCGGGCGTCCCGATGCTGCAGATGCTGACGCGCCGCGACATGCGCTACGTCGCCGCCGTCGTGACCCGCTACTACGGAGGCGTCAAGCTCGGCGCGGGCGGTCTCATCCGCGCCTACGGAGGAGCGGTCGGTGAGGCCCTCGACGCTCTTGGCACCGTCACCCGCCGCCGCTTCCGCCTCGCCACCGTCACGGTCGACCACCAGCGCGCGGGCAAGGTCCAGAACGATCTGCGGACGGCGGGCCGTGAGGTGCGCGACGTCCGCTACGGCGACGCGGTCACGATCGAGATCGGCCTGCCCGACGCCGACGTGGAGGCCTTCCGGGGATGGCTGGCCGACGCCACCGCGGGCAGCGCGGTGTTCGAGCTCGGGGGAGAGGCGTACGGGGACGCGTGAGACGCGGGTGCCGGGGCGTCGCGGAAGCGGCTACCCGTACGTACCGGTAGCGAGTGCCGGAATGTCCCGGAATCTTCCGGAAAAGGAGCGGTTGCGGGAGTGGCCGCCCGTGATGTCCGACCCGCCCGTTAGTCTCGTGGTCCATGAGGCTGCTGCACACGTCCGACTGGCATCTGGGGCGATCGTTCCACCGCGTGAACATGCTCGACGCCCAGGCCGCGTTCGTCGGGCACCTGGTGGCGACCGTGCGCGAGCGCGCCGTGGACGCCGTGGTGGTGGCCGGTGACGTGTACGACAGGGCGGTGCCGCCGCTCGCGGCCGTCGAGCTCTTCGACGACGCCCTGCACCGGCTCGCGGACCTCGGCGTACCGACGGTCATGATCTCCGGGAACCACGACTCGGCACGCCGCCTCGGAGTCGGCGCGGGCCTCATCGACCGCGCCGGCATCCACCTGCGTACCGACCCCGCCGCCTGCGCGGAACCGGTGATCCTCGCCGACGCCCACGGGGACGTGGCGTTCTACGGCCTGCCCTACCTCGAACCCGCCCTGGTCAAGGACGAGTTCGGGGTGGGCAAGGCGGGGCACGAGGCGGTCCTCGGGGCCGCCATGGACCGGGTGCGCGCCGACCTCGCCACCCGCGCGCGCGGCACCCGCTCCGTCGTCCTCGCCCACGCCTTCGTCACTGGTGGCCGGGCCAGCGACAGCGAGCGTGACATCACCGTCGGCGGTGTCTCGGCCGTGCCGTCCGGCGTCTTCGACGGCGTCGACTACGCGGCACTCGGTCACCTGCACGGCAGCCAGACCCTCGGCGCGCGCGTGCGCTACTCCGGGTCCCCGCTGCCGTACTCCTTCTCCGAGGCCGACCACCGCAAGAGCATGTGGCTCATCGACCTCGGCCCCCAGGGGGACATCGACGCCGAGCGCGTCGACTGCCCGGTGCCGCGCCCGCTCGCCCGCATCAGAGGCACCCTCGACGACCTGCTCGACGACCCTGGCCTCGCCCGCCACGCGGAGGCCTGGGTCGAGGCCACCCTCACCGACGCGGTACGCCCCGACGACCCGATGGCGCGGCTCTGTGAGCGCTTCCCGCACACCCTCAGCCTCGTCTTCGACCCGGACCGGGCCCCCGACGACCCGGACGTCTCGTACGCCCAGCGGCTCCAGGGCCGCAGCGATCAGCAGATCGCCGTGGACTTCGTGACCCATGTGCGCGGGGCGGGCCCCGATGAACAGGAGGAGGAAGTGCTGCGTTCGGCGTTCGACGCGGTCCGTGCCGACTCCGCCTTCGTCGAAGAGGGCCTCCGCGAGGTCGCCCGATGAGACTCCACCGGCTCCGTATCACCGCCTTCGGGCCCTTCGGCACCACCCAGGACATCGACTTCGACGACCTGAGCGCCGCCGGGCTGTTCCTGCTGCACGGCCCGACGGGCGCGGGCAAGACCTCCGTCCTGGACGCCGTGTGCTACGCCCTCTACGGCTCGGTGCCGGGGGCCCGGCAGGGCAGCGGCGGCCAGGGCATGTCGCTGCGCAGCGACCACGCCCAGCCGGGCACTCGTACGGAGGTGTGCCTCGAACTCACCGTCGCCGGACGACGCCTGGAGATCACCCGCCAGCCTCCGTGGGCGCGCCCCAAGAAGCGCGGCACCGGCACCACCACGGACAAGGCGCAGAGCTGGCTGCGCGAGTACGACACCGGGGCGGTCCGGGACGCGACCGCGGGCACCACGGGCACGGATGCGGCTACGGGCGCGGGTGGCTGGAAGGACCTCAGCCGCTCCCACCAGGAGATCGGCGAGGAGATCAACCAGCTGCTCGGCATGAGCAAGGAGCAGTTCTGCCAGGTCGTGCTGCTGCCTCAGGGCGACTTCGCCCGGTTCCTGCGTGCGGACGCTGAGGCGCGCGGCAAGGTGCTCGGACGGCTCTTCGACACGCGGCGGTTCGCCGCCGTCGAGCAGCGTCTCGCCGAGCAGCGACGCGCCACCGAGGCCGAGGTCAAGGACGGGGACGCGGCACTCCTCGCCGACGCGCACCGCATGCAGCAGGCCGCGGGCGACGACAGCCAGGGAGCCGAACTGCCCCTGCCCGACGCCGCCCCCGGCGACCCGGGCCTGGCGGACGCCGTCCTCACCTGGGCCGCCGTCGCCCGGGCGAGCGCCCGCGAACGCCTCACCGTCGCGCGCTGCGCCCTCTCCACGGCCGAATCCGCCCAGGCCGCCGCGGAGCGCCGACTCGCTGACGTACGCGAACTCGACCGGTTGCAGGGCCGGTTCGCCGAGGCCCGCGAACGCGCCGCGCGGCTGAACGAGCGCGAGGACGAACAGCGCGAGCTCGACCGGCGTCTGGAACGGGCCCGCAAGGCCGAGACGGTGGCGCCCGCGCTCGGCCTGCGCGACACGGCCGAGGCGGAGCACCGCCACGCCACGGAGGCCGAGACGCGCGCGCGTGGCCGGCTGCCCGAGACGTTCGCCGCCTCCGGCGCGGCCGGTCTCGCCGCCGCCGCACGCACGGCGGCCGAGGAGCTGGGGGGCCTCGCGTCGGCCCGGCGCGCCGAGCGGCGGATCGCCGACATCACCGCCGAACGCGCGACCCTCGACCGCCAGGAGCGCGCGGACGACGAGCTGCTCCAGGACGCGACGGCCTGGCTCGACGGCTGGGAGGCGACCCGGGCCGCGCTCCAGGAGCGCATCGAGTCCGCCCAGGAAGCCGCGACCCGCGCCGAGCGTCTTGCGGGCCGCCTCGAACCGGCCCGGACCCGGCTGGACGCGGCCCGCCGCCGCGACCGCCTGGCCCAGGACGCGGCGGCGGCACAGGAACACGCCCTCGCCGCCCGCGAGTCCGCCACCGCGGCCCACGAACACTGGCTCGCCCTCAAGGAGCAACGCCTCACGGGCATCGCCGCCGAACTGGCCGCGCACCTGACCGACGGCGAGCCGTGCGCGGTGTGCGGAGCGAAGGACCACCCGGCGCCCGCGCGGAAGGTCGCCGGGCACGTGGACCGCCAGGCAGAGGAGGCGGCGCTCGCCGCCCACCGTCGCGCGGTCGAGGCCCGCGAGAAGGCCGAGCGTGCCCTCGGGGACGTACGCGCATCCCTCGCCGCGGCGACGGCAGCCGCACGCGGCGGCCCGGCAGCGGAACCGGAACCGGACGGGGCGCCCGCAGCCACGGAGACCGCTGCCGCCGCCGACTCCGCGACCGGCACCGCCGAGGACCCCACCACCGACGAACTCGCCGCCGCCGTCGACGCGTTGCGGCAGGCGTACACCGAGGCCCGCGACCAAGCCGCCGGCCTGCACGCCGCCAGGGAAGCGCTGGCGCGGGCGGAGAGCGAGTACGACCGCAGGCTCGCCGGGCAGCAGGAAGCCGCCCGTCGCGTCGCGTCCCGGGCCACCCTGCGCGACGCCCTGGAGCGCGAACAGGGCGCCCTGGAAGAGGAGTTGACCCGCGCGCGCGGCGCCAGCGGCAACGTCGCGGACCGCGCCGCCCAGCTGGAGCGGCAGGCGGCACTGCTCACCGAGGCCGCGGACGCCGCACGCGCCGCCGCCGACACCGCCGAGCGGCTCAAGGACGCGGACGCGCGCCTCGCCGACGCCGCCTACCGCGCGGGCTTCGACACGCCGGAGGCCGCGGCCGCCGCACTGCTCGGCGACGCCACATACCGCGAGATCCAGCACCGCATCGACGCCTGGCGCAACGAGGACGCCGCGGTGCGTTCCGTGCTCGCCGAACCGGACACGGCCGCCGCCGCCCAGCAGCCCCCCGCCGACCTGCCCGCCGCGCGCGCGGCAGCGGAGGCGGCGGGCCTGCGCCTGCGGGCCGCCGCCTCCGCACGGGACGCGGCCGACCGGCGCTGCGCCGAACTGGACCGCCTCTCCGCCCGCTCACTCAGAGCGATGCGCGCACTGGCACCCGTGCGGGCCGCCTACGACAGGGTGGCCAGGCTCGCCGGCCTCGCCGCGGGCACATCGGCGGACAACGAACGCCGGATGCGCCTGGAGTCGTACGTGCTCGCCGCCCGCCTCGAGCAGGTCGCCGCCGCGGCGACCGTCCGGCTGCGGAGTATGTCCTCGGGCCGCTACACCCTCGTGCACTCCGACGACCGTACCGGACGCGGCCGTTCGGGCCTCGGCCTGCACGTGGTGGACGCCTGGACGGGCCGCGAGCGCGACACGTCGACCCTGTCGGGCGGCGAGACGTTCTTCGCCTCGCTCGCCCTGGCGCTCGGCCTCGCCGACGTGGTCACGGACGAGGCGGGCGGCGTCCGGCTCGACACGCTCTTCATCGACGAGGGCTTCGGCAGCCTGGACGAACAGACCCTGGACGAGGTCCTGGACGTCCTGGACTCCCTGCGCGAAAGGGACCGCAGCGTAGGCATCGTCAGCCACGTCGGTGACTTGCGGAGACGGGTGCACGCGCAGTTGGAGGTGGTGAAGGGGCGCGCCGGGTCGACCGTGCGACAGCGGGGCGGAGGGTGAGGTCTCAGATCCTCGCTACCGGATCATGCCCTGTCACCGCCACCAGGACTGACACCTCGTACGGTCCGGGGCACGGCGCACCGGGCGCGCCGTGCCCCGACTCCGCATCAGCTCAGAACTCCTCGGCTCAGAACTCCTCGTTGGTGACGAGGGCGTTGCCGAAGACGTCGTACACCGAGACGTAGCCCTCCTTGGAGTCCTTCCAGTCGTCGAAGGCCGCGGCGAGCGCGCGTGCGGTGGCCATGGGCTCCTTGACCGGCGTCGTCCCACCGTTGATGTCGGTGGAGATGTAGGCGTTGCCGGTTCTGTCGTCCCACTCGCCGATGACGCGCCGTACGCGGGACGCCGCCTTCTTCTGCTCCTGGGTGCCGTTGGCCTCGACCCACGCGCGGAAGTCGTCGGCGTTCTTCCGCGACTGCTTCTTGTCGGCGTCGGGCGGCAGGGTCTCCTGCTCGGTGGCGGTGCCCTGGGCCGTCGTGTCGGTCCACTCGCAGCCACTCGTGAGGCCGATGGCGACGCACGCGCCGAGGGCGAGCGCCGCGGATCGGATCAGCCGGGGGCGCATCACGCGCTCCTCCCTCTCAGAACTTGATCGCGTCGGCCTTGTCGTTCCAGTTACCAC
Source organism: Streptomyces sp. NPDC058284 (assembly GCF_042881135.1). Classification (NCBI taxonomy): domain Bacteria; kingdom Bacillati; phylum Actinomycetota; class Actinomycetes; order Kitasatosporales; family Streptomycetaceae; genus Streptomyces; species Streptomyces sp. NPDC058284. The sequence goes on from NZ_JBHVYE010000004.1 coordinate 194,127, forward strand.
CGTAAGCGTAGGAAATCTTCGCGAAGTTCGGGTACCGGGTGTATCCGGCCCCGAGGAAGAGGTGCGGGTCGGGCATGCCGGTGCGGAAGTCGTACAGCTCCACACCGCGCTGGGGGCGGTTGACGTACGCGGAGGACGCCTTGTCCCGGAAGCTCGGGCTGTACTGGTCCAGGTGGCGGGTCTTCGCGGTGTCGTACGTCGGCCACTGCAGGCGACGGCCCTTGAAGTCCGCGTCCTGCCACAGGCACACCCAGCTCTTGGGGCAGTCCTGCCAGCTGCTGCGCAGGGCGGTGGCGGCCAGCGCGGCCTTCGGGGAGCTCTGGCCGGCCGCGCCCTCGCGCGCCTGCGGAGTCGGCGCGTGCTCGGCGAGGTAGGCGTCGGCCTCGGCCTGGTCGTCGAAGCACTCCATCGTGCCGTCCTGTGAGACCTCGGCGCAGACCTGCGCGCCGCCGAGGTCGTCGGACCGGGAGTCGATCTTCTCGCCGTGGTAGTACATCTCGACCTTCGGCGCGTTCTCCACGTCCTGGTGGACCTGCGCCTCCTCTTCGGAGGTCGCGGTGCCGGAGACGGCGCCAGGCACCTCGGGGAGGGAGCTGTCGGCGAAGGCCGGAGCGGCGGTGATGCCTGCGGTCGCGAGGGCGAGGGCGGCGGCGGTGGCGGCCATGGTGGTGCGGGCGCTGATGTGCACGGGTGTTCCCCAGAAAGACGTCATGTTCGAGCGGATCCACGGAGCTCCGGGTTCTCCGGGGCTCCGTGGATCCGATCAAGGAACGTAATGCGTGGAGCGTGCAGCGATCTAGCGGATGAATCCGCTTAAAGCCGACAAGTGCCACCCACCCCATCTGTGGCGTTAAGCATGGTTGTACGGCGAGGGATAACGGCCCCGTCAAGATCGACTCACGGCACGGTCAAGCACGTCGTGACGCGGCGTCACGCGGTGACGAGTCCTCATATGTCCGTCGTGGCACCCGGTTTACGGCCACCCTTATCCACGCCTTACGATGATCAATCCCATTTCCCCCACACCTCACAGCTTGACCAGCAACGCACCGACATCACGGGAGAAGACCCGTAACGCACCATCGGTGCTGCTTTGCCATGCGCCAACTGTGAGAGAAAGAGCATGAGTTGACATCGCACATACGGAGACCGGCACGCGCCGGGATCGCGGGCCTCGCGGCCGCCGCGGTCCTGGCCGGGCTGATCCAGACCGGCACGGCCCACGCCGCGCCCGACGGCACGACCGTCACCTCCCAGCCGAAGTCGGCCGGAGACGGACCCGGTTCGGGTGCCGTCACCGACCCCGACGAGAAGCTCGGCAAGGACTGGGACACCTCGAAGGACCGGGCCGTCACCGCCGCCGCCGACTCCGAGGGGCTGCGCATCCTCGCCGCCGCGTCGGACGAGGCGTACGCGTGGAAGACCGCCGCCGTCCTCAACGAGCCCGGAATGCCTGCCGATTCGTGGATCGGCAACCAGTGCGTCATGGACGACTCCCATGTCGCCGCCGTGTACGCGCCTCGCGCGTTCACCAACAAGCCGGACCTGATGCAGGGCGGCGCGTTCACCGCGATCGTGAACACGAGGACGGGGGACGTGACGAAGCTGCCGTTCACCGGCACCCTCGCCTACTTCGACCCCACCTGTAACACCACCACGCACACCGCGGCCTTCACCCAGTACCGCGACATGAACGACGTGTCGCAGGTCAAGACGCAGGTGATCACGGTGGACACGGCGGGCAAGACCATCGCCAAGACCGGTGAGCTGCGCGGCCAGGTGTCGTCGGCGGCGCCCGTGAAGGACGGTGTGGTCGCCGGTCTTGGCCGCGACCTCGTCCACGTCGACGGCAAGGGCGAGATCCGCAAGGTCGCCGAGGGCGACAGCGTCCCCTTCGACATCCGCCCCATGGGCGGCGACCGCGTCGGCTTCGTGGACCGCAAGGGCACGAAGACGGCGCAGGCGAAGGTGTACGACGGGCACGGCGAGCCCCGCACCATCGCCACCGGCCGCCTCGGCGACCTCGGCCTCGAAACCGGCGCGCGGGGCCGCACCTTCCTGACTGGCGAGGCCAAGGACGTACGACTGCGGGACAGCGGGGTCACCCGGGTCGACGCGCCCGCCGACACCGACCTCTCCTCGCACGGACGGCTCGCCGTCGAGCCCGTCCTCACCCCCGGCGTCCGCGCCGGACTGACCCGCATCAAGGGCGCGGGCAAGGGCTTCGACAAGGCGAACGAGCCCCAGGCGGGCGTGCGTTCGCGCTCCGGCCGGGCCCCGGGCACCGCGGACGACGAGACCACCATCACGGTGACGTCGACCGCGACGACCACCGGCGAGAAGGTCGAGCAGCGGGTCGAGTCGGCGCAGCCGCGCACCACCGCGGGACTCTCCCCCGCCCTGACCGGCGACAGCAGGCCGCGCACGCTGACCCGCGCCTCGGCCGTCAAGACCGCGGCCGCGTCCGCGCCCGTCTCGCACGATCCCGTCGACACCGACCGCTGGTGCTCCGTCTCGCGCAACGACATGAGCGCCCAGGCGTTGCAGCCGACGCCGAACCAGGTGGAGTGGGCGGTGGACATGGCCGTACGCGGTGAGCTGCGCGCCAAGTGGATCCGCCAGGGCGACTACCGGGGCCAGGCGGGGCTCGGCACGATCGACCCGCAGGGCCTGTTCCCGCTGCCGAAGCTGAACGGGGGCGGCCGGATCCCGGCGAGCGTGCTCCTCGGCATCCTGGCGCAGGAGTCCAACCTGTGGCAGGCCGAGTCCGGCGCGATCCCCGGCCAGATGGGCAATCCGCTGGCCGCCGTGGACGGCTACTACGGTCACAAGGCGAAGGACACGCTCCTCGGCTACTGGCGCATCAACTGGGACAAGTCCGACTGCGGTTACGGCGTCGGCCAGGTCACCGACGGCATGCGCCTGAAGGGTCACGAGAAGAAGGACGAGACGAGCCTCGACCCGAAGCTGCAGAAGGTCATCGCGGTCGACTACGCGACCAACATCGCCGCCTCCATGAAGATCCTCGCCGACAAGTGGAACGAGGTGCACAAGGACGGGCAGAAGATCACGGTCAACAACGACGATCCGTCCCGCATGGAGAACTGGTTCACCGCCGCCTGGAACTACAACCTCGGCTTCAACCCCAAGTCGGAGTCGGGCAAGAACGGCGGACACTGGGGCCTCGGCTGGTACAACAACCCGGCCAACCCCATGTACAAGAAGGGTGCCTGGGACCACCCGTTCATGGATGTCAGCCTCAACGCGAACAACATCCGTGACGCGGCGCACCCGCAGGACTGGCCGTACGAGGAGAAGGTGATGGGCTGGTCCGCCTGGTCCATCGACACCGGCTTCTCCTACGGCACGGACGGCAAGCAGGACTGGAAGGGCGAGTCCGGCTTCAACACCGCCGGGTTCAGTCCCGCGTGGTGGGCGAGCATCGCCGACCGTTCCCGCGTCAGCCCGCCGCTGGACACGTTCTGCAACAAGAAGAACAACTGCGACCCGGTCAACCCGGTCGACTGCCCGGACGAGGCCTGCTACCGGCAGTTCTGGTGGACGCAGGAGAAGGCGGTGTGGAAGCCCGACTGCGACCAGACGTGCGGGCACGAGAGCATCAAGTACGTCACGCTGCGTTCCGAGCCGGGCCGCGGCTACCGGCTGAAGAACGGCGACCCGGTGTGCGGGGGCGCCCCCGTGGGCTCCGACGTCGTCGCCTCCGTACCCAACGGAACGCCGACCTGGTCCACTTGCGGCAAGGCGTCCTCGACGGGCTCGTTCCAGTTCACCTTCCATCCTGACTGGGACAAGCACTACGAGGCCAAGGCCGATCTGCACTCCATCGGCGGTGGCCACGGCGGCCACTTCTGGTACACCCACACCCGTAACGAGGACCACCTCGGCGGCGAGGGCAACCGGATGACGATCGAGGGCGAGTGGACGGCGGGCAAGAAGTACGACCTCGCCGCCGTCTACGCCTACGTCCCCGACACCGGGGCGCAGACCAGGCACGCGACGTACGTCGTCAGCGGCGCGTCCGGCGGCCCCTACGAGCGGGTCGTCGACCAGAACGCGAACAACGGCAAGTGGGTGCCGCTGGGCGCCTACAAGTTCACGGGCACGCCGAAGGTGAAGCTCACGAACTACACGAAGACGGGCACCGCGGACCGCGACATCGCCTGGAACTCCGTGGCGTTCAAGCCGATCAAGGGCAAGTTCGTGCACCGCTCGCTGACCGCCGCGGCGATCTTCGACCCGAACCAGGAGCTGAACTCCAACTGGCCTGTGTCGACCGAGATCAACTCGCCGGTGCGGTCGATGAAGTCGCTCTACGACTGGGGTCTCGGCCTCGCTGACCACGGTCCGCTGTGGAACAACCCGGAGGGCGCCGACGCCGTCGGCATGTCCTCCAAGGCGCGCTGCCCTTCGGCGAAGGCCGTCGGCGAGTGCACGGGCCAGAAGACGTGGGACGCGGCCGACAAGTGGGCCAAGGAGATCAAGGCGGGAGGCTGGAAGCCGCGCGCCGACGGCTCCGCCCCCACGCACTCCATCCCGCGCTGGATGGCCATGTCCAACGAGCGGCCCGACCCGGCCGAGCCCGCGTCCAAGGCGTACGCGGACCCGAACAGCTACAAGATCAAGTCTGATGTGAACGTGACGTTCGTGGTCGGCGAGGACGGGAAGATCGTCGACGGCAGCGTGGGGTCCGACTACCGCGCCCGCGTCGGCAACGCCCACCTGCCGCACTTCGTCACGGACATCATGCAGGCGATCGAGGCGGACTACGGCATCCCGGCGCCGGACATCGACTACACCACACAGGACGCGCTCGAGTACGGCAACGTCCACACGTCCCACCCCTACAAGGACGGTGACACCCCTGGTCAGGCGTACTTCCCGCACTTCCGCGGCGCACGTCTGGACGACGCCAAGCAGTGCGTCGACTTCCGCGGGGTCGGCGGCGGTGTGCACGGCTACCGGGCGATGATCGGCCACAAGTCCGTCAACGACAACGTCAAGGCGTGGGTGGACCAGGTCAACAACGACCTGGAGACTAACCACACCGTGCGGCGGTTCGCCGGGGACGTCTACTCGATGTTCTTCAAGAACACCGGGAAGTGGAACAACAACATGTTCGGCTCCATGATCGGCAACGCCCCGCCGATCTGGCAGGACATCGCCGCGGCCTTCTGCGCCGACGGCTCGGTGAAGCCGACGCACCTGCAGAAGAACAAGGACGCCGATCCGTCCGACGGCATCGTCTTCCAGTCGTACATGCCGGACCTCTATCTGTACGTGGACGACCGGCTGACCGACAACCTCGGCCGGAAGTCGAACCACCGCATCAGCGGCGGCGACTGGCGGAACTTCTCCAACTTCCCCGCCACCGCGCCGAACGGCAACGCCTTCGCCTCCTGCTCCGTCTTCCACCGGGGCAGTGGCGGCAATCCGTGGGGCGTGGACGCTCCCGTTCCGTTCCTCGGGGACGGGCCGGGGAACCGGCCCGGCAGTGTGGTGCACTGTGACGAGCCGGCGAACAAGTTCACCGAGAATCTCACCCGGTGACCCGGAGTGGGTGAGTGAGCGCATGACCACCGACTGATCCGATGCACGAAGAGGGGAGACGGACCGGCCCGCACCGGCCGGCCCGTCCCCCCTCCGCACGTCTAGGGAGAAATCCTCATGGGCTTTCTGTACTTGGCCTTCTTCGCCGCGTTCCTCTACCTGGTGCCCGTGGCCCTGCTCTGCCGGAAGGTCGCGATCAGGACAACGGCGAAGATGGGCTGGACCATGGCTTCCCTACTGATCGGCTTCCCCGTCATCCTGCTGGTCATCGGCGGCGTGGTGGACGCCAAGGGAGCCGCGTCGTAGGCATCTGCCGCATCACGCGCAGAGGGAGCGCGGCATGCGCGTTCCTGGACCCGAGCCGAGAGCGGACGGCGGGGTGGGAGCCATCGCGGAGGCCGGGGGCCTGCACACCTACCAGCTGTGGCTGCACCAGGAGTACGGGCCCGTCGCGCGCGGCCCTGGCGGCGGCTGCTCCTGGAGGTGCTCGCCGGGCGGCCTTCCCACGAGCGGCACTTCGGGGAGTTCGTCTCGCTCGTGGAGGAGCCGTAGTACACGATGACGGGGGGGGGACCAGGCACAGAACGCTGCTTGAGCGCGTTGTCCCCCGCACGTCCCCCCATCATGAGCAAGAGCCCCGAAACGACCAACGGGGCTCTTTTCTTCCCTGTTTTGCCTGCTCAGATGGGTTGCGCTCACAGTTGTCGGACTCGCGACCGCCTTTCATCGACGAGGGCTTCGGCAGCCTGGCTGTGGCCATTGCCTTTCACCGGCTCCCGTGGGTGAGTCAGTGGCTCCTCCTGTCGCCATGTGCTGACTGGACTGGCATGGAGCAGCGGCATCGGACACGTGTCCAGCAATACCCTCGGCCATTTCAGGCCGTCGTGCGGTTGTCCTGTTGTGTGGAGATCGCGGCTTCGACGCTGGCGTGGGCCGGCAGGATGGTGTCCATCCCGGTGACGTTGAGCAAGCGGCTCAATCGGTCGGGGATCGCTGCCAGAGCCAGGGAGCCGTCGGCCTCCTTGGCGCAGCGCCAGATACCGATCAGGGCGCCCAGGCCTGAGGAGTCGCAGAAGGTGACGCCTGCCAGGTCGGCGATCAGGTTGGGGTGTCCGTCCGCGATGAGTTCGAGGGCGCGGGTTCGTACGGCGGGTGCGGCGGCGATGTCGAATTCGCCGGACAGCGTGATCACCGCCCGAGCGCCGTCGGTGTGCGGAACATCGATGTGGAAGGGAACGGTCATGGGTGTCGGTTCTCCTGTCCGACGGAGACGTCGGCGGTCGGGGCGGCGGCGCTGTGAGCGGTGGTGGTGATGCCGGTGGGAGCGGTGTCCGCGGTGGGTACGGAGAGAGCCAGCAGGGCCACGTCGTCACGTTCGGTGTCGGGAAGGGTGTCCAGGAGTGCGACGGTGTCCTCGATCAGCGTGCCGGCGCTGACCGGCGCCGGCCGCTGGGCCAGGAAGTCGGTCAGGCCAGTGTCAGCGAGCATGTGGCCGTCGGCGGTGCGGGCCTCGGTCAGTCCGTCGGTGTACAACAGCAGTCCCTCGCCGGGTGCCAGGCGCAGGGTGCGTGAGGCGAAGGCAGCTTCGGCGAACGCGCCGACCAGCATGCCGCCCTTGGCCCGAACCTCCTTCGCCTGTACGCCGCCGCTCTCGGCGGGACTGAGATGGTAGGCGGGTGGGTGGCCACCGGTGGCCAGGGTGACCGTGAAACCGCCGTCCCGGGCGGGAGCGAGCAGGCCGAAGACGGCGGTGCAAAAGCGGGTGCCGACCGCCGCGTCCAGCAGCAGCGCGGTGTTCAGGGCTTTGAGTGCGGCGGTGGGGTCCGCGTCAACGAGAGCTGCGGCCCGCAGCGTGTAGCGGGTCAGTGAGGTGACCGAGGCGGCTTCGGCACCCTTGCCGCAGACATCTCCGAGGAAGAACGCCCACCGGCCACCGCCGACGGGAAAGACGTCGTAGAAGTCGCCGCCCACTTCCTGCGGAGAGGCGGTCTTGTAGTGGCAGGCCAACTCCAGGCCCGGCACCGCGGGCAACGCGGGAGGCACCAGGGTGCGCTGCAAAGTGGAGGCGAACGTGGCGATGGCCGCCTTGTCCCGCTCCGCACGCCGCCGGGCCTCGGCCTCCGCCTGGCGCTTGTCCTCCTCTGCTTTGCGGCGCTCCTGCTCGGCGCGCACCACGTGCAGAGCCGACAGCCGCAGCTCCAGCTGGTCGCGCACCACTGCGGCCAGGTCCGCCAGCGTGGCTGCGTCAGCCTCGTCCAGTTCGCGGGGACGGGTGTCGAGGACGTTGACCGTACCCAGCCGGTACCCATCGGCTGTGATGATCGGAGCGGCGGCGTAGAACCGCACCCCCATCGGGCCGGCTACCAGCGGGTTGGAGCAGGCGACCGGGTCCAGCAGGGTGTCGGGGATGACGGTGGTGTCATCGGTGAGCACTGCCGATGCGCACAGGCCCGGGTCGCGGCCGATCTCGGTGACGCCTTCCAAGCCGTGGGTGGCTTTGAACCAGATCCGGTCCTCGTCCACGATCGTCACCGTCGCCACCGGCACCTCGAACAGCCGCGCGGCCAGCGCCGCGACCCGGTCGTAGGCGCCGTCCGGAGGGGTGTCGAGGATGTCGTAACGGCGCACCGCCGCCATCCGCGCCGCCTCGGCCGACGTGGCCGCAGGAGCGTTCGCTGTTATGGCAGGCGGGCTCGCTTGTTCCGGCATGTCCCTCGTCTCGTCATCCCCCCAGGAGGCGCCGACCGAACGGTCAGCACCCCAAGAACCCTACCGAACACCCCTGGGCACCTGATTCCTCTGCTGCTTCCCAGGCCACAGTGCGAGACCCCGTCATGCCTCACGTCAGCGTGAGAGGGAAGAGAGCTCACTGTCGACGCCGCCCTCGCTCCGCTCAGGTCCTGAGAGGCGTCCAACGCCGCCTGGCCCGCGCAATAGCCGGAAGACAGACATGGTGGCTCCGAGATCGGAAACCCGTACAACAGCCCTTCGGAGCCTCACGAGCAAAAGGGAGACGGCCATGGACGCCTACCGGAAACATCTACAAGGCGACGTCAGCCCGAGCAGCTTGGCCATCCAAGAGACATGGACTTTCGAGGGCGAACTGAGCGATGTGACCGAAGCGCGCGAGTGCGCAGCCACCTTTCTTCGCCGCCTGCAACTGGTGAAGCCACCGACCTCACCGGAGGCGTACGACGATGTGCTTCTGGTGATCACCGAGCTGACCTCGAACGCCTTCACCTATGCGCCCGGCCCCTTCAGCCTCCGTATGTGCGCAGTGGCCGACACGGTCGAGATCGCCCTCACTGATACCAACTCCACAGCTCCGAAGCCCCGCCCACCCGATCTCACCGGTCGGGGCGGCATTGGATGGCACCTGATCAACACCCTGGCCGAGCAGACCGTCACCGTGCGGAACAGCGAGGGCAAGACCGTGCATGTCTTCCTCCCCTGGCGATGATGACTGCTAGGCCTGGTCGACCACTTGCGCTGCGGACAGCGGAGGCTCTGGGTAGAAAATCAAATCAGGTACGTGCGGGTCCGCGACACTCGCCATCAACTCTTCCAGCAATGCTTCCTCCGCTCGGCGGCGCCCGGGTCGGGTCCTCCGCACGTAGCGAGGCGGTGGCTGGCCCGAAGAGCGCATCCGCTCGCGCGGACAGACGCTCGTAGAAGGCCGTCCGGTACTTGGTCGTTCCGTGAACCCCTTTCAGGCCGGGGCAAGAAGTCGCCTGATTCATGGAGTTGGGCCAGTAGCAGTCCTGTGAGGTCGCCCGGATATATTCCGTCCGTGGACGGCGATCACGGGCAACTCCTCGCGGACAGATACCGGCTGACTGATTTGCTTGGTCAAGGCGGGATGGGCGCGGTCTGGCATGCCTACGACGAGCAGTTGGGGCGGGACGTGGCCGTGAAAGAGCTGCGCCTGCCTGAGCACCTGGGGGCCGAGGAGCGGGCCAATTGGATTGCCCGGCTGGAACGCGAGGCGCGGGCGGCCGCGCGGCTGAAGCATCCAGGCATCGTGACCGTCTACGACCGGATCGCCGGTGCGGACGGGCGGCCGTGGATCGTCATGGAGTTGGTGACCGGGGGGTCACTGGACGACCTGTTGCGCCAGCAGGGCCCCCTGGCACCGCAGCACGCTGTCGACATCGGGCGACAGGTGGCCGCCGCGCTGAGCGCCGCGCACCAGAGAGGCATCACCCATCGGGACATCAAGCCCGCCAACATCCTGATCGAGGACGGGCGGGCCGTCCTGACGGACTTCGGGATTGCGGCCCTGGAGGGCGACGCCACCCTCACGGCCACTGGCATGATCATGGGCACACCCGCGTTCATGGCCCCGGAGCAGGTGCGGGGCCTTCCGGCCACCGCCGCGTCCGACCTCTGGTCACTGGGGGCCACTCTCTACACCGCCGTGGAGGGGCGCCCGCCCTTCGCGGGGACGGCCCCGAGCGCCGTGCTGGTCGCCGTCGTGACCGAGGAACCTGCCCCTGCCGTGCAGGCTGGGCCCCTCGCTCCCGTGCTGGAGGGCCTGCTCCGCAAAGAACCGGCTGGGCGTCTGACCGTGCAGCAGCTGCAGGCCCAGCTGGATCAGGTGGCCGCCGCGCCGCCGACCCCTCACACGCCGACCGCAGACGTGTCCCATTGGCCCACGGCCCCCGCGCACCCACCCGCCATACCGTCGGCAGGTCCGGCGGGTCGGCCCACGGCGCCTGCGGGACCGCCCGTCGTAGGCCGCCGTCGGGTAGCCCGTCGGGTCGCGTGGATCAGCGCGGCAGTGCTGGCCGCGGTGGCGTCCGCGCTACTGATCCCCAGTCACGGGGATAGCGATGCTTACCGGGAGAATCTTCAGGCAGCCGAAGCCATGGGCCATCCGCCGGACTACACCGTGAAATCCAAAACCCGTGTCGACGGGGACCGGGCGCGAATCGTCTACCTGGGAGGTCCCGTTACTGGCGCACCGAGCGCCGGACAAAAGGATGCGATCGGGCGCTGGCTGAAGGCGGTCCCGGGCGTCTCAACGGTCGGGATGCCCGGAGTGGACGCCACATGCATGACTGCGGAATCCGGCTGCATCTTGGCCGTCGACCTCAAGGACGACTACACCGAACCATCCGTCCTCTTCGCCCAGATCCACAAGGAAGACGGCAAGTTGGCCCTCCAGGTCACGGTCGGCCCCTTCGACTGAGTAATCGCCCACCGACAGCTGACATTTACACCAGCTTGTTGCCTCGTTTGGTTGTGAAGGGGCGTGCCGGGGCGAACGTGTGGCAGCCGGGTGCGGTCTGAACCGCCGAGGTCAGCGTCCCAGTGGGCGGCGCGGCAGCGGCGAGGAGTAGACGACGCTCGTCGTCACCGAACCCAGCGCGCCGATCCTCCCCGAGACCTCCTCCAGGTGCTGCATCGAGCGTGCGGTGACCTTGATGACGAAGCAGTCGTCGCCCGTGACGTGGTGTGCCTCAAGGATCTCGGGGGTCGCGTCGAGCAGGTCGTGGAAGGGTTTGTAGTTGCCGTTGGGGTACCTCAGCCGGACGAAGGCGAGGATGGGGAGCCCCAAGCGTTCCGGGTCGACCACGGCCGCGTACCCCTGGATGACGCCCGCCTCCTCCAGGCGCCGCACGCGCTCGGTGACGGCGCTCGCGGACATCGAGACGGCGCGCGCCAGTTCGGCGTAGCTGGCGCGGCCCTCGCGCTGGAGGACTTCGAGTATGCGCCAGTCGGTGGCGTCCGTGGAATAACCGGTCATAGCGGAGAGGTAACAGGGAAATCCCCGGCCGATCAAGAGGGGGCCGGGGACTCCGTGCGGGGCAGCTGCGGGGCAGAGCGACGCTGCCGGGGCGAACGATGTGTCAGACGCCCGCGATGCTCTGGATCCAGGAGCGGTACGCCGTCACGTTCGTGTACGCGGTGGTGGTCTGGCGGTCACTGGTGGAGGCGACGCCGACCTGCACGCCGTTGCCCATCATCGGACCGCCCGAGTCGCCGCCCGCGGTGATGCCGTTGCCGCGCCGGGCGCAGATGGCCTGTCCCTGGTAGGCGTCGCGGCAGCCGCCCGTCACGACGACGTCGGCGACCTTCAGGAGCCGGGACTGACAGTTGATCTCCTGGCCGCACTGGGAGGTCGCACCCCAGCCGTACACCTGCACGGTCTGGCCCACGGTGACGGAGCCGGGGGTGCCCAGGCGCGCGTAGGTGCCCGGCACGGAGCGGTCGAGGCGGACGAGGGCGAGGTCCGCGCTCGGGTGGGTCTGCACGCCGACGCCGTTGGCCGTGGTGCCGCCGGACGTCTGGTCGAGGCTGCCGATGCGGAACGAGAGGCCCCCGCCGCTGACGCAGTGCTTCGCGGTGAGGATCCAGGTCGGGGCGATGATCGTGGAGCTGCACGTCTGCTGGCCGTTGGAGAAGAGCCTGGCCGCCCAGGGCGCGTTGCTCGCGTAGCCGCCGCCGATGATCGGCCGGGAGGAATCGACGGACGCCATGGTGGGCGCGTCCGCGCGCGCCGCACTCTGGGCCGCCGCCGTGGGGGCCAGCCCCAGCACGGCGAGTGCGGTGGCTGCGAGCGCGGGGACGAGTCTGGATATTCGCACGTTCGTCTCCATTGTGTGGGGATGGAACGTCCTGGATGAGGACGGCACTGCATAGGTATGCAGTAGCTGCGCGGGCAGGGGGCGGGTATCCCCTGTCGCGAGCATGCCATTTCTGGCTGGGGGAGAATCTGGCAGAGGAGGCGTCGGCGGCGCAAGAGGTCGGGAGCCGCTGTCCGGATGGCGTCACTCCGGAAGGTGCTCGGGCCCGGTGCGGGGTGTTGGGTCGCATCCGTAGGGGCCGGTGCTGGCCGCAGGGGGTGCCTGTGTGGTCTTGCGGCTTCCTGCATGGCGAATCTTGTTTCGGTTCGAACCATTCCCAAAGGGGAGAAGTGAGCCCCAGAGGAACTTGCCTTTGGGGCTGAACTGTTGTCCCGCCGGGGTATACGGCGCCCCTTCCTTCCATCGCCGGGGATTCGACGGCGTAGACGTCAAGACGCCGGGGATCATCCCTTCAGGCTGCCGGTCGCCGCCCGTAGATTTCTGGCCATGAACAACACGAACCCCCAGCTGATCGACAACCCCGTCCTGCGGGTCCCGCCGGCCTCCCCGGCCGCGGCCGCCGCGTACTTCGGGGCGAGCCTCGCCTTCCACGCCGACGTCTCCGATGTGGCGTCCGCGCTCGCCGCCGAAGGCGATCCGGGCTTCGTCGTGGTCGACACCCGCTCCACCGCCTCCTGGGACCAGGGGCACATCCCGGGCGCGGTCCACCTGCCCACCGCCCTGATCCCCGAGCAGGCCGAAGCGCTGCTCGACAAGTCGGTGCCCGTGGTCACCTACTGCTGGGGTCCCGGCTGCAACGGCGCGACCCGCGCGGCGCTCGCCTTGGCCCAACTCGGCTTCCACGTCAAGGAAATGCTGGGCGGGTTCGAGTACTGGGCGCGCGAGGGCTTCGAGTTCCAGACGTGGGAGGGGCACGAGCGGCGCGACCCGGACGCGCTGACGGCGCCGGTCGACGGAGCGGACTGCGGCTGCTGAGGTGCCGGGGCGAGGGGCGAAAGGTCGCCTGCGTCGTTGACTTCGGTCATCGACCTCGATCGCTGACTGCGATCGGGCAGGCGGCGGGGCGGTGGGCGAGGCGTGCCGCGCTGCCATCCGCCCCACCGCCCCGGATCGTCACAGCTTCGACAGCTCGTCCACCAGGTCGTCCAGGCCCAGCGAGCCCTGCGAGAGCGCGGCCATGTGCCACGCCTTGGCGTCGAACGCGGCGCCGTGCCGCCGCCGCGCGTTCTCCCGGCCGAGCAGCCACGCCCGCTCGCCCAGCTTGTAGCCGATGGCCTGGCCGGGGATGGTCAGGTAACGCGTCATCTCGCTGGCCACGTACTCCGTGGGTCTGCTGCAGTGCGCGTCGTAGAACTCCTGGGCGAGATCCGGCGTCCAGCGCTCACCCGGGTGGAAGGGCGAGTGCGCCGGGATCTCCAGTTCCAGATGCATGCCGATGTCCACGATGACCCGCAGCGCGCGCATCATCTGGGCGTCGAGATAGCCGAGCCTGCGCTCCGGATCGGTGAGGAAGCCGAGCTCATCCATGAGCCGCTCCGCGTACAGCGCCCACCCCTCGACGTTGGCGCTGACCAGGCCGACGGTCGCCTGGTAGCGGGAGAGGTTCGCCGCGACGTGCGCCCACTGGGCGAGCTGCAGGTGATGGCCGGGCACGCCCTCGTGGTACCAGGTGGAGACGAGGTCGTAGACCGGGAAGCGGGTGTCGCCCATCGTCGGCAGCCAGGTGCGTCCGGGACGCGAGAAGTCCTCGGAGGGGCCCGTGTAGTAGGGGGCGGCCGCGCTGCCGGGCGGGGCGATGTGGGACTCCACCTTCCGCACCCGTTCGGCGAGTTCGAAGTGGGAGCCGTCGAGGGCGTCGATCGCCTCGTCCATCAGCTCCTGCAACCAGACCCGGACCTCGTCCACACCTTCGATGTGGGCCCCGTGCTCGTCCAGATGGGCCAGCGCCACCCAGGGGGTGGCCGCGCCCGGCAGGACCCTCTCGGCCTCGGTCCGCATCTCGGCGAGCAGCCGGTGGAACTCCGACCAGCCGTACGCGTACGCCTCGTCCAGGTCCAGGTCGGCGCCGTTGCACTCGCGGGAGAGGAGGGCATAGCGGTCGCGGCCCACGATGTCGGCGGCGCCCTCGACAGCGGGTGCGTAGACGTCCCGCATCCAGTCGCGCAGCGCGACCACGGACGCGGTGGCCTCCAGCGCGGCGGCGTCCAGGTCGGTGCGCAGCGAGTCGGGACCGGCCGACGCGAAGTCCTCGAACCAGCCGCGCCCGCTCGCGCCGCCGCCGGCCTCGCCCACCCACTCGGTGAGCTGCCCGATGAAGGTGGCCGTCGGGCGCGGTGCGCCGAACAGCTCGCGCTCCAGGCCGAGTTCGAGCGATGCGCGGTAGCCGTCGAGCGCGGCGGGTACGGCGCGCAGCCGCTCGGCGATCGCCGCCCAGTCCTCCTCCGTCTCCACCGGGGTCACGTTGAAGATGCCCCGCACCTGATGCGGAAGCGTGTGCATGTTGCCGACGGCGCGCAATCCTTCGCCGGCCTCGTGGACGGCAAGCTGCGCGGTGAGCCGCTCCCGCAGCAGCCGTCCGCAGCGACGTTCTATCTCACTGTCCGCGCCGGGCCGCTGCTCCGCCTCGTCCAGCCGCGTCAAAGTCGTGCGCGCCAGGCTGGCGACGGCTTCCTGGCCGGCGGGGGAGGCGTCGGGGAGCCTGCTGTGGCTCTCCTTGACACCAAGGTAGGTGCCGGTGATGGGGTCGAGGGCGACGAGCTCGTCCACGTAGGCGTCGGCCACGGCGCGGGGGAGCGGGCCGGTGTTCGGCTGCGGGTTCTTCGTGTCTGACATGCGGACATCGTCGTACGTTCGAGGGGCCGGCGTCACCATGATTTGGCGGACGGATCCTGCGGGCTCTCGGTCGCGGCGTCGGGCGGCAGCAACGGACCGCACGCCCACTGCTGGAAGATCAACCGTGTCTCCACGCGCGCCACTTCCCGCCGTGCGGTGAACTCGTCGAGAACGAGCCGCTGAAGATCTGCGGGCCCCGCCACCGCCACGTGCACCAAGAAGTCTTCGGGCCCCGTGAGGTGGAACAGGGACAGCGACTCGGGGAGCGCCCTGACGCGCTCCACGAAGGGGCCCACCAGATCCCTGCGGTGCGGCCGGACCTGCACGGAGAGGAGCGCTTGAAGTCCACGGCCGAGCTTCGCAGGGTCGAGCCGCAGCTGATGTCCGAGAATCACTCCCGAACGCCGCAGCCGCGTCACGCGGTCCAGACACGTGGACGGCGCGACACCGACCTGGGCCGCGAGATCGCGGTAAGTGGTCCGGGCGTCGTTCTGCAGCAGGCGCAGTATGTGGAGGTCCACCGGGTCCAGTGTGACGGAATCGGCCATCGGCCGAACGTAGCACGGCCCTCTGACACCGCTCCCCGGCGGATGTTCAGCCTGTGGGGCATGGCAGCGAACACCGGGAAAGCCCCGCACAAGACCGCAGTCGGCACCCCGTCCGCGCAGCGCGCCCTGGCCACCGAGGCCGTGCACGCGGGGCGGGACGATCTGGCCGGGCTCGGCCTGCACGCCCCGCCGATCGACCTCTCCACGACCTACCCCTCACGGGACAGCAGGGCCGAGGCCGCCCGCATCGACGCCTTCGCCGCCGACGGGACCGTCGACGAGGGACCGCCGGTCTACGCCCGCCTCGGCAACCCCACCGTCGCCCGTTTCGAGACGGCCCTGGCCCGGCTCGAAGGGACCGAGAGCGCGGTCGCGTTCGCGAGCGGCATGGCGGCGCTGACCGCGGTCCTCCTGATGCGGGGCGCCGCCCGCCTCCGCCACGTCGTGGCCGTCAGGCCGCTGTACGGCTGCAGCGACCACCTGCTCACCGCGGGCCTGGTCGGCACCGACGTGACCTGGGTGGACCCGGACGGCATCGCCGACGCCATCCGCCCGGAGACCGGCCTGGTGATGGTCGAGACGCCCGCCAATCCCACCCTCGCCGAACTCGACCTGACGGAGGTCGCCGGCGCCTGCGGCGCGGTCCCGCTGCTCGCCGACAACACCTTCGCGACGCCCGTACTGCAGCGGCCCGCCGAGAGCGGTGCCCGCCTGGTGCTGCACAGCGCCACGAAGTACCTGGGCGGACACGGCGACGTCCTCGGCGGAGTCGTCGCGTGCGACGAGGAGTTCGCCAGGGGGCTGCGCCAGGTGCGGTTCGCCACGGGTGGGGTGCTGCATCCGCTCGCCGGGTATCTGCTGCTGCGCGGTCTCGCGACGCTGCCGGTCCGGGTGCGCGCCGCCTCGGCCACCGCGGCGGAACTGGCGGGCCGCCTGGCCGGTGACCCGCGGGTGGCCCGCGTGCACTACCCGCGCCTGGGCGGCGCCATGGTCGCCTTCGAAGTGCACGGCGACCCGCACGAGGTGATTGCCGGAGTACGGCTGATCACCCCGGCGGTGAGTCTCGGCAGTGTCGACTCGCTCATCCAGCACCCGGCGTCCATCAGCCACCGCGTGGTGGACGCCGACGACCGGCGCTCGTCCGGCGTGAGCGACCGCCTGCTGCGCATGTCCTGCGGCCTGGAGGACGTCGAGGACCTGTGGCGCGACCTGGACCAGGCGTTCGGACCGGTCCAGGCCGTCGCCCACGCCGTGCCCGTCCCATCGGCGGTCAGCCCCGGTGCTGCCCGACACGGCCGTCGGGACGCCGTGCGTGGTCGTACGGCAGCAGCGAACTGACCGGCGTCGCCTCCAGGCGGGCGGTGATCACCAGCGTGCCCTCCTCGATCTGGTAGTCGAGCGGCAGGCCGAGCCCGCGCATCGCGGCCACCATCCCGGTGTTGGACGCCTGCGTCACCGCGTACACGCTCTCGCAGCCGGCCTCGACCGCCATCGTCACCAGGCGGCAAAGGAGCTGGCTCCCGATGCCGCGGCGCTGCCAGTCGTCCTCGACGAGGAGCGCGACCTCGGTCTCGTCGCCGTCCCAGAGGAGATGGCCGATGCCGACGATCCGGTCGGACGCGGTCCGCACCGCGAGTGTGCGGCCGAACCGCGGGCTGAGCAGGTGGTTGAGGTAGCGGTCGGCGTCGTGCACCGGGCCGTGGTAGCGCATGTCGAGGGTGCGCGGGGAGCAGCGCTCGTGCATGGCCTTGGCGGCCTCGATGTCGGCCGTGCCTGCGCGCCGCACGGTGATGGAGTTGCCCTCCGGGAGCGTCAGGACGTCCTGGCTGCGCGGGATGCGCGGGCCGAGCCGGGTGTCGAGCTCCACCAGGGCCCGCGCGCGGGCGAACTCCGTGGGGGTGAACGGCAGGTAGGGCCGCTCCACGGTGATGGTCTCACCGTCGGGCCCGTTCAGGCGCAGCACCGTGCCTTCGAGTACGCCGTCGACCGGGGCGGCCTCCTTGGCGGCGGCCCCGTCCTCGCGGGGTCCGGACCGCGCGTCGGCGGAGCGCGAGGCGGCTGGGCGCGACGCGGCGGGCAGCGAGCGGATGGTGCAGCGGCCAAGCAACTGCCTCAAGGCAAGCGGGAGTTCGGCCGCGTCGAGCGCGGTGCGGGTGGCCAGGCCGAGGATGCGGGTGGGCGCGTCCACCAGGTCGTGGGCGTCGGCGCGCTCGATCCAGGTGCCCGCGCCGCCCGCCCGGGCGATCGACCGGGTGATCTCGGTGCCGGACAGCTCCGCGGGAGCGCGCAGCAGGAACTCGTCGACGGTTCCCTCGGCCAGCGGGTGTGCCTGGAGGCTGAGGATGTCCACGCCGCGCTCGGCGAACGTCACGCACAGCGCGGCCAGCGACCCCGGCTCGTCCCGCACGGTCGTCCGCATCCGCCACAGGGTGGTCGCGCCCGGCTCCGGGGCGGGGTCCGGGTCGGCGGTCGTCGGGGGCCCGGCCTGCTCCGCGTCGGCGGGCGGCCGGGCGCCGGTATCGTCCGCTGTCGGTGGGGCGTGGTTGTGGCGCCGGGCCCACCAGGTGTGGAAGCCGACCGTGGCGACGAGCACCACGGCCGATACGGCCAGGAGGACCGGCCCGTCCGGCCCGTGCCCCACCATGTTCGCCACCGCGTCGGCCACCGCCACGGCCGTGAACAGCGCCGCCAGCTCCACCACGTCGCGCCGCCACTGATGGACGGGGCGGCCGTGTTTGGTCCGTGTCACGTCAGACATCTCAGCTCTCATACGGACACTGTGCTGGACCGGTGTTGCGTGATCGCGAACGCCCTGTGACCGATGGGTAAAGAGGCCATCTGACCCTTTTGGCGGCGTTTTCAGCCGCGCTGCCGCGAGTGCCGCCACCGCCCCCGCCACTGCCTCCCGGCCACTGCCCCGGGCTACTCTCCCGAGCTACTGTCCCACCCGGCCCGGCCGCAGCACCTGGGTGAACAGCACGCCGCCGCCCTCCTGTCGCAGTCGCACCGTCAGCTCGCCGCTGCCGCCGTCGATGTCGACCTCGCCGAAGTACTGCGGGGTCTCGGCGGGTGAGGTGTTCGCCCGGTTCGGGGCCTTGATGAACTTCTGCTCGGGGCCGAACGTCCCGTCGAGCTTCGTCGCGGCGAAGCCGCCGGCGGCCAGCGGCCCGGAGACGAACTCCCAGAAGGGTGCGAAGTCCTTGAAGGCCGCCCGCGACGGGTCGTAGTGCTGCGCGGAGGTGTAGTGCACGTCGGCGGTGAGCCACAGGGTGCCGGTGATCTTGCGGTGCTTGATGTGCCGCAGGAGTTCGGCGATCTGCAGCTCGCGGCCGAGCGGGGCCCCGGGGTCGCCCTGCGCCACGGCCTCGAAGTTGGCCCGGCCGTCCGGTACGACGAGGCCGAGCGGCATGTCGGAGGCGATGACCTTCCAGACGGCCCGCGACCGGGACAGCTCGCGCTTGAGCCAGGCCAGCTGCCGGGCGCCGAGGATGCCGGTGGTGTCGTCGGGCTGCCTGCCCGGCGAGTTGGCGTTGCGGTAGGTGCGCATGTCCAGGACGAACACGTCGAGGAGCGGGCCGTGCCGCAGCACCCGGTACACCCGTCCTTCCTCGTCGCCCGGCGCCAGTGTGGACACGGGAAAGTACTCGCTGAACGCGCGCAGCGAGCGCCCGGCCAGGGTGTCCACGTTCTTCTCCGTGTACCGCGCGTCGTCCAGGATCTGGCCCGGGTACCAGTTGTTGTGCACCTCGTGGTCGTCCCACTGGACGATGGACGGCACCTGCGCGTTGAACCGCCGCAGGTTCTCGTCGAGCAGGTTGTAGCGGAACGCGCCCCGGAACTCCGCGAGGGACTCGGCGACCTTGGACTTCTCCTCAGTCGTGATGTTCCGCCACACGGAGCCGTCGGGCAGCGTGACGCTCGGCAGGATGGGGCTGTCGGCGTAGATGTTGTCGCCGCTGCACAGGAAGAAGTCCGGGTCCCGGCGGCGCATCTCGTCGAAGACGCGGTAGCCGCCGCGGTCGGGGTTGATGCCCCAGCCCTGGCCCGCGATGTCGCCCGACCACAGGAAGCGCACGTCCTCCTCGCGGCCCTTCGGTGTCGTGCGGAAGGTGCCGCGG
This sequence comes from Streptomyces sp. NPDC058284, assembly GCF_042881135.1. NCBI lineage: Bacteria > Bacillati > Actinomycetota > Actinomycetes > Kitasatosporales > Streptomycetaceae > Streptomyces > Streptomyces sp. NPDC058284. The sequence continues at coordinate 213,783 of NZ_JBHVYE010000004.1, forward strand.
ACCGGCTCGCCCGTCCGCCGGGGGTCGTCGGGGTCGGCGAGCAGCACCCGGTAGTGGATCTGCTCACCGGCGGGCAGTCCGCGCAGTCGCGTCGTCCCCGTGAAGTCGGTGCCGGGGCCGAGCAGGGGTCCTTGCCAGCGCCGCGGGTTGCGGAACGACTCGGTGGCCGACGTCTCCACGACCATCCGGACCGGCCGGTCGGACCGTACCCACACCAGTCCCGCGTGCGCGCTCACGTCCCCCGCCTGCACGCCCCAGTCGGCCTTCGGGCGTCCCGAGAGGGCGAGTGAGGGCGCCGCCCCGGCCAGTGCGGGCACGGCGAGCGCCGCAGGCACGGCGAGCGATCCGCGCAGCACGCTGCGGCGACGGGGTGACGGGCTCGGCTGACGTTGCGACATGAATGCGCCTCCAGTTGACGGGTGCGACCAGTCTGCGGGCGCCCGGCCGGTAGCGCGCCACAACACCCACGCGAACCACAAGTGAACAACTCCCGGCAGGAGCAGGGAACCGCCGCGCGGAACCCGTCTCCGCCGGACCGGGCGCGGCACCCGCCTACGTCCTCGGCCGTACGTCGCCGGGCCGCCCGCCCGAGGACCGACGACCGATGGCCACAAGATCCACGCCTGCCTACGATCGGACGCAGCGCACGCCGGCCGGTGTGCCGTACCGAAGGGGGAGCCCCGTGCCCGTCAACGGCCAGAGCCATGTCCGCATCGCCCGTCCGTCCCGTGATCTGGCGGCGGCCGAGCGGTTCTGGACCGGCGGACTCGGGTTGAGTGTCTTGTACCGGGCCGAGAGCGGCGGCGCCCCGGGGAAGCACGACCTGCTCATGGTCGGGTGGCCCGACGCCTCCTGGCACCTCGAACTCGTCCAGGAGGCGGGCTCGCCCGTCCGCCCGCGCCCCACCGAAGAGGACCTGCTCGTCGTCTACCTCGACGAAGAGATCCCCGAGGGGCTGGTGTCGCGGCTCGAGGAGCACGGCGGGAAGCAGGTCATGTCGCCCAACCCCTACTGGAACGAATGGGGGGTCACCGTAGAGGACCCCGACGGCTACCGGCTGGTGCTCTGCACGCGCGCGTGGTCCAGCTCCTGAACCGCCCGAGCCAGCAGCCGTACGCCCTCGCGGATCCGTGGCGGTGCCACGTGCGCGTAGCCCAGTACGAGGTGCACTGCGTCGTCAGGCGCCGCCGTTCGGCCGGACGTCGCTTCCGGGGGGCGGGGGACGGCGTAGTCGCTCAGCGGGCGGACCGCGACACCGGCCGCCGCGGCGCGTGCCAGGAACGCGTCCTGCGGCCCCCAGCGGCCGGGCAGCCGGGCGATGACGTGCAGGCCGGCCGCGATCCCCGTGACCCGCACGCCCGGGAAGTGCTCGTCGAGAGCGGCCGCCAGGACGTCCCGGCGTTCTCGGTAGGCACGCTGGCAGCGGCGCAACTGCCGGTCGTAGTCGCCCCGTTCGATGAAGTGCGCCAGGAGCTCCTGGTCGAGGGCCGGGTTGCCCAGGTCCATCACGCGTTTGCGTTCGACGACCTCCTCGGCGAGGTCCTCCGGTACAAGGAGCCAGCCGAGGCGCAGCCCCGGGGCGAGCGATTTGCTCACCGAACCGGTGTACGCGACGTGCTCGGGGTCGAGTCCCTGGAGCGCGCCCACCGGGGCGCGGTCGTAGCGGAAGTCCCCGTCGTAGTCGTCCTCGACGAGCAGGCCGCCGACGGACCGTGCCCAGTCCAGGAGTTCGGCGCGGCGCTTCGCCGAGTAGGCGATGCCCGACGGGAACTGGTGCGCGGGCGTCGTGACGACCGCGCGCACACCCCGCTCCCGTAGCGCCATAGGGCTCACGCCTTCGTCATCCACAGGTATGCCCACCGGGGAGACTCCCGCGGCGGCGAGCAGCGTCGCGTGCTCGGGGCTGCCGGGGTCCTCCACCCCGATCGCGGTGTGCCCGCGCGCGCGGAGGGCGAGGGCCAGCAGCGTCATCGCCTGGGCCACCCCGGAGCAGACGATCACGCGCTCCGGTTCCGCGACCACGCCGCGGCGCCGCGCCAGCAGGTCGGCCAGGGCGGTACGCAGTCTCGGCAGCCCGCGCGGATCGGGGTAGCCCAGCATGTGGTGGGGCAGCTGGGCGAGCACCTGGCGGTGGGCGGTGGCCCACGCGGAGCGGGGGAACAGCGACAGGTCGGGGACGCCGGGAAGAAAGTCCACGCGCGCGTGCCCGGCCCGCGGCGCGCGGTCACGCACCGCGGGCGCCGCGGCCCGCGCCGCGTCCCCCACCCAGGTCCCCGAGCCCCGGCCGCTGCGCAGGTAGCCCTCCGCGGCCAACTGCTCGTACGCCTCCGTGATCAGGCCGCGCGAGACGCCTAGATCGGCGGCGAGCTCGCGCGTGGAGGGCAGCCGCGTGCCCGCCGTGAGCCGCCCCGACCTGACGGCCTCGCGCAGGGCCGAACGGAGGCTGCGGCCACGGTTGCGCGCGGGGGCGGAGGCGGCCGGCAGGAGCAGTTCCCAGGCGGCGCTCCACCGCGCGCGGTCGTCGGCGCTCTGGCTGGGCAGGGGGACACACCCTCTTCGGTATCGGCGGGGATCGGCGGGGGTCTGCGGAGCGTTCGGTCGAGCACGGCGCGGGGCGCCCGGAAAGTGGTCCCCGAACAGGCCGTGAAAGTGGACCTTAATGGGGGCCGCCCGGTTTCCTAGCGTCGGGGCATGAACACGAACTCCTCCCGCGGGGCGCTCCTCGCGGGCCTCGCCTGCCTCCTCGTCGGCGGCTCCTTCACCGCCAACAGCCTGCTCGGCGACTATCCCTACAGCGGCGGCCAGTTCATCAGGTACGGCCTGGCCTGCCTGCTTCTCCTGCCCTGGCTCGGCAAGGAGGGCACCGGCGCGCTGCGCGGGCTCCGCGGGCCTCAGTGGGGGCGCCTGGCGCTGCTCGCAGCCGTGGGGATGGTCGGCTTCAACCTGGCGATCCTCGCCGCGGAGCAATCAGCGGAACCTGCCGTACCGGGTGTCTTCGTAGGATGCGCCCCCGTAATCGTCGCCCTCCTGGTGCCGCTCCTGGAACGGCGCACTCCGCAAAGGGGCGTCCTGCACGGCGCGCTCCTCGTGGCCGCCGGGGCGTTCGTCGTGCAGGGCTGGGGCCGCACGGACGTACCCGGGCTCCTCTACTCGGTCGGCGCGCTCGCCGGAGAGGTCGGCTTCGCGGTGCTCGCCGTGCCCGTGCTGCGCCCCCTCGGCCCCCGGCTCCTGGCGGCCACCGTGTGCGCCGTGGCCGCCGCCGAATCGGCCGTCCTCGGGCTCGTCCTCGACGGCGGCGGCTTCGTGCGGTGGCCCGACCGCACCGAGGGAGCCGCCCTGCTGTGGCAGGCGGTGATCGTCACCGTCGTCGGTTTCGTGCTCTGGTACACCGGGCTCCAGCGCATCGGCGCCGAACGCGCCACGCTGTTCTCCGGCCTCATCCCGGTCGCCGCAGCCTGCACCGCTCCGCTGGTGGGGACGGGCTCCTACGGCGTGCCCCAGGCCGCGGGCAGCGCGCTGGTCGGCGCGGGCGTGGCGCTGGGGTCGGGAGTCTTCGCGAGGCGGCCGTCAGCGGCAGGTGTCGAGAATGACGCGGGCGACGAGCGCCGGGTCGTCGTGCATCGGGACGTGGCCGCAGCCCGGGAGGCGGACCAGGCGCGCCCCGGGGATGGTGTGCTTGGCGCGTATCCCCTGGCGGCGCAGGAGCAGCCGGTCCCGCGTGCCCCAGGCGACGGTGACCGGCAGGCCCGGCACATCGACCTGGGGGAGGACGTGCCGCCCGGCCGCCAGCGTCGCCTCGAAGGCCGAGGCGTTGCGCAGCGCGAGCGTCTCGGCGACGACGGCCTGCGGTGAACGGCGCCAGGGACGGGCGTAGATGGTGCTCGTGAGCGCCGTGCGCCCGGCCGCGCTCCCGGACAGCCGCTCGATCGCCGGCACCGGCAGCAGACGCGCGCCCTGCCGCATCGCGAGGAGCGTGGCGAACGCGTACCGGCGCTCCGCGGACGTCCAGAAGCCGGCGGGGGAGAGCGCGGTGACGGAGCGGACCAGCTTCTCGCGGCCCAGTTCGAGGGCGAGCAGCCCGCCGAGGGAGTTGCCCGCCACGTGCGGACGCTCCACCTCCAGCGCTTCGCACATCGCGGCCAGCGCCAGGACGACCGTGGCGAGGTCGTGCCCCAGACCGTCCGGCAGCGCGGGCGACCGCCCGAAGCCGGGCAGGTCGACGGCGATCACATCGTGCTCGGCGGCCAGGATCTCGAACACGGGGTCCCAGGCCTGCCGGTGGTGGCCGATGCCGTGCAGCAGCAGCAACGGCTCGCCCGTGCCCGCCCGTTCGTAGGAGACCGTCACGGTGCGCGCGCCGTCGGGCGACGCGACGCTGTAGGACACCTCTGCGGCCATGACTGCTCCTGTCCACGCCGTCGGGCGACGGCCTCTCGGATGCGTTAGACACGTTGTCAGCAACAATTACCGCTCAGTAGCCCGCACTTCAAGAGGCGGGCCGCGGCCGGCCTGGACACGTGCTGTCCGGTGGGCTGGGATGGGAGGGTGGCTACCGACAGCGTGACCGACGTCTTCGAAGAGCACCGTTCAGTTCTCATGGGCGTCGCCTACCGCATGCTCGGCCGCGTGGTCGACGCCGAGGACGTCGTCCAGGAGGCCTGGCTCCGCTGGTCGGCGTCCGACCGCGGCCAAGTGCGCGAACCGCGCGCCTACTTGGTGCGCGTCACCACCCGGCTCGCCATCGACCGCCTGCGCCACCTGCAGTCCCGCCGCGAGGCGTACGTCGGGCCGTGGCTCCCCGAGCCCTGTGTCACCGAGTTCGGTCCTACGGTCCCCGACACCGCCGAGCGGGCCGTGCTCGCCGACTCCGTCTCCCTCGCGGTCCTGGTGGTCCTGGAGTCCCTCTCGCCCCTGGAGCGCGCCGTCTTCGTGCTCCGCGAGGCCTTCGGATTCCCGTTCTCCGAGATCGCGCTCACGCTCGACCGCAGCGAGGCCGCCGTGCGCCAGCTCGCCGGGCGGGCCCGCAAGCACGTCGACGCGGGCCGGCCCCGCTACAAGGTGGACCCGGCCGAGCGGCGCGACCTGACCGAGCGGTTCCTGGCCGCGGCGACCGAGGGCGACCTGGACGGGCTGATGTCCCTGCTCGCGCCGGACGTACGGCTGGTCGGCGACGCCGGCGGCAAGAGCAAGGCCCCCCTGCGCGTCCTGGAGAGCGCCGACAAGGTGGGCCGCTTCCTCAGCAGTACCGCCGCCGGCGTGATCCGGACCGCGGGCGAGGTCGAGATCCGCTTCGGCGAGCTCAACGGCGCCGCGTCCGCGCACATCTTCCTCGACGGCAAGCTCGACAGCGTCTTCCAGCTGGACGTCGCCGAGGGCCTCGTCCAGAAGATCTACATCATCCGCAACCCGGACAAGCTCGTCGGACTCCGTCGGTAGAGTTCCGGCCGCATCTCGCGCGCGGTGGCGCGTTCACGCGGTGCGGAGCCCCCGTCCGGCAGGGCGGGGGCTCCGTCGTGCGGATGCATGTCGGCCGTTGCCGCACACGTGGCCGGTTACGCCCGCTTGGCCTCGTGCGAACTTCGCATGAATGCTCTGTGGCACCGATCCTGTGCAGCCTGTAACGGATGGAGGATTGGTCTTGACCAAGGGTGGGTGCGGCTTTATGGTCGCAGAGATAGTGCAGGAACCTTTAATAAACAAGGGCGCTTAAACGCCGCCGGTCAACGGCGATTGCGGAGGACAGGGTGGGGACCACGCAGCTCGAAACGGTGCCGGAGCCGAAGTACTGGCATCTGAAGACCGTGCTCAGTGAGGCGCTCGACTCCGAATTCGCCGTGGGAGAGATCCTGCCGAACGAGCGCGATCTCGCCGCCCGGTTCGGAGTCGCCCGCGCCACGCTCCGCCAGGCACTGGAGCAACTCGAACTCGAAGGCAGACTGCAGCGCCGCCGCGGAGTGGGCACGACCGTGGCTCCGCCGCGGATGGGCGTGGCCGTCGGATCCGCCCAGGGCACGTGGCCGGGCGCGGTCGGCGACGCCTGGCAGCCCGCGGACTGCGCTCCGGCGGCGCCGCCCGCGCCGGTGGCTCACATGCTGGAGACCGGCACGGACGAGCAGGTCCACGTGGTGCGCCGCACCCGCGTCTCGCAGGGGCAGCCCGTCGCCGCCGAGCTGCTGTACGTCCCCATGACATCGGTCGCCGAGCTGACCGGCATGGATGCGCCTTCCGGTGCGGCACGCGCGCGCGTGGTCCTGCGCGAGCTGGCCCGGCTCGACCTGGAAGGGCAGGACCGGGCCGTCGAGCTCGGCTCGGCCCGCGCCGACGACGCCAGGGCCCTCGACCGGCTCCCCGGCGCACCCGTGCTTCTCGTGACGACCCGCTTCTTCGCCGAGGGACGCACGGCCGCGGTCTCCGTGGCCACCTACCGCGCCGACACCTGCAAACTCACCTTCGGCGACTCCGGCGGTGTGGAGATCCACCACGAGTCGTAGCGCCGCGCTCTCCGACACCACGGGCCGACACAGGTCCGGCACCCGCCCGGCACCTGAGGTGCCGGGCGCGACGCATGTCCCGCCCCGGCCCGAACGTCACCTCACTGCCGCGCGGTCACGGTCCCCTCGACGGCGAACAGCTGCTCCTCGACATGGTCGAGCGCCAGCCGCAACGCCCCGGTCGACACCGCCGCCTCGCCGAGCACCGACAGCGCGACCCGCGGCGGCCGCAGGCAGTAGCGGGCCAGCTCCTGGTGGAGCGGCTCCAGGACTCCGTCCAGGCCCGCCGCCCAGCCGCCCACGACGACCAGTTCGGGATCGAGGGCCAGGACCAGGGCGGCCACGTCGTGCACGAGCCGCTGGATGAACCGCTCCACGGCCGCCTGCGCCCGCGCGTCACCCTCCCGCGCATGGGCGAAGACCTCGGCGACGGCCTGCTCGTCCAAGGGGTGCAGCGGCCGGCCGGTGGTGGAGAGCAGCGTCTCCGGAGTGACCTCCCGGCCCAGCAGATGCAGCGCGCCGATCTCGCCCGCCGCGCCGCCGTACCCCCGGTGCAGCCGCCCGCCGATCAGCGAACCGGCCCCCGGACTCAGCCCCGCGAGGACGAACACCACGTCGTCGGTGCCGGCCGCGGCGCCCTTCCAGTGCTCGGCCACGGCGGCCGCGTTCGCGTCGTTCTCCACCAGCACCGGGCACTTGAACGAACGGCGCAGCCGCTCGCCCAGCTGGAGCCCCGTCCACTCGGGCAGCGCCGTGCTCAGCCGCACCGTGCCGTCCGCCTCCAGGATGCCGGGGCTCCCCACGCCGACGGCGCGCAGCGAACTGCGGGCGATCCCGGCACGGCGCAGCAGATCGGCGACCACGGTGCGCAGGCGTTCGAGCCGGTCGTCCGCGGAGGCCTCTTCGGAGACACTCTTCGACGCCGTGCCGAGCACCGTGCCGTCCAGATCCGAGAGCGTGGCGGCCACCCGGTGCGGACCGATCTCCAGGCCGAGCAGATGACCCGCCTCCGCCCGGAAGCGGAACTTCCGTGCGGGCCGCCCCTGACGGCGCGCGGCGCCGTCCTCGGCCGCGGACTCCACCACGAGCCCGGCCTCGATGAGCCCTTCGACGACCCCCTCGACGGTCGGCCGGGAGAGCCCGGTCACGCGGGTGATCTCCGTCAGCGTCGCCAAGTCCGCGGCGCGCAGCGCGTGCAGCACCACCGCGGAGTTGATACGTCGCAACAGAGAGGGGTCCCCGCCGGTCAGCCGCCCCAACGTCCGTCCTCCCAGCTCGTGCGCATGATGGCCGGATCGTACTCGCCGCGCGGTGCTGCGGCGAGTGCCGGGCCCGTATTCCCCCTGCGTACGGCCGTCATCCCGGCGACACGAAGCCCGACTCGTACGCGACGATGACCGCCTGCGTCCTGTCGCGCGCCCCCAGCTTGGCCAGTACGGAGCTGACATGCGACTTGACGGTCTCCGTGCCGACCACCAGACGGGACGCGAGCTCCGCGTTGGAAAGGCCGCGCGCCATCAGCCGCAGCACCTCGGCCTCGCGCTCGGTCAGCGCCGCCCGGTCGAGCGCGGCCCGCGCCCTGGCGTTGCCGCGCCGCTTGCCGTGCTCACCCGCGAGTTGCCGCACCGCCGCGGGGAAGAGGAGCGACTCGCCCTCGGCGACCAGCCGCACGGCGTGCACGATCTCCGCCGGCCTGGCCCGCTTCAACAGGAACCCGTCGGCGCCGGCGCGCAGCGCCTCGTACACGTACTCGTCGTTCTCGAAGGTCGTCACCACCAGGATCTTCGGCGGGTCCGCAACCGTGCGCAGCACCGCGCGCGTCGCCTCGATTCCGTCGAGGAGCGGCATCCGGACGTCCATCGCGACCACGTCGGGACGCAGTTCACGGACGAGCGGGATCACCGCGGCGCCGTCCGCCGCCTCACCGACGACACGGATGTCGGGCTGCGCCTCGAGGACGGCGCGCAGACCCGCGCGTACGAGGGGCTCGTCGTCGACGAGGAGCACTGTGACCGGCATCCGGTCAGCGTAGATCACCCGAGGGGCAGCTCGACGTGCACCTGCCACTCACCGTCGGCCGGTCCCGTGGTGGCCCGCCCGCCGAGCAGCGTGGCCCGCTCCCGGATGCCCCGCAGACCGCTGCCGCCGCGCCCCGTCGATCCGGCCGCGACCGGCAGGGCGTTGCGTACGTCCATGACCAGGCGGGCCTCGTCGACGGCGATCCGCAGCCGCACGGGCACCGGGCCGCAGTGTCGCAGGACGTTGGTCAGCGACTCCTGGAGCATGCGGTAGCCCTCCCGCGAGACAGGGCCCGGCAGCCGGTCCAGGGGGCCCGAGATCTCCGCGTCGACCTTCGTGCCCGATGCGCGGGCCGAGTCGAGGAGGCGCTCGGCGTCCGCGAGGGTCGGCCTGCCGCTCGCGGGCCGCCCGTCCTCGCGCAACACCCCAAGGACCCGCTCCAAATCCTCCAGGGCGGCCCGGCCCGTCTCCTCCACGGCCTCCAGGGCGCGGTCGGTGAACTCCGGATCGGCCGCGGCCCTGGCGGCGCCCGCCTGGACGACGGCGACGGTCAGCGCGTGCCCGATGGAGTCGTGCAACTCCCGGGCGATGCGGTTGCGTTCGAGGAGCTGCTCGGTGCGTTCCTCCAGGGCGGCGAGGCGTTCGGCGGGGGAGGGGCCGAGGAGGCGCAGGGCCGCCCGGGCCATCAGACGGCCCGCCGCCACGATCATCGCGCACTGCGCCAGGACGAGGAGAAGACACAGCGGCAGCGCCGCCCAGCCGTGGAGGGGAACCGGCAGGAACAGTCCGTCGGTCTCCGAAGGCTCGTCCGTCGCGCCCAGCGAGGCGAAGACCGAGCCGATGAGCTGTCCCGTGAGCAGAACCATCGCGCAGCCGGCCTCCAGCCGGAGCACGAGCCAGAGGGCGGTCCTGGCCCGGTCGCGCCACGACGCGGACGGCGTCACGGAAATGCCGTGGCCGATCTCATCAACGTCCGATCGCGCGTGCGGGCCCGAAAACAGCATCATCCGTGCCTGCAGCCCCTCCGCCCGTCGCATGGCGGGCACCAGTGCGGCCAGCACCATCAGAGGAAGGGGATCCGCCAGGATGAGCAGCCAGTCGGTGCGCGAGGGGCTCGCGAGCCCGGGATAGACCGAGGCACAGACCCACGCGACTCCCGAACCGATGAGGAGGTGCAGCCATCGCGTGTAGGTGACCACTCGCACCAGAGGTCTCAGGAAGCCGGGCATGGCGCCATCGTGCCAGGCACCCCGTTGTCGGTGGCTCCCCCGGGCGAGGGAGAACAACCCCCCGCGCGGGGGAGAACAACCCCCTGGGCGGGGGAAGACCCAAGGCGCCGCCGCCCGCGACGCTGACCCCATGACCAGCATCGACGTCCAAGACCTGACCAAGGAGTACGGCACGACCCGCGCCGTGGACGCCCTCACGTTCAGCGTCCGCCCCGGCCGCGTCACCGGCTTCCTCGGCCCCAACGGCGCCGGCAAGTCGACCACCATGCGCCTCGTCCTCGGCCTTGACCGCCCCACCTCGGGGACGGCCACGGTGGGCGGTCACCCCTACGCCGGCCTCGAAGAACCCCTGCGCCACGTCGGAGCGCTCCTCGACGCCCAGGCGGCCCACGGTTCGCGTACCGCCCGCAACCACCTCCTGGCGCTCGCCGTCAGCAACCGCCTCCCCGCGCGCCGGGTCGACGAAGTCATCGAGGAGACCGGGCTCGCCCCGGTAGGGGACAACCGGATCAAGACGTACTCGCTGGGCATGCGCCAACGCCTCGGCATCGCGGCCGCCCTCCTCGGCGACCCCGAAGTCGTGTTGCTGGACGAGCCCTCCAACGGTCTCGACCCCGAAGGCATCATCTGGATCCGCGAGTTGATGCGGCGCCTGGCCCGCGAGGGCCGCACGGTCCTCGTCTCCAGCCACCTCATGAACGAGACGGCCACCTTCGCCGACCACCTCGTGGTCCTCGGCCGCGGCAGGCTCCTCGCCGACACCTCGATGCGGGAGTTCATCGCGGGGCACAGCCGCGCCCGGGTCCGGGTGCGCACGACGGACCCGGACCGGCTCCGCGGCGTCCTGGCGGGGAAGGGCTACGCACTCGGCGAGGCGGTGGACGGCCGGTGGACCGTGGACGGGGCGAGGGCCGAGGAGGTCGGCGCCATCGCCGCGGGCGCCGGGGTCCCGGTCCTCGAACTCGCCGACGAGCAGGCCTCCCTGGAGCAGGCCTACCTCGCCCTGACCGCCGACGTGACCCCGTACGCGGCCGCCGTGCCCGCGTCCCGCCAGGAGGCCTGACCATGTCGAACGCCGCCGTACTGCCGCCCGTCGTGCACGCCGAGTGGATCAAAATCAGGTCGCTTCGGTCGAGCCTGGTCTCGCTCATCGCCGTCTTCACGGTGACCGTCGCCATCACCGCGCTCGTCTTCGCGACGGTGGGCCGGGCCGAGGCGGACAACGCCGACGCCGAGCCGGTCTTCGGCGCCTTCTACGCCCTCAACTTCGGCCAGATCGCCGCCATCTGCTTCGGCACGACCGCGGTCTCGTCCGAGTACACGAGCGGCGCCCTGCGGATCTCGCTCGCCGCAGTGCCCCGTCGCGGACGCTTCTACGCCGCGAAGATGGCGGTCGTCGGCTCCCTGGCCCTGCTCGTCGGGGTCGCCACCAGCTTCGGCACGTTTCTGACCGGCCAGGCCTTCCTGGGTGAGTACGCGATCGGGCTCGGCCACCCCGGGGCCGTCCGAGCCTGCGTCGGCGGGGGCATCTACCTGGCGTTGATGACCCTGCTCGCCGCGGGACTGACGGCCGTACTGCGCAGCGGAGTCGCCGTGCTGAGCGTTCTGATCCCCTTCACCCTGATCGTCTCCTTCGTGGTCGGCGACGTATCGAGCGGTGTGGCGGGCTTCCTGCCCGATCAGGCGGGCCAGCAGGTGCTGCACGAGACCCCGACCGGGACCCTCGGCCCGTGGACCGGGCTCGCGGTCTGCGCGGCCTGGGCGGTCGCCGCGCTCATCGCCGGATGGTGGGCGCTGCGGCGCCGCGACGCGTGACGGGCGCGGGCACGCGTGACGCTTTGTCAGTGGTGCCCGCTTTACTGGAGACCATGAGCACCGCACAGCATCTCGCCGCGATCGACCTGCTGCGCTCCAGGGAGTTCCCCGCGGAGCACGGCAGGTCGCGGTGCGGCAGTGAGGGTCCTGGCTACCACATCGCCGAGTTACTGACGAGCGAGGCCTTCTGGGAGGACGACGGCACGCTCCGGGAGGCGACCGAGGAGCAGTACGAGGCGGAGCGCGACGGCCTGAGTGTGCTTCTCGCCGACCGCTGGGGGCCGCCACAGCGGTTCAGCCTGGCGAGTCTCTTCGAGCGTGCCCTGGACCCCGGCCGCACCGGCGAGGAGATACCGGAGCCCTGGGCCCGGTTGAGTTCGTCCGTGCCGGACCTGCACCTGTGGCATGCGGACGGCCGCTGGATAGCGCTCGGCGTCGCCCAGTGGGACAGGGAGCTGCCCTTCCAGCTCCTCGCCGTGGTCACGGAGATCGACCCGCCGTGAGGCCCCGTGCGGGGAGACGGGCTCTCGGTCCGCCCGCACGGGTCAGTCGAGGTGAAGTCCGCCCCCGTCGACCGGTTCGAAGAAGCGCGCCACGTCCGCTTCGGTCACCCGCTCCAGCTCCGCGGGCGACCAGCGCGGCATGCGGTCCTTGTCGACCACCTGGGCACGGACGCCCTCCACCAGGTCCGGCGAGGCCAGCGCGGCGCAGGAGACGCGGTACTCCTGCTCCAGGACGGCCTCCAGACAGGGGAGTTCACGGGCCCGGCGCAGCGCCGCGAGCGTGACCTTCAGGGAGGTGGGGGACTTCGCCAGGATCGTCTCGGCGGCCTGCTTCGCGTGCCGGTCCCCGGACGCGTGGAGTCGGTCGACGATCTCCTCCACGGTGTCCGCGGCGTAACAGTGGTCGATCCACTCCCGGTGCGCGGCCAGTTCGCCCTCGGGGGCCTCGGCCGTGAACTCCCGCACAGCGTCGGCCGCTTCGGTGCCCGCGAGCGCCGCGGTGAACTCCGGCAGCCGCCCGGACGGTACGAAGTGGTCGGCGAGCCCGCACAGCAGCGCGTCGCCCGCCCCCACCGCCGACCCCGTCAGCGCCAGGTGGGTGCCGAGCTCACCCGGGGTGCGGGTGAGCAGATGGGTGCCGCCCACGTCGGGCACGAAGCCGATGCCGGTCTCCGGCATCGCCACCCGGGAGCGTTCGGTGACCACCCGCACGCTGCCGTGCGCCGACACGCCCACGCCGCCGCCCATCACGATGCCGTCCATGACGGCGACGTACGGCTTGGGGAAGCGGGCGATACGGGCGTTGAGGCGGTACTCGGCGTGCCAGAAGGCGGCGGCCTCGGCCGCCCGGCCCGCGCGGACGTCGTCGTGGACGGAACGGATGTCCCCGCCCGCGCAGAGCCCGCGCTCCCCGGCGCCGGTGAGCACCACCGTCGCCACCGCGTCGTCGTGCTCCCACTCGCCGAGGGCGTCGTCCATGATCCGGACCATCGCGTGGTTCAGGGCGTTGATGGCCCGGGGCCGGTTCAGGACGATGCGCCCGGCGCGGCCTTCGCGGCGCAGCAGGACGGGGGCGTCGTCAGGGGCGGTGCTCATGGTGCGGGTGGCTCCGTTCACGTGAGGCGCGTCGCGGGGCGCTCGCCCTGGAACGCGTCGAGGATCTGCTCGGCGGCCGATGTGGCCGTCAACGTACCCTCCCGCACCCGCTGCTCCAGCTCGGGGGTGACGCCTCGCACGGCCGGGTCGTCCCGCAGCCTGCCCAGGAGTTCGTCCCGCACCATCGACCACGTCCAGTCGATCTGCTGGTCGCGGCGCTTGGCGGCGAGCCTGCCGGATGAGTCGAGCAGCGTGCGGTGCTGCTCGATCCGGTCCCACAGGGTGTCCAGGCCGCTGGACTCGCGGGCGCTGCATGTGAGGACGGGGGGCGTCCACGCGGCGTCGGAGGGGTGCATCAGGCGCAGGGCCCCCGCCAGTTCGCGTGCCGCCGAGCGCGCGTCCCGCTCGTGCGGGCCGTCCGCCTTGTTCACGGCGATCACGTCCGCGAGCTCCAGGACGCCCTTCTTGATGCCCTGCAGCTGGTCGCCGGTGCGGGCGAGAGTGAGCAGCAGGAACGTGTCGACCATGTTCGAGACCGCGGTCTCCGACTGCCCGACCCCGACGGTCTCCACGAGAACCACGTCGTACCCCGCGGCCTCCATGACCACGATCGACTCCCGGGTCGCCTTGGCGACCCCGCCGAGCGTCCCGGCGGACGGGGACGGGCGGACGAAGGCGGCGGGATCCAGCGACAGCCGCTCCATCCTGGTCTTGTCGCCCAGGATCGAGCCGCCCGTGCGCGTGGACGACGGGTCGACGGCGAGCACCGCGACCCGGTGCCCCAGCGAGGTGAGCATCGTGCCGAGCGCGTCGATGAACGTGGACTTGCCCACGCCCGGCACACCGCTGATGCCGACCCGCCGCGCCCGCCCGCTGTGCGGAAGCAGCTCGGTCAGCAACTCCTGCGCCAGCGCCCGGTGCTGCGGCCGGGTCGACTCGACGAGGGTGATGGCGCGCGCGACATACGCGCGCTTCCCGTCGAGGACGCCCTTCACATACGTGTCGATGTCGATCGTCACAGGCATGAGTCGGCGCTCACCGGCTCACAGCGCGTGGCCGAGATCGGCCGCGAGTCGGTTCACCAGGTCGTACGCCGCGTCCGGGATCACCGTGCCGGGCGGGAAGACCGCCGTGGCGCCCGCCTCGTGGAGGGCGTCGACGTCCTGCGGCGGAATCACCCCGCCCACCACGATCATGATGTCGTCGCGGCCCTCGGCGGCCAGCTCCTCGCGCAGCGCCGGTACCAGGGTCAGGTGTCCGGCGGCCAGCGAGGAGACGCCCACGATGTGCACGTCCGCCTCGACCGCCTGGCGCGCGACCTCCGCCGGGGTCTGGAACAGCGGGCCGACGTCGACGTCGAAGCCCAGGTCGGCGAAGGCACTGGCGATGACCTTCTGGCCGCGGTCGTGGCCGTCCTGGCCCATCTTGGCGACCAGGATGCGCGGCCTGCGCCCCTCGGCCTCGTCGAAGGCGTCGACGAGCGTACGCGTGCGCTCGACGGACGGGGAATGGCCTGCTTCGGTGCGGTACACACCGGAGATCGTACGGATCTGGCCCGCGTGCCGCCCGTACACGCGCTCCAGTGCGTCGGAGATCTCACCGACCGTGGCCTTCGCGCGGGCGGCGTCCACCGCGAGCGCGAGCAGGTTCCCTTCGAGGCCCTGTCCCGGCCCGCGCTCGGCCGCCGCGGTGAGGGCGCGCAACGCGTCCCGGCAGGCCGCCTCGTCGCGCTCCTCGCGCAGCCGCTTCAGCTTGGCGATCTGCTGGGCGCGCACCGAGGAGTTGTCGACCGCGCGGACCTCGATCTGCTCGTCCGTCTCCACCCGGTACTTGTTGACGCCGATGACCGGCTGGCGCCCGGAGTCGATGCGGGCCTGCGTGCGGGCCGCGGCCTCCTCGACGCGCAGCTTCGGGATGCCCGCGTCGATGGCCTGGGCCATGCCGCCCGCCGCCTCGACCTCCTCGATGTGCTGCCAGGCACGGCGTGCCAGGTCGTACGTCAGCTTCTCGACGTACGCGCTGCCGCCCCACGGGTCGATGGTCCGGGTCGTCCCCGACTCCTGCTGGAGCAGGAGCTGGGTGTTGCGGGCGATGCGCGCGGAGAAGTCGGTCGGCAGGGCGAGCGCCTCGTCCAGGGCGTTCGTGTGCAGCGACTGCGTGTGGCCCTGCGTCGCCGCCATCGCCTCGACACAGGTGCGCGTGACGTTGTTGAAGACGTCCTGCGCGGTCAGCGACCAGCCCGACGTCTGCGAATGGGTGCGCAGCGAAAGGGACTTGGGGTTCTTCGGATCGAACTGCTTGACCAGCTTCGCCCAGAGCAGGCGCGCCGCGCGGAGCTTGGCGACCTCCATGAAGAAGTTCATGCCGATCGCCCAGAAGAACGAGAGCCGCGGCGCGAACGCGTCCACGTCCAGGCCCACCTCCTGGCCGGCGCGCAGGTACTCCACGCCGTCGGCGAGCGTGTACGCGAGCTCCAGGTCGGCCGTCGCGCCCGCTTCCTGGATGTGGTAACCGGAGATGGAGATGGAGTTGTAGCGCGGCATCTTCTGCGAGGTGTACGCGAAGATGTCCGAGATGATCCGCATCGAGGGCTTCGGCGGATAGATGTAGGTGTTGCGGACCATGAACTCTTTGAGAATGTCGTTCTGAATGGTCCCGGCGAGCTTCTCGGGCGGCACACCCTGCTCGCCGGCCGCCACGATGTACAGCGCCAGTACGGGCAGTACGGCGCCGTTCATCGTCATCGACACCGTCATCCTGTCCAGCGGGATGCCGTCGAAGAGCTGGCGCATGTCATAGATGGAGTCGATGGCGACGCCCGCCATGCCGACGTCGCCCGTCACGCGCGGATGGTCGCTGTCGTACCCGCGGTGCGTGGGCAGGTCGAAGGCGACCGAGAGGCCCTTCTGGCCCGCCGCGAGATTGCGGCGGTAGAAGGCGTTGGACTCCTCGGCGGTGGAGAAACCCGCGTACTGCCGGATGGTCCAGGGCTGGTTCACGTACATCGTCGGGTACGGGCCGCGCAGGTACGGCGCGACGCCCGGATACGTCCCGAGGAAGTCGAGGCCCTCCACATCGGCGCCGGTGTACAGCGGCTTGACCGCGATGCCCTCGGGCGTCTCCCACAGCAGGTCGCTCTCGGACCGGCCGGTGGACTCCTTCACGGCCGTACGCCACTGCTCGTGCGAGCCCGCGGCACCCGCGCCGGGGCCCAGGTCGACGGAGGAGAAATCGGGGATCCGCATTACGCCACTCCCATGCGGTCGAGGGTGGAGGAGAGCACGGCGACGGCGTCGCAGCCCGCGAAGACGTACGCGTCGACACCGGCGTACTCCCCGCGCCCGGCGAGGAAGACGCGCTCGGCGCCCGCCGACGCGAGGGCCCGCGCGAGCGTCTCGGCCTGTTCGGCGTAGAGCGCGTCGCTGGAGCACAGGCACGCGACGCTCGCGCCGCTGGCCCGGAAGGCCTCGGCGGCCGTCGCGGCGTCCACCGTCGCGGGATCGTGCACGGCCTCGATGCCGCCGGCCTGGAAGAGGTTCGCGGCGAAGGCGACCCGCGCGGTGTGCGCGGCGGCGGGACCGAGCGCGGCGAGGAACACCCGCGGCCGGGCGCCGGTCCGTTCCAGGTGCGCGTCCGAGCGGGCGCGCAGCTCCTCGTACGCCTCGTCGCGACGCACCCGCGGCAGACCGCCGGACGGCGCGACCGGTGCGGCGTCGCGCTCCACGGGACGCTCGGAGAGCTCAGGGAACTCGCTGACGCCGGTGATCGGTTCGCGGCGCGAGTCGAGCTTCTTGCCGCGCTCGGCCCAGGTGGCCGAGAGGCGCTCGCCGATCAGCCCGGACCGCAGGGCCGCCGCCTGGCCGCCCGCCCGCTCGATCTCCTGGAAGAACTCCCAGCCCGCCCGCGCGAGTTCGTCGGTGAGACGCTCGACGTACCAGGAGCCGCCCGCCGGGTCGATCACGCGCGCGAGGTGGGACTCCTCGATGAGGATCGTCGAGGTGTTGCGGGCGATCCGGCGCGCGAACGCGTCGGGCAGGCCCAACGAGTGGTCGAACGGCAGGACGGTGACGGAGTCCGCGCCGCCGACGCCCGCCCCCAGGCAGGCCACCGTGGTGCGCAGCATGTTCACCCACGGGTCACGACGGGTCATCATCACCGACGACGTCACCGCGTGCTGACGCTGCGCGCCCGCCGCGGGGGCCCCGCACACCTCGGCCACCCGGGCCCAGAGGCGCCGTGCCGCGCGCAGCTTGGCGATGGTCAGGAACTGGTCCGCGGTCGCCGCGTAGCGGAACTCCAGCTGTGCGCAGGCCTCTTCGACACGGAGCCCGGCCGCGGTCAGCTCGCGCAGGTGGGCGACGCCCGTGGCGAGCGAGGCGCCCAGCTCCTGCGCCGCCGAGCCACCGGCCTCGTGGTAGGGCAGCGCGTCCACCGCGAGCGCGCGCAGACCGGGGTACCGCCGAGTGCACAGCCGCGCGAGTTCCACGGCGTCGGCCGGGTCCAACGCCTCACCGGTGCGGGCCTCGTGGGCCAGGACGTCCGCGCCGAAGGTGCCGCGGGCCGACTCGTCGGGGACGCCCGCGGCCTCGTACAGGGCAAGGAGCGCGCGGGCGGCCGGGGCGAATTCCGCGCCCGCGTCGAGCGCGATGGGGGCCAGGTCGAGATAGACGCCCTTCAGCGCCGGGGCCAGCGCGGAGACCGGGACGCCGCCCGCACCCACGCCGAGCCACACCGACGTGACGCCGTTCTCGAGGTCCCCGAGCACGGCCTCGTTGGTCCGGGCGGGGTCGGTGCTCGCGTGGCGCTGCCGGACGTCCCAGCCCGTGGCCGCGTTGCCGCCGGGCGTACCACCCCGTACGAAGGGGGCGAAGCCGGGATGTCCGACATCGGGCGCGGCGTCGCGTGCGGTGTACAGCGGGCGGGTGATGAGCCCGTCCTCGAGAGCGGTGGACAGTGCTTCCTCGGCGGCCGTCCCCGATACGTCCTTACCCGATTTGCGGAGCACGCCTTCCACCAGGCGGTGCCACTGCTCATGGGTCGCATCAGGGAATTCGGCGGCCAGTGAAAGCCCGTCGTCAGGCAGGACCGTCATGCCCCGATGCTAGGGCGCAATGCCTGGCACGGGGTGCCATCAAGGGCTGTGACCTTGCCCTCTTCTGATCACCCTTGATCTCGAACGAGCAGGCGACTATTGATTGCCGCGGGCACCGAGCCGGATGGCCGCACGGTGGTCCCTCAGCTCGTCAGGCCGAGACGCGGGACGCGTGCCGGGGCGGGGCGACGGGTTTGCCCGTGACGTACTGGACGTACTCGCGCTGCAACCGGAAACCCGCCGTCCAGGCCAGCAGCCGGCTGGGGCGGTTGTCGCGGGAGCAGGACCAGCTCGCGGAGCGGCCGCGCGCGCCGATGTCCGCACACAGTGCCGTCACGCAGGCCAGCGCGAGACGCTCGCGGCGGCGCTCGGGCGCGGTGACCACCGCCACGTCCTCGTACGCGGCGCCGGTGAAGTAGCTGCAGGCCACGGCGGCGACCTGACCGTCGCGGTCGACCGCGGCCCAGCCGTGCCCGGAGGCGGCCAGGCCAGCGGGTCCGCCCCAACTGTCATGGATCCAGGACGAGCCGGTGTCGAGGGCGGCGAGCGCGGGAGCGTCGCCGGGCGTCAGCCTGCGGACGGTCACGCCCCGGGGCGGGTGGGGCGGGGCGACCTCCTCGCGCTTCACGTACACCATCCGCTCGGCCGGTACGAGCCGGTCGAAGGCGGCGCCGAGCACCGGCAGGAAGCGTGCGGGAGTCTCGACATGGCTGTGCGCGAAGGGGGAAAGCAGGTCCGGCGCGACGCTGCCCGGGTCACCGCTCAGGAGCACATGGCCCGCGCACGAGACCGCCACGGCCCGCGGGTCGAGCGCGCGGTCGGCCCACCACCGCCCCGTGCCGAACGCCGCGACGTGCTCGGGCAGGGAGCCGGGGCCGGGCGTCCCGGCAGGGAACCAGCGGGGCACCGCGGGCAGGCGGTGCGGGGGCAGCTCAATCATCAGGGGGCTCCTCCGGAGTGAGACCTTCGAGTGAAACGGGTGCGCCGGCCGGCAGGGCCATGACCGGCGGCCGGCTGCGTCCGCGCGCCGGTTCCCGTTCCCTCGGACATCCAACTGTCCCGAGCCCCTCGGCTCAAGAGCCCCCGTCAAGTCGTGCTCGACCCGAACGGGTGGGGGCCCATGCGTCGGCATCGCGTCAGAGGACGGCGTCGTTGCGTCAACGTCGCGTCATGAAGGGTCGGTTGGCACCCTGTGCCGGGCATAACGTCACCGTGTGCCGCAGATTTCCGCTCGGCCCGCGGCGCGCCCCGCCCCGACCGCACCGCTTCTCACCGGCTCCACCGACCCCGGGCCGCCCGCGCCCGCGCAGTTCCCCCGATGGCCCCACTTGTCTCCACCTGTCTCCATCTGTCTCCATCTGTCTCCATCTGTCTCCACTGGAGGAACCTCATGGCAGAGATCCCCTACGGCGAGGACCCCGAACCCGGTGAACCCGGCCCGGCCGGACCCCTGTTCGTCCCCGTCCGGCCGGGACCCGCGGGCTGTGTGGCCCGCCTGTTCCGCACACCCGTCGGCGGACGCACCGCCGTCGCCTTCACCACCCCGCAACGCCTGAGCGCCGCGCTCGGCTCCCGTCAGCCGTGGGTCAGGCTCTCCGAACCCGCGCTGCGGGCCCTCGCCGCGCCGCTCGGCGTCACCGCGGTCACCGTCGACCCGAAACTCGCCGCGCACCCCGTCGGCTCGCCGCAGTTCCACTCCGACGAGCGGTACAGCCCCGTCCGGCGGGACAAAGCCCTGGCGGGCGCCATGACCCGGTGGACCGGCTGAGACCTCGGCCAAGAGAGAAGCTGTCATGACCACACTGCGCGTACCCCGGCTCCCGGTACCGTCCCCGTCTCCGTCCACCTCGCCCTCGCCGTCCCCCTCCCCGTCTCCGCCGCCGGTCCCGGCCCCGGCCTCGACCACCGGGCCGGTACCGGTACCGGCGCCCGCCGCGCCGGCCGGCCGCGTCGCCCGGCCCGACGAGGAGCTGTCCGTCTGGCCCCTGTCCACCACCCGGCTCGCCCACGCTGACCTCGCCGTCGGCGGGGTGCGGCTCGCCGAGGTCGCCGAGCGCTTCGGCACCCCCGCCTACCTCGTCGACGAGGACGACGTACGCGCCCGCTGCCGCAGGTACCTGCGCGCCTTCCCGGACGGCGAGGTCCTCTACGCCGCCAAGGCGTTCCTCTGCCGCGCCATGGCGCACTGGATGGACGAGGAGGGGCTCGGCCTGGACGTGTGCTCGGCCGGTGAGCTGGAGCTCGCCGTCACGACGGGTTTCCCCGCGGACCGCATCGTGCTGCACGGCAACGCGAAGAGCCCCCACGACCTGCGGGCCGCCCTCCGGCTCGGGGTGGGCCGGATCGTCATCGACAGCGCGTCGGAGATCGCCCGCCTGGCCGCGGCCGTGCCGCCGGGCAGCCGGCAGAAGGTGCTGGTCAGGGTGGTGCCGGGGATCGCAGCGGGCGGGCACGCCAAGATCCGGACGGGCACCGACGACCAGAAGTTCGGCCTCTCCATCACGGACGGCTCCGCACACCACGCCATCGCCCGCATCCTCGGCCAGCCCACGCTCGAACTGGTGGGCCTGCACTGCCACCTGGGCTCGCAGATCACTACGGAGAAGCCCTTCCTCGCCGCGGTGCGCCGCATGGTCGGGCTGATGGCGCGGATCGAGGACCAGCACGGCGTCACCCTTCCCGAGCTGGACCTCGGGGGCGGCCACGGTGTCGCCTACCGCCCCGGCGACGAGGCGCTCGACATCGCCACGCTCGCGCAGAAGGTACGGGCCGAGCTGGTCGAGAGCTGCGCGGTGGCGGGCCTGGCGGTGCCGCGCCTGATCGTCGAGCCGGGGCGGGCCATCGCGGGCCCCGCCGGGGTGGCCCTCTACCGGGTCCTCGCGGTCAAGCGGACCAGCGGCAGGACGTTCGTCGCCGTGGACGGCGGGATGAGCGACAACCCGCGCCCGGCGCTCTACGGCGTGCGGTACGTGCCCCGCATGATCGGGCGGCGCTCCACGGCCGAGCCCGCACCGGTGACCGTCGTCGGCCGGCACTGCGAGGCGGGCGACATCCTCGCAGCGGACGTCCCGCTGCCGGGCGACGTACGGCCCGGGGACCTGCTCGCCGTCCCGGTCGCCGGGGCGTACCACCTGTCGATGGCCTCCGGCTACAACCTCGTCGGCCGGCCGCCCGTGGTCGCCGTGTCCGGCGGGCACGCCAGGCTGCTCGTCCGGCGTGAGTCGCTGGAGGACTTCCGCAGCCGGGACGTGGGTCTGTAAGAGCCTGGCTTTGCACGCGATGCGCCGAAGGCCCCGGGCGTCCTGCCCGGGGCCTTCGCGTCGTACGTGGTGACCGTCTGCGCGGTGCGGCTACGCGGTGACCGTCAGAGCCTGTGTCATATCCCCGGCCGGGTGGTCGCCGCCTGGCACGCACGCTCGCCGCGTTGCCGAAAAGCCCTAGTAGCTCCGCTACGAGGACTTCCCGGCGCCTTGCGATCGCACGCACCAGACGACGCCCACTGATCCGACCGGGGATATGACACAGGCTCTCAGAGGATCGCGCCCGGCGTGTAGACCGCGGCCTCCGGGTGCTCCTTCAGGAGCGCCTCGATCTGTGCGACGACTGTGCCGACCTGGTCGCTCGCGGCGCCGGTGAAGGACAGCTTGTCGGCCATCAGCTCGTCCAGCTGTGCGCGGTCCAGCGGGATGCGGGAGTCCGCGGCGAGCTTGTCGAGCAGCTCGTTGCGCTCGGCGCCCTGCTCCCGCATCGCGAGCGCGGAGGCGACCGCGTTCTCCTTGATGGCCTCGTGGGCCTCCTCGCGGCCGACGCCCGCGCGCACCGAGGCCATCAGGACCTTGGTGGTGGCGAGGAAGGGGAGGTAGCGGTCCAGCTCGCGCGCCACGACGGCGGGGAACGCCCCGAACTCGTCGAGCACGGTCAGGAAGGTCTCCAGGAGACCGTCGAGCGCGAAGAACGCGTCGGGCAGCGCGACCCGGCGTACGACGGAGCAGGAGACGTCGCCCTCGTTCCACTGGTCGCCCGCCAGCTCACCGGTCATCGAGGCGTAGCCGCGCAGGATCACGGTGAGGCCGTTGACGCGCTCGCAGGAGCGGGTGTTCATCTTGTGCGGCATCGCGGACGAGCCGACCTGGCCCGGCTTGAAGCCCTCGGTGACCAGTTCGTGGCCGGCCATCAGGCGGATTGTCTTGGCCAGCGACGAGGGCGCCGAGGCGACCTGCACCAGCGCCGTCACGACCTCGTAGTCGAGCGAGCGCGGGTAGACCTGGCCGACCGAGGTGAACGCGCGGTCGAAGCCGAGGTGCCCGGCGATGCGCTGTTCGAGGTCGGTCAGCTTGTCGGCGTCGCCGCCGAGCAGGTCCAGCATGTCCTGGGCGGTGCCGACCGGGCCCTTGATGCCGCGCAGCGGGTAGCGGCCGAGCAGATCGTCCAGGCGACGGTAGGCGACGAGCAGCTCGTCGGCGCCGGTCGCGAAGCGCTTGCCCAGCGTCGTCGCCTGCGCGGCGACGTTGTGGGAGCGGCCCGCCATGACCAGCTCGGCGTACTCGCCGGCGAGCTTGCCGAGCCGGGCGAGGACCGCGACGGTGCGGGAGCGGATCAGTTCCAGGGAGAGCCGGATCTGCAGCTGCTCGACGTTCTCGGTGAGGTCGCGGGAGGTCATGCCCTTGTGGACGTGCTCGTGCCCGGCGAGGGCGTTGAACTCCTCGATGCGGGCCTTCACGTCGTGGCGCGTGACCTTCTCGCGTTCGGCGATGGAGGCCAGGTCGACCTGGTCGAGCACGCGCTCGTAGTCGGCGATGGCGGCGTCGGGGACCTCGATCCCGAGGTCCTTCTGCGCGCGCAGCACGGCGAGCCAGAGCTGACGCTCCAGCCTCACCTTCTGCTCGGGCGACCAGAGGGTGGCGAGCTCGGCGGAGGCATAACGTCCGGCGAGGACGTTCGGGATACGGGGCTTTGCGGGCGCGGCAGTCACGTGACGTGATTCTACTGGGCGTTCCTGCAGGCCAGCGCCACGCCCCCGTTCGTCGGAAGCTACGAGAGCGGACGCCGGGTGCCGCTACGCCGGGTGCCCTACGAGGACGGGCCCTCGTAGGGCAGCAGGTCGGGGCGCTTGGGCGCGCGGCCGTCGCCGGAGGAGCGGCCGGTGAGGCGGCGGCCTATCCACGGGCCGAGGTGCTGCCGGGCGAAGCGGACGTCGGCGACGCGGCGCATGGCCCAGCCCGGCGGAACGACGGTGGGCAGCGGGCTCTGCCAGTCGTCCTCGGGGTCGTGGCCGAGCGCCTGCCACACGGCCTCCGCGATCCTGCGGTGACCCTCGGCCGTGGGGTGCAGCCGGTCCACGTCCCACAGGCGCTGGTCGCCGAGGACGGCGGCGCCGTAGAGGTCCACGACGAGGGCGTCGTGCCGGGCCGCCAGGTCGTCGACGTACGAGAAGAGCTCCTCCATGCGCGGGCGGAACCGCTCCATCACCGGGCCGTTCCGTCCGGGGCTGCGCATCAGGACGAGCTGCTTGCAGGACGGGGCGAGGCGCTCGACGGCTTCTTCGAGCAGCCCGCGCACGCGGCCCATGTCGCACTTGGGCCGCAGTGTGTCGTTGAGCCCGCCCACCAGGGTGACCACGTCGGCCTGCATCGCGGCGGCGACGCCCACCTGCTCGTCGACGATCTGGCCGATGAGCTTGCCGCGCACCGCGAGGTTCGCGTAGCGGAAGCCGGGCGTGTGCGCCGCCATCCGGGCCGCCAGGAGGTCGGCCCAGCCGCGGTAGGTGCCGTCGGGCAGCAGGTCCGACATGCCCTCGGTGAAGGAGTCGCCCACCGCGACGAGACTGGTGTAGTTGGCATTCATCTGCATGGCGGGAGCGATGGTATCCCGCCGGGGCCGATGGCGCCCGGCGCGACCGGTTTGCGGGCTCGGCTCGCCGGTGACTTCCGTGCTGCGGCGGATCTGGGCACCGTGCGGCGGCAGCGGTATGCCATAGGCACGCCGTCGTCACGAGAGAGTGGGCCCGCCATGTGGACCGCAGCATTCTGGAAGGCCACCGCGGAACGCGCGATCCGCACCTTCGCGCAGGCACTGGCCGCCGTACTGGTGGCGGGGGCGACCAGCCTCCTGGACGTCGAGTGGGGCGCCGCCTTGGCCACGGCGGGGATGGCCGCGGCCCTGGCGGTCCTGACGGCTGTCGGGGCCTCGGAGGTCGGGGCGCGCGGCCCCGGCCTCACCGAACAGCCCACCCCGACGGCGGGCGCGGGCGGTCCGGCTCGGTGACGGCCCGCCCGCTCCTCACTGTCACACCGGCTGGCCGAACAGCTCCCGCAGCACGTCCTCCATCGTGACCATGCCGGCGAGCCGGCCGTCCGCGCCGAGCACCGCGGCCACGTGGGTACGGCTGCCGCGCATGGCGGTCAGCACATCGTCCAGCGGGGTGGCCTCGCGCACCTGGGCGATCTTGCGCATCTCCGGGACCCGGAACGGCAGATCGCGCGGCGCCCGGTCCAGGGCGTCCTTGACGTGCAGGTAGCCGACGATGCGCCGGCCGTCGTCGACCACGGGGAAGCGGGAGAAGCCGGAGTCGGCCGAGAGCTGCTCCAGCTTCTCCGGGGTGACGCCCACGCGCGCGTAGACCACGTCCTCCAGCGGCAGGACGACGTCCCTGACCGGACGGCGGCCCAGTTCCAGCGCGTCGTGCAGCCGTTCCTGCGCGCGGTCGTCGATCAGGCCCGCGTCACCGGAGTCCTTGACCATGCGGGCGAGGTCGGCGTCGGAGAAGCTCGCCGACACCTCGTCCTTCGTCTCGACGCGCAACAGCTTCAGGAGGCCGTTGGCGAACGCGTTGATCGCGAAGATCACCGGGCGCAGCGCCCGCGCGAGCGCGACCAGCGGCGGGCCGAGGAGCAGCGCCGAGCGCACCGGCTCGGCGAGCGCGATGTTCTTCGGGATCATCTCGCCGAGGAGCATGTGCAGATAGGTCGCCACGATCAGCGCGATGACGAACGAGATCGGATGGACCAGGCCGTCCGGCACACCGACCGCGTCGAACACCGGCTCCAGCAGGTGCGCGATGGCCGGCTCGGCGACGATGCCGAGGACGAGGGTGCACAGCGTGATGCCCAGCTGCGCGGCGGCGAGCAGCGCCGACACGTGCTGCAGGCCCCACATCACGCTCTTGGCGCGCCGGTCCCCGTCGTCGGCGTACGGCTCTATCTGACTGCGGCGTACGGAGATGAGGGCGAACTCGGCGCCCACGAAGAAGGCGTTGACGACGAGCGTCGCCAGGGCGATCAGCAACTGGATGGCGGTCATCGGGCATCGTCCTCGTGGTCGGCGGCGGCCGGTGGGGCGTGCAGCAGGACGCGGGCGGCGCGGCGTCCCGAGGCGTCGACGACGTCGAGCCGCCAGCCGCCCACCTCGACGCCGTCACCGACGGCGGGGATGCGTCCCAACTCCGTCGCGACGAGGCCGGCGAGCGTCTCGTACGGCCCGTCGGGCACCCGCAGGCCGACCCGCGCGAGCTGGTCGGTGCGTGCCGCGCCGTCGGCGGAGTAGAGGGTCCTGCCCTCCTCGTCGGTGCCGGCCGGGTCGATGTCGGACGTCTCGTGCGGGTCGTGCTCGTCCCGCACCTCGCCGACGACCTCCTCGACGATGTCCTCCAGGGTGGCGACGCCCGCGGTACCGCCGTACTCGTCGATGACCACGGCCATGGTGCGCTTGCCGGAGAGCCGGTCAAGGAGCCGGTCGACGGTCAGCGTCTCCGGTACGAGCAGGGGCTCACGCATCCGCTCCGCGACGGACACCCGGTGCCTGCGCTCGGCGGGTACGGCGAGCATGTCCTTGATGTGGGCGACGCCGACGACCGTGTCGAGGTTGCCGCGGTACACGGGGAAGCGGGAGAGGCCGGTGGCGCGCGTGGCGTTCGCGACGTCCTCGCAGGTGGCGTGCACGTCGAGGGCCATGACCTGGACGCGGGGCGTCATCACGTTCTCCGCGGTGAGGTCGGCGAGGTTCAGCGTGCGCACGAACAGCTCGGCGGTGTCCGCCTCGAGGGCGCCCTCCCTGGCGGAGTGGCGGGCAAGCGCGACCAGCTCCTTGGGCCCGCGGGCGGAGGCGAGCTCTTCCGTGGGCTCCAGGCCGAAGCGGCGTACGGAGTGGTTCGCGGTGTTGTTCAGATGGGCGATGAACGGCCGGAACATGGCGCTGAACAGGCGCTGGGGCGTGGCCACCCGCTTGGCGACGGCGAGCGGCGAGGAGATCGCCCAGTTCTTGGGGACCAGTTCACCGATCACCATCAGGAAGACCGTCGAAAGGGCCGTTCCCAGGGCCAGGGCGATGGAGGTGGCCGCCGACCGGGGGACGCCGAGGTCGCGCAGCGGGCCCGCGATGAGCTTGGCGATGGAGGGCTCGGAGAGCATGCCGACGACGAGGTTGGTGACGGTGATGCCGAGCTGGGCGCCGGAGAGCTGGAAGGTGAGGTTCTTGACGGCTTTGAGGGCGCCGGCGGCGCCGCGCTCACCGCGCTCGACGGCCTGTTCGAGTTCGCTGCGCTCGACCGTCGTGAGGGAGAACTCCGCGGCGACGAACACGCCGCACGCCAGGCAGAGCAGCAGCGCCACGAGGAGCAGGAGCACTTCGGTCATCGGGTCACCTCCGTCCCATGATCGGGCAGGGGCGGGAGGAATGCGCGATGTCGGGTACTGGGAGGCTCGCCCATGGGCGGACGCTCACACCTTTCAGTCGGATACGAGTAGTGGGTCCATGGTAAAGGATCAGCAAAGCCGCTTGTGCCCCTGTCGGGTCGAAGGGCCCGGAGGGATGCGAGGACCGGACGCCCTGGCGTGCAGTTCAGTGCACTAGTAGCCAGGAGACGCCGATTCAGTCCGAGAGCGGTCCGTCAGGGAGCGGTCCGTCAGGGAGCGGCCCGTCAGGCAGCGGTCACTCCGTGAGCGGCTTGACCCAGCGGCTCCACTGCGGTTCGGGGGCGTAGCCCGCGGCGCGCCAGGCGTGCTGGGCGAGATCGTTGCGGTCGAGGACCATCGCGTCGCCGCGGCGCCCGCCGAGCCGTACGAACCGTTCCTCCGCGGCGGCGAGCAGTGCCGAGCCCACGCCGCGGCGGCGGTGCTCCGGATGCACGGCGAGCCGGTAGAGGTGACAGCGCCAGCCGTCGAAACCGGCGATGACGGTGCCCGCGAGCCGGCCGCCGCGCTCGGCGAGGAGCAGCGCCTCCGGATCGCGGGCGACGAGCCGTTCCACCCCGGAGCGGTCGTCGCTGATGCTCGTGCCCTCCGCCGCGGTCTTCCAGAAGGCCAGCACCGCGTCGAGGTCCTCGGGCCCCGCGGCCCGTATACGAAGATCGTCCATGGCTGTATCCCATCACCGGTCCGCGCCCCGGCGCATGGAAATTTCACCATGCGGGCCGCGGGGGAGCGGTCGCCGTCAGACGCCGACCAGCTCCTCGATGGCGGGGCCGGTCCCTCACTCGTGCGCGATCGCAGCCAGGACGTTCATGCGTGACGCGCGGAGCGCCGGCAGCAGCGCCGCCGCGAGGCCGACGACGACCGAGCCGATCACCACCGCGACGATGGTCGTCCAGGGGAACGCCAGCTCCTTCATCCCCTGCATCGCGAGCACCTGCTGGACGGCGACGCCCCAGACCAGGCCGAGCGCGAGCCCGAGCAGCGCCCCGAACACCGCGATCACCACCGATTCCAGGCGGATCATCCGGCGCAGCTGGCGCCGGCCGAGACCGATGGCGCGCAGCAGCCCGATCTCCCGGGTGCGCTCCACGACCGACAGGGCGAGGGTGTTGACCACGCCGAGCACCGCGATGACGATCGCCAGTCCGAGGAGCGCGTAGACGAGGTAGAGCATCACGGCGATCTGCTGCCGGATCAGCTCCTTGTAGTCGGCCTGGTCGCGCACCTGTACCTGCGGATACGGGTCGAGCGTCCGGTCCAGACGCGCCCGCAGGGTGTCCACGTCCGTGCCGGAGGCCGCGTTGACGTACAGCGCGGAGTCCTGGCCGCCCGGCACGTACTTCTCGACCGTGCCCAACCCGAGGAAGAGCCCGCCCTCCACGCCGAACCCCTCGGCCGAGTCCTGGTCGGTGAGCGCGCCGACCGTCAGCTTCGCCTTGCGTTCGCCGGGGAACGTCGCCGCCAGCGTGTCACCGAGACGCACCTTGTGCTTCTTCGCGTAGTCCTTGTCCATCCCGATCCGGCCGTCCGCGAGCGCGGTGCGTGAACTGCCCTGCGCGTACGTGACCTTGGCGACGTCGTCGAGCCGCGGACCGTAGCCCGCGGCGGTGGACTCGACGTGTTTGCCGTCGGGCATCGCCAGCTTGAGGGGCGTGAAGCGCTGGCGCACCACGAGGCCCGCGCCTTCGGTGCCCCCGACCTTCTCGGTGATCTCCGACGAGAACGGCACGAAGTTGCTGTTCTGCACGACGAAGTCCGCGCCGAGCGTCTTGTCTATCTGCCGGTCGAACGACTTGGTCATGGACGCGCTGGCCACCGAGAGGCCGCCGACCAGCGCGAGCCCCACCATCAGCGCGGCGGCCGTGGCGCCGGTACGACGCGGATTGCGCAGCGCGTTGCGCTGGCTCATCCGGCCGATCGAGCCGAAGACGGCCGGGAACGCGCCGCCGAGGACCCGGATCACCGGGCGGACCAGGAGGGGCCCCGCGATGACCGTGGCGATCAGGGTCAGGACGATGCCGAGCCCGAGCAGGGACGCGGCCGACGAGGTCTTCGACGCGTTCGCGCAGCCCACCAGCGCGGCGGCGCCGGCCGCCCCGACGAGCGCGCCCGCGACGGCCCGCACCTTCAACGGCCGCCCCACCCCGGCGATCTCGGCGTCGGCGAGCGCCGCCATCGGCGAGACGTGCGCGGCCCGCCGGGCGGGGAGGTACGCCGCGACGAAGGTGACGCCGACCCCGACGACGTACGAGGCGACGGGAGTGGCCCACCCGACGACCATCTCCGTGGACTTCAGGTTCATCCCGAGCAGGCCCATCAGCTTGATCAGGCCGAGGGCGAGACCTATGCCTGCGGCGAGCCCCAGCGTCGAGCCGGCCAGGCCGAGCAGCAGCGCCTCGATGAGCACGGAGCGGCGCACCTGCTTGCGGTCGGCGCCGAGCGCGCGCAGCAGCCCCAGTTCGCGGGTGCGCTGCGCGATGAGCATCGAGAAGGTGTTGACGATCAGGAAGATGCCGACGAGCACGGCGACTCCGGCGAAGCCCAGCATCACGTACTTGATGACGTCCAGGAAGCCGCCGAGCTCGGACGCGGCGGACTCGGCCTGCTCGTCGGCGGTCTTGAGGTCGTAGCCCGAGCCCAGTTGGGCGGCGATCCGGTGTTTGAGCGTCGTATCGGCGACACCGTCGGCGGCCGTCACCGAGATGCTCGTCGCCCGGTCCGTCGAGCCGAGCAGTTCGCGCTGGGCGGTCGGGGTGTCCAGGAAGACGAGGGCGGCGCCGGGATTCGTCGTGGTGAACGTGGCGATGCCGACGATCTCGACCTTGAAGGAGCCCGGGCGCGCGAGAACGGTGAGGGTGTCGCCGATCTCCACGTCCTTCTTGTCGGCCGTGTCCGCGTCGAGCAGTGCCTGACCGGCGCCGCGCGGGGCATGGCCGGAGGTGAGCTCCACGGGGCTGCGGTCGGTGGGGTACCAGTTGGTGGCGATGGTGGGGGCGCCGGTCGTCGGGCCCACGGATTCGTTGTCGCGGTCGACGACGGTGATGTTCTCCACGGCCGCGTCGATGTGCGCGTCCCTGACGCCGGGGACCGCGGCCACCCGCTCCTTGAGGCGCGCGGGCACCGTCGACGTCTGCCCGGAGGGCACCGCCTCGTCGAGGTCGTCCTTCGCCTCGACCGTCACATCGGCCGAAGTCGAGGCGAACAGCCGGTCGAAGGTGCGGGTCACGGTGTCCGAGAAGATCAGGCTGCCCGCGACGAACGCCACCGAGAGGATGACGGCGAGCGCGGAGAGCATGAGCCTGCCCTTGTGCGCGAGGAAGCTCCTGAGTGTCGCCTTCAGCACCGCGGCCCCCGGCTCAGCTCTGTTCCGACGGACTGTCGGAAGTATCGGATGGGTCGGGCGTGTGGGACGTGTCGGACGCTTGGGACCTGTCGGACGGAGTGTCGGGCGGGCTGCCGGACGGACCCTTGGCGGGTACAGGGGTGGACGCGGGAGTACCGGGATGCACCGCGTGCAGCGTGTCGAACCGCTTCATGCGTTCCAGGACCGTCTCCGCCGTCGGGCGCTCCATGTCGTCCACGATCCGTCCGTCGCCGAGGAAGAGGACCAGGTCGGAGTGGGCGGCGGCCCCGGGATCGTGGGTCACCATCACCACCGTCTGGCCGAGCTGGTCCACCGCGTCCCGGAGGAAGCCGAGGACTTCGAGGCCGGCCCGCGAGTCGAGGTTGCCCGTCGGCTCGTCGGCGAAGATCAGCTCGGGCTTCGCGGCGAGGGCCCGCGCGCAGGCCACCCGCTGCTGCTGCCCGCCGGACAGCTGTGAGGGGCGGTGCTTCAGCCGGTCCCGCAGCCCCAGTGTGTCGATCACGTGCTCCAGCCAGTCGCGGTCGGGCCGCTGGCCCGCGATGTCCATCGGGAGCGTCATGTTCTCCAGGGCGTTGAGCGTGGGGATGAGGTTGAAGGACTGGAACATGAAGCCGATGCGGTCCCGCCGCAGCCGGGTCAGCTCGCGCTCCTTGAGGCCGGTGATCTCCGTGTCGCCGAGCCACACCTGCCCCGCGGAGACGCTGTCGAGCCCGGCCAGGCAGTGCATCAGGGTGGACTTCCCCGAGCCGGAGGGGCCCATGACGGCCGTGAAGCGCTCGCGCGCGATGTCCACGTCCACCGAGTCGAGGGCGAGGACGGTCGTCTCGCCCGAGCCGTACGCCTTGGTGAGACCGCGGGCGCGCGCGGCGGCCCCGGCGGGCCCCGAGCGGCCCGTGAACGGTGCCGAAGCAGGTGCGGACAAGTCGGCCTCCTGGGTTGTGGCCGTTCCAACTCCCCTGACCCCGCAGAGAGTAGTGGGGTCACCTGGGTGTCCGGTATCCCTCCGAGGTCGGGCCCCGGATACGTATGTAAGGGGCAAGGTTCTGCGCCCTTGTCGTGCTAGCACCCGAGCGCTAGCTTGACGGTATGGCGAAGACCCAGTTGAACGTGCGGGTGGACGAGGACACCGCGAGGGCCGCGCGTGAGCGCGCCCTGGCCCGGGGCATGAGCGTCAACCGCTACATCGAAGAGCTGGTCAAACAGGACTCCGGCGAAGTGGGGCACACCTTCGTGGAGGCCGCGGCCGACTTCATGAAGCAGTACGAATCCGTCTTCGCCGACGAGTTCGGCGTCGAACGCGAGGGCAGCCGCCCGGTGCGTGAAGGTCGTCGCTGAGCCCTTGAACCTCAGAATCGACCTCGCCTGGCTCCTGATGGTCGCCGAACACAAGACGCCCGGTGACCCCCAGGTCACCGACTGGGGCGCGCTCGTCGCCGCCGTCGCCAGACACGAGGCGGAAATATTCGGACTGCCCGTCTACGAGACGCCGCACGACCGCGCGGCGGCCCTCCTCCAGGTCCTGCTCCACATCCCCGCACTGGAGCGCTCCAACGCACTCTTCGCCTGCTCCGTCGCGTACGCCTACCTCGTCTCCAGCGGCCTGAAGGTCGTCACCTCGCCCGAGCAGGTGCGTGAGCTCGCCCGCCTGGTGAAGGAGGACGGCGCGAACGTGCACGCCATCGCGGACGAGCTGCGCCAGTGGAGCCTGTGAGAGCGGCCGATGGGTTCTGCCCCGGGAGCGGGTGCGCACGTGACTCGTCCGGACCGGGTGCGTCCGGACGTCGGGCAGCGCTTCGGCGGCGCCCGGTACGACATCGACGGGCACGTCCGCGCGCAGGGCCGCTGACACCGCGAGGCGGCGCAGAATCCGCTCCGGTTCGATCGCCACGACCTCGCAGACGGCGCGGGGGTAGTGCGCGAAGTTGAGACCGTTGCCCGCACCGACCTCGATGACCCGCCCGGAGAGCCCGGTGAGGAGTTCCCGGCGATGGCGGCCGAGCACGGGTTCGAGGGCCACGCTCTGACGGGCGTAGAAGCGGGCGAAGACGGGGTGGCGCACGGCGTCCCTGGGCACGGATGCGGTGGAGCGAGGCGACATAGGTCCTCCTCGACGGAGCGGGCGGATACCGCCATGGTGCGGTATTCCGGCCATTTCCGGGCCCGGTCGTCGGGCGCCCGCCCCGACCGCGGCGGCGGGCGCGCAGAGTACTTCCCATGACGAGTACGACCACACCCGCAGAACTGCTCCGCTCCTTCGCCCGTACCCGGGCCTCACTGGATGGTGAGGAGGTCACCTACTGGTGGACGGGAGACGTGTACTCCTGGGCCCCCGACGAGCCCTACCAGCGCCTCTTCGGCTTCGAGGGGCTCAACGTCTCCCGCCTCGTCCAGGACGCCGAGAACGGCCCGGACGCCTACCAACTGCTCACCCGCGAGGCCGCGTTCTACCTGGACCCCGTCACCCGCGAGATCCTCGAGACCTGGCAGGACCTGCCGGTGGTGCACGTCTGGAACGACCCGGCGAACCAGAAGTGGCGGCCCTTCCCGATCCCGACGACCGACCTCGGCGGCCAGATCTGCTTCAGCCTGGAGATCCCGCTCGCCTACCCTTCGCCGCTGCCGGTGGCCCAGTACCCGGTCCACTCGTCCGGCGACACGTACAAGGCCCTCGAACTCTTCCAGTTCTTCGTCGACCGCGCCGATCTGGCAGGACCGGCGCCCAGTGTGCCCGCCACCATGTCGTGGACGCGGATGTCGCCGTGGCTCCCGTGGATGGCCCGCGGGCAGTGCCCCGGCGGCCTGACCTACCACTGCCGGGGCCGCAAACTCGGCTCGCACGCCGAGGTCCCCGAGCGCACCCGCGCCTATGTCGCGGGGCACCACCCGGAGTTCGCCCATGCGCCGGAGAAGTGGAGCGAGCCGAACGAGACCAGCTGGACGTACTTCCGCAAGCTCAACCCACCGAAGTAGCTGTTCGCCCCGGTGCGGGCCGCTTCTCCCTCCGCCCCCACGCCGCAGGCGCCTCCCGCTCCCTGAACGCCGCCGCGTCCCACATGCCGCCCAGCTCCGGGCCCAGCCAACTGCCCGCCGCCGCACGGAAGCCGGGCCCGTCGAGCAGGCCGGAGCCTGCCGGTACCGCGCCGATGAGGTCCGCGCCCGCCGACTCGGGCAGGTCCACGAGATTGCACCGGGAAGCGAGGTCGGGCGCCGTGGGCCAGCTGCCGACGACGACGCCCAGCTGGGTGAGCCCGCGGGCCCGCAGCGCCTCCCCGGTGAGCGTCGCCGAGTTGAGGGTGCCGAGGCCCGCCGTGACGACCACAAGGACCGGCGCGCCGAGCAGCCGGGCGGTGTCCGCGAGCGTTCCGCCCTCGTCGTCGAGGCGTACGAGCAGACCGCCCGCGCCCTCGACGAGCACCAGATCGTGCTCCGTCGCCAGCTTGGCCGCGGCCTCGGCCACGTCCG
Organism: Streptomyces sp. NPDC058284; assembly: GCF_042881135.1. Lineage (NCBI taxonomy): Bacteria > Bacillati > Actinomycetota > Actinomycetes > Kitasatosporales > Streptomycetaceae > Streptomyces > Streptomyces sp. NPDC058284. The sequence continues at coordinate 247,540 of NZ_JBHVYE010000004.1, forward strand.
CCGGCCGTACGGGCGCCAGCCCCGCCCGGCGTGCGGCGGTGTTCGGCGCCAACGGCTCGGGGAACCGGGCGAGTTCGAGCGTGGTGATGCCGTCGCCCGCGAGCCGCGTCACCTCCCGCACGTCACCCGGCTCGTCCGGCGCGACCCCGGTCTGCGTGCCCTTGAGCACGGCGACACTGCGCCCCGCCGCGAGCGCGAGGGCGGCCACCGCGGCCGTCGTCACCGTCTTGCCGATCTCCGTGCCCGTCCCGGACACCACGATCACTGCCATATGTCATCCCTCCTTCGCCGCGGCGCACACGGCGCGCGCGATCCGTGCCACGTCGTCGTCGCCCGTGACGAACGGCGGCATCGTGTAGATCAGGTCGCGGAACGGCCGCACCCACACGCCCTCGCGGACCGCAGCCCGCGTCGCCGCCGCCATGTCCACCGGGTGGTCCAGCTGGACGACCCCGATGGCGCCGAGGACCCGGACCTCCCGTACGGAAGGAAGACCGGCCGCCTCGGCCAGACCGTCCCGCAGGCCGGACTCGACGCGCTTGACCTCGGTCTGCCAGTCCTGCCCGAGCAGCAGGTCGATGGAGGCGCCCGCCACCGCGGCGGCCAGCGGATTGCCCATGAACGTCGGCCCGTGCGCCAGGACGGGCACCTCGCCCCGCGAGATGCCGTCCGCGACCCGCGGCGTGCACAGCGTCGCCGCCAGCGTCAGATAGCCGCCGGTCAGCGCCTTGCCCAGGCACATCACATCGGGCGTGACACCCGCGTGATCGGCCGCGAACAGCGCTCCGGTGCGGCCGAAGCCCGTCGCGATCTCGTCGAATACGAGCAGCACGTCGTGCGCGTCGCACGCCTCGCGCAGCACCCGCAGGTAGTCGGGGGAGTGGAAGCGCATGCCGCCCGCGCCCTGCACCACGGGCTCGACGATCACGGCCGCCAGCTCATGGGCGTGGCGCTCGACGATGTCGTGCAGGTGCGTCGCGTACGTCTCCTCGTACGCGGCGGGCGGCGCGTCGGCGAACACCTGGCGCGGCAGGACGCCCTGCCACAGGTCGTGCATGCCGCCGTCGGGGTCGCAGACGGCCATCGGCTGCCAGGTGTCCCCGTGGTAGCCGCCGCGCCAGGTCAGTACCCGCTGCTTCGCCGGGCGGCCCAGCGAGCGCCAGTACTGCAGGCACATCTTGAGGGCGACCTCGACCGAGACGGAGCCCGAGTCGGCGAGGAAGACATGTTCGAGACCCTCGGGTGACATGTCGACAAGGCGCTTCGCGAGCCGGACGGCGGGCTCGTGCGTGAGCCCGCCGAACATGACGTGGCTCATGCGGTCGAGCTGGCCGCGCACCGCGTCGTTGAGGACGGGGTGGTTGTAGCCGTGGATCGCCGACCACCACGACGACATGCCGTCGACCAGCTCGGGGCCGCCGTCCGCGAGGCGCAGTCGGACGCCGCTCGCCGACTCGACGACCAGGGGCTCCTGGCGGCCCGGCATCGGCCCGTAGGGGTGCCAGACGTGCTGCCGGTCGAGCGCGAGCAGTTCGGCAGTGGAGAGGTCAGGCATTGGGCGCGAGATCCGTTCCCGCGCCCCGGCGGCGTACCGCCACCAGGTCCGTGCGTGCCTCGCCGGGCTCGGCCACCGGAGCGGCGGCGGACTCCGGAGTCCCGCACGGCCCGCAGCCGCCGCCCTCGTGCGAGCCGCAGCCGCCCTCGGTGTGCGAGCCGCAGCCGCTCCCGGCATGCGAGCCGCAGGCCCCCGCGGCGGCCGCCGCGTCCGCGCGGTGCTTGGGCAGCGTCACCTGATCCGTGCCCTCGATCTCGAAACCGGCGTCCGCGATCATCTCCAGGTCCGCCTTGCCCGCCTGGCCCTCGCTGGTCAGGTAGTCGCCCAGGAAGATGGAGTTGGCGAGGTTGAGGGCGAGCGGCTGCATCGAGCGCAGATGGACCTCGCGGCCGCCCGCGATGCGCACCTCGACGTCCGGGCAGACGAAGCGGACCATCGCGAGGATGCGCAGGCAGCGCTGCGGGGTGAGGTTCCACTCCTTGGCCAGCGGCGTGCCCTCGAAGGGGATCAGGAAATTGACCGGCACCGAGTCCGCGTCCAGCTCGCGCAGCGCGTACACGACGTCGACGAGGTCCTCGTCGCTCTCGCCCATGCCCGCGATCAGCCCCGAGCAGGCCGAAAGACCCGCCGCGTGCGCCTTCTGGACGGTGTCGACGCGGTCGGCGTAGGTATGGGTCTTCGTGATGTCCGCGTAGGTCGCCTCGGACGTGTTGAGATTGTGGTTGTACGCGTCCGCGCCGGCGCCCCGCAGCCGCTCCGCCTGGCCGTCCGAGAGCAGGCCGAGGCAGGCGCAGACCTCGACGCTCTCGTTCTGCTCCTTGACCGCAGCGATGGTCTGCGCCACCCGGTCCACGTCACGGTCGGTCGGGCCGCGGCCGCTCGCCACCAGGCAGACCCGCTTGGCGCCGCCCGCGACCCCGGCCGCCGCGGCCCGCGAGGCCTCGTCGGGCTTCAGCCACGTGTACTTGAGGATCTCTGCCTTGGAACCGAGGCGCTGCGAACAGTACGAGCAGTCCTCCGGGCACAGGCCCGACTTGAGGTTGACCAGATAGTTGAGTTTCACCCGTCGCCCGAACCAGTGCCGCCGCACCCTCCCGGCGGCGGCCACTACGTCGAGGAGATCGTCGTCGGAGGTGGCCAGTACGGCCAGCGCCTCTTCGCGGGTCGGCAGCTCGCGCCGAAGCCCCTTGTCCACCAGCGTGTTCAGCAGGTCCATGGCGCTGATCCTTACGCACAGCAGGGTTCCCGGCCAAGGAGGATCCGCACAACAGAACCGGTTTGAGGTGTGGGTATTGCCACACCCTGGCCAGGTGGCAGGACGGCTAGGGTCTGTGCAATGTCTACAAACAGGCACCCCGTGCCGGGCGCGTCCCCCATGCCGAGCGACCCGTCGGACGGTACGCCGGGCACCGCATCCGGCTCGGCGTTCGGCTGGCTCGACGAGCAGGCGCGGCTGCGGGCCGACGCCGGTCTCGTCCGCACCCTGCGCCCGCGCCCCGCCGACCCGGGCCTCCTCCTCGACCTGGCGGGAAACGACTACCTCGGTCTGACCAGGCACCCGGAGATCACCGAGGGCGCGGCCGCCGCGGCCCGGCGCTGGGGCGGCGGCGCCACCGGGTCCCGGCTCGTCACGGGCTCCACGGAACTGCACGCCGAACTGGAGCGGGAACTCGCCGACTTCTGCGGCTTCGAGGCGGCCCTCGTCTTCTCCTCCGGCTACGCGGCGAACCTCGCGGCCGTCACCGCCCTCGCCCCGCACGGTTCGCTGATCGTCTCCGACGCGGGCAACCACGCGTCGCTGATCGACGGTTGCCGGCTCGCGCGCGCGGCGACGCAGGTGGTCCCGCACGCCGACCCCGAGGCGGTGCGCAAGACGCTCGACGCCCACGGCGGCCCCGCCGTCATGGTGTCCGACTCGGTGTTCTCGGTGGACGGCGACATGGCTCCACTGGCCGAACTGGCCGCTGTCTGCCGCGAGTTCGGGGCGGGACTCATCGTCGACGACGCGCACGGGCTCGGTGTCCTCGGCGACGGCGGCCGGGGCGCCCCGCACGCCGCGGGGCTCGCGGGCGCGGACGACACCGTGGTCACCCTCACCCTCTCCAAGTCCCTCGGCAGCCAGGGCGGCGCCGTGCTCGGCCCCGCCCGGGTCATCGAGCACCTGGTGAACGCGGCCCGCACCTTCATCTTCGACACGGGCCTCGCCCCCGCCTCCGTCGGCGCGGCGCTCGCGGCCCTGCGCCTGCTGCGCCGCGAACCCGAGCGCGCCGCCCGCGCCCGCGAGGTCGCGGCCGAGCTGTATCGCCGCCTCACGGCGGAAGGTCTTTCGGCGGTACGTCCCGACGCCGCCGTCGTCTCCGTGCGCGCGCCTTCGCCCGAGCAGGCCGTCCGATGGGCCGCCGACTGCCGGGCCGAGGGCCTGGCCGTCGGCTGTTTCCGTCCGCCGTCGGTGCCGGACGGCATCTCACGGCTGCGGCTGACCGCCCGCGCGGACCTCTCCGACGCACAGATCGCCGGTGCCGTACGGGTGATCAGCCGCTGTGCACCCAGGTGACGCGTTCCGGGCCCGCGAGGGGCGGTCCGCTCACCGGAGGCTGTTGACGAACGTCTCCCAGGGGCCGGGGGAGAAGAGCAGGGCGGGCCCTGCGGTGTTCTTCGAGTCACGCACGGCTCGCAGGCCGGTCAGCGGACCCGAGTCGAGTGTGGCCGTCTCGACACAGTTGTTCATTCCGTTGCTGTAGTCGCTGCGCTGCCACTGCGCACCTTGAAGCATCGTGCTGGAAGGTACGTACCGAGGCATTGCGGTCATGGTGCCTCCTTACGCGCCGTCGCCTAGCCCGGCGATGAATTCCGTTGATTCCTCGGGTGAAAGCGCCTGTACCTGAAGGGAGTCGAAGGTCTCCGTGTAGGCCTGGAGGTCTTCTTTCCGTTCGAGGTAGAGGCTACTCGTCAAATGGTCGAGAACAACCACATCCAGATCAGCAATGTCCGGAAATGAAAAGATAACGAAAGAACCGATCAGGCCCGCATGCTCACCGGCGGCGTACGGCAACACCTGAAGCCGGACATGAGGCAGAAGGGACACCTCTCGCAACCGCGCCAACTGCCCCGCGTGAACCCGCGTCCCGCCCACCGGGCGCCGTAGCACCGCCTCGTCCAGGACCACGCTCAGCCGCAGCGGCGGATCCGCGCGCAACACGTCCTGGCGGGCCAGGCGCACCTCCACCAGCGCGTCGACCCGCTCCTCCGGCAGCCCGCCGAGCGCGGCCCGGGTGACCGCGCGGGCGTACTCCGGGGTCTGCAAAAGACCGGGGACCACACTGGTTTCGAGGGTGCGCACCCAACACGCCTGCGACTCGAGGCTGATGAAGTCGCGATAGGTGGCGGGCAGCAGGTCGCGATACGCCTTCCACCAGTGATGACGTCCCGTGCCGGGGTCGTCGGCGCCCGCGAACGCGACGAGCAGCTCACTGCGCCGGGAGTCCCGCACCCGGTACGTGGCGAGCAGCAGCCGCACGTCGGAGGCCTTCACGCCGCTGCGGCCCGTCTCGATCCGGCTCACTTTCGACTGGTGCCAGCCGAGCCGGGCCGCGGCCTGGCTGCTGGTGAGTCCCGCCTCGCCGCGCAGCGCGCGCAGTTCGGCACCGAGCTGGCGGCGACGCACCGCGGGGCCGTACTGCATGCCCGTCTCCTTCCGGCGGAGCCGTCGGATTCTCCCGGCGGCAGGGCGGGGCAGTAGGCGAGAGTAGAGGAACCGCGAGGCGTTCGCCCAAATACGTTCGGCAGTAGCAGAGTTCACCGCTTCGAGCGACAGATATATGCACATCTCGGTGGATCGCCGGGCGTGACCGGCCAAGGAGTGGCAGTCTGGCGCGAAGCACCAGTCCGGGACGGTCGTCGAGTCATCCGCCGAGAGTCGGCAGGCCGGTCCCGGTGGGAAAGGGACAGCGTCGCCATGGCAGACCACCAGGAAGCCTCCGTCACCCTGCCGAGTGATCCTGCCTCGGTCCCCGCGGCCCGGAAATACGTCTCGCGCGTGCTCAGCGAATGGGGCCTGCCCGGTGACGCCGAGGTGACCGACACGATCCGGCTCATCGTCTCCGAACTCGCCACCAACGCCGTGCAGCACACTCTCGGCCAGTCGCCCACCTTCACCGTGGACATCGAACTGGACCAGGACGAGCAACTGCGGATCGGCGTCACCGACAGTCACCCGCGCTACCCGAGACGACTGCCCGCGGCGGTCCAGCAGGACAACGGCCGTGGCATGGTCATCATCCGCTGGCTGACCGCGGAGTGCGGCGGCAGGCTCTCGGTCAGCCCCACCGACGAAGGGGGCAAGACCGTGTGGATCGCGCTGCCCTGGCGAGCGCCCGTCCAGCGCAAACACCGCGACGCCGCCCACTGACCGCGCGGCGGCTGCGTACCGTCCGCGTCCGCGTCGTCCGCGTCGTCCGCGTCGTCCGCGTCGTCCGCGCTGCCGTGGCTGTCACGTCACCGGCACCGCTCTCGGCGCATCGGGCCCGGTGCTCCTCCGCGAGCCGTTCCTGACGTCACGGCGGGCCTGGCCGGCGCCGTCCCGCCCTCATGAGCAGCGGGGCGTCGTACGAGGCGCGGCAGCACGCCCCACAGTCCGATACAGACCAGCAGCGTCCCGACGCCCGCGGCGGCCCCCGCGACCCGTCCCACCGTCACATCGACGACGAGCAGTACGGAGCCGGTGAGCGCCAGTACCAGCACGCCCAGGCCGACCCCGGCGAGCCGGGACGACACCCGCACGACGAGCGGCTTGGCGCGCTGCTGGAACAGCGACCGGTGCAGCGCCGCGGGGGCCGTGAACAGCGCCGCCGCGAGCACCGCGAGCAGCAGCGTCGTGACGTAGGTGCCGCGCTGCACGGCGTCCAGGGCCGGGAACCGCGAGGTGAAGGCGAGGGAGAGCAGAAAGGCGAACAGAATTTGCACGCCGGTCTGCGTCACCCTCAACTCCTGGAGCAGCTCCGCGAAGTTGCGGTCGGCGCGCTCCAGCGGCGTTTCGTTGCGGGCGGTACAGGAATGCTCGTCAGCCATCCGGTACGGATATCCCGGCCGACGCGTTCCAAGCACCGGTACCGGTACCGGGCGGCGCGAGGCATGCGCCGGCCGGCCGCGGCAGGGTCAGCGGACCCTCCCGTACCAGACGTTCTGGGACCAGATCTTCTCCAGGCGCACGAGGGTTCCGGTCTTCGGGGCGTGCCAGATGCGGTTGTTACCCGCGTAGATCCCGACGTGGTAGACGTTCCGCCCGGAGTGGAAGAACACCAGGTCGCCGCGGGTCCGCTGCGACCTGGAGATGTGCTTGGTCTTGTTGTACTGCCCGGCGGCGGTACGCGGCAGCTTCTTGCCCGTTCGCTTGAACGAGTAGAGCGTCAGGCCCGAGCAGTCGAAGCGGTTGGGCCCCACCGCTCCGTAACGGTACGGGGAGCCCTTCTTCGAAGCCGCGATCTGGAGCGCCTTGGTCCCATGGGTCGCTGCCTCGGCCTCCGAGGTGAGCCCGGGGGCCACGACGGTGCCGCCCACGACGGCGAGCGTGAGGACCGATGCGGCACCGGTCCTGCTGAGCAGCGACGGAACATGATTCAGCGCGGTCATGCGCAACCCTTCGTCAGCCGCCTGTGAAGGATGACCTGTCGGGTTCGGGCAGGCGAAGATGCCCGGCCGCGTCGTGCTCTGCGGCTTCACCCCAAGGGCGTCGTCCCGGACTTTCCGGGCGGGCCCGTCGTGCTGGGTCCTCCACTCCTGCCGTTGCAACCAATGTCGACCGGTCATCCGGGTGGCGGCAGGACTCGGCGTCCGCCCGGACCGCCCCGCCGCTGTGGCGGGGGCTTGTCGTCGGAAGGGATCTTGACCCGAAACAGGTCCGAAAACCGAGCCGAAACGGCCTTTTGTGAGGCTCCTCACGACTGACCTGTTCAGGTGGACACGGTCGAAATCGGTACCGGGACCCGCGGTCTGACGACGGCTCGACCAGCAGTGGAACGCGAAATTCCGAAGTTGCCGTAGCCGTCGGGCGCAAGTGGAGACCGCGTGGCAAAGGATGTTCGAATACGCCGTCCGGGGTAGCCCGACTGGTCCGTTTCGAAGCGGGCCGGGACGTGCCGGTGGCAGGAGGCGGGCGGCTGACGGGGGTTCAGGCGTCCGGGAGGGGTGGCACGGCGACCCGTCCGGCCCGCCGTTCGCCGTCGAGGACGCGCAAGGCCCGGGCGAGCGTGGGCGCGTGCACCTCACTCTCCCCCCGCCGGTGCATGAGGGCGAGTGCGTCCCGCAGGGCGGTCGCCCGGCCGACCAGCGCCTGGGCGGCGCGGAGTCCGCCATAGGTGTGTTCGGCGCGGGCCGGATTGATCCGGCCGAGCAGGTCGACGACTTCGAGGTAGCGGTCGATCAACTCCGCCTCGGCGCGTGTCAGGGCGGGCAGGGGCGGGAGTTCGGGCGGCAGCATCGGCGGTTCACCTCGGGTCCGGTGCGGTGAGCGAGGTCTTGCGGCTGGGAATGATCCGGTCCACGAGCCCGTACTCCACGGCCGCTCGGGCGTCGAGGATCTTGTCCCGCTCGATGTCCGCGGTGATGCGTTCCGGGCTCTGCCCCGTGTGCCGTACGAGCAGTTCCTCCAACAGCGCCCGGATCCGCAGCACTTCGGCCGCCTGGATCGCGAGGTCGCTCGCCTGCCCCTGGACCGGTTCGGAGAGGGCGGGCTGATGAATCAGCACGCGCGCACCGGGCAGCGCGGACCGCTTGCCGGGCGTGCCGGCGGCGAGCAGGACGGCGGCCGTCGACGCGGCCTGACCCAGACAGGTCGTCTCCACGTCGCAGCTGACGAACCGCATCGTGTCGTAGATCGCGGTCATCGCGCTGAACGAGCCGCCGGGGGAGTTGATGTACAGCGAGATGTCGCGGTCGGGCGCCTGGTATTCGAGGTGCATGAGCTGCGCCATCACATCGTTCGCCGACGTGGCGTCGATGGGGGTGCCGAGGAAGACGATGCGCTCTTCGAGGAGCTTGGAGTACGGGTCCATGGTCCGCGTCCCCGAACTGGTGCGTTCGGTGAACTCGGGCAGGACGTAACGGGCAGAAGGACGGTTCATGGCACGCCTCTCTTCCGCTGGTCGCGGCACGACCAGCCTACGTACAAAATGTACAGGACGTACGGAGCGTGGTGGAGTGCTCGGACTCGGAGCCCGGGAAACGCGGCGTCTAAGCTGGAGGCATGGCCTACGAGATTCCAGTGACGCAAGCCCGCGCAGAGCTCGCCGAGCTGATCAACCGCGTCGTGTACGGCGGCGAGCGGGTCGTCGTCACCCGGCACGGCAAGCCGCTCGTGGCGCTCGTCTCCGCCGAGGATCTGGAACGCCTCGAAGGGCTCGCGGACGCCGCGCAGGAGCGAACGGTCAGTACGGTCACCTCGGTCGGCTCCGTGTCGCCCGCGCCCTCGGAGCGCCGACGGTTCGGCATCGCGGCCGAGCACCGCGGACCCGACGCGACGTAGCCGAGTGGCACGGGGCGGGCGGCGCCAGGCGGGGCAGTGAGCCGCTTGCTTACGACTTCCGTCAGGAGTCCGCTCCTGACCGCCGAACTGACGGAATGTGTGTCAGAAGCCGGAGGGACCCGCGCGCCCCGAAACCGCCTCAAGGCATTGATCGGTATGGCGCAGCCCAGCTGATGGTCATGGATCAGTCAATGGCTGGTTAACCTCGTTGAAACTCCTCTCAACTACCTTCCCTGGGCACGCCACCAGCGGATTCTCTATCCGGGGTGCGCAAGATCGCGCACCTTCGCTGTGTGTTACATCTATATCCGTCGCGGTGGCCGCGGCAGCCGGACCCCGTACGGTCCGGAGTGAGAACTTTGAGGTGGGACGCGTGCAACTGACCCCGCACGAGCAGGAGAGACTGCTCATCCATGTGGCCGCGGACGTGGCCGAGAAACGAAGGGCGCGGGGGCTGCTGCTCAACCACCCCGAGGCCATCGCCCTCATCACCTCGCACATCCTCGAAGGGGCCCGCGACGGCCGCACCGTCGCCGAGCTCATGTCGTCAGGGCGGAAGGTCCTCACCCGTGACGACGTCATGCCGGGCATCCCGGAGATGATCCACGACGTCCAGGTCGAGGCCACCTTCCCGGACGGCACCAAGCTCGTCACTGTCCACGAGCCGATCGTCTGACGGGAGTTCGCGCCTCATGCATGCCGCAACGCACGGCACGGGCCGGGGGATGGTTCCCGGAGAGATCCTCTTCGCGGAGGACCCCGTCCTCTTCAACGAAGGCCGCGAGGTCACCCGCCTCACCGTCCTCAACGCCGCCGACCGCCCCGTCCAGGTCGGCTCCCACTACCACTTCGCCGAGGCCAACCCGGGGCTGGACTTCGACCGCGGCGCCGCGCACGGACTGCGGCTCAACGTCGCCGCGGGAACCGCCGTGCGCTTCGAGCCCGGAATCCCCGTCGACGTCGAACTCGTCCCGCTGGCCGGCAAGCGCGTCGTGCCCGGTCTGCGCGGCGAAACCGGAGGTGCCCTCGATGCCTGAGCTGTCCCGTGCCGCGTACGCCGATCTCTTCGGCCCCACCACCGGCGACCGGATACGACTCGCCGACACCGACCTCCTGATCGAGATCGAGGAGGACCGCTCGGGCGGTCCGGGACGCTCCGGTGACGAGTCGGTGTTCGGCGGCGGCAAGGTCATCCGCGAGTCGATGGGCCAGTCCCGCACCACCCGCGCCGAGGGCGCCCCGGACACCGTCATCACCGGCGCCGTGGTCATCGACCACTGGGGCATCGTCAAGGCGGACATCGGCATCCGCGACGGCCGGATCACCGGCATCGGCAAGTCCGGCAACCCGGACACGATGGACAACGTCCACCCCGACCTCGTCATCGGCCCGGAGACCGAGGTCATCGCGGGCAACGGCAAGATCCTCACCGCGGGCGGCATCGACACCCACATCCACTTCATCTCGCCGACCATCGTCGACGAGGCGCTGGCCTCGGGTGTCACCACCCTCTTCGGCGGCGGCACAGGACCCGCCGAGGGCAGCAAGGCGACCACCATCACCCCCGGCGCCTGGCACCTCGCCCGGATGTTCGCGGCGCTCGAATCCAGCCCGGTCAACATCGGGTTCCTCGGCAAGGGCAACACCGTCAACGCCGAATCGATGCACGCCCAGCTCCGTGCCGGCGCCGTCAGCTTCAAGATCCACGAGGACTGGGGCGCGACGCCCGCCGCCATCGACGCCTGCCTGAACGTCTGCGAGGAGACCGGCGCGCAGCTCGCCGTCCACACCGACACGTTGAACGAGGCGGGCTTCATCGACGCGACGTTCGACGCGGTCGCGGGCCGTACCCTGCACGCCTTCCACGTGGAGGGCGCGGGCGGCGGACACGCCCCCGACATGATCACGGCGGTCTCGCTCCCCAACATGCTGCCGAGCTCCACCAACCCGACCCGGCCGCACACCGTCAACACCGTCGAGGAGCACCTCGACATGCTGATGGTCTGCCACCACCTCAACCCGGCCGTCCCCGAGGACCTCGCCTTCGCCGAGTCCCGCATCCGGCCCACCACGATCGGGGCGGAGGACATCCTGCACGACCTCGGCGCCATCTCGATCATGTCCTCGGACTCCCAGGCCATGGGGCGCATCGGCGAGGTCATCATGCGGACCTGGCAGACCGCGCACGTGATGAAGCGGCGCCGCGGCTTCCTGCCCGGGGACACCCGCGCCGACAACCGCCGCGCGCGCCGTTATGTCGCCAAGTACACGATCAACGCGGCCGTAGCCCAGGGCATCGACCACGAGATCGGCTCGGTCGAGCCGGGCAAGCTCGCCGACCTGGTGCTGTGGGAACCGGCGTTCTTCGGCGTCAAGCCGCAGCTCGTCATCAAGGGCGGCCAGATCGCGTACGCGCAGATGGGTGACGCAAACGCCTCCATCCCGACCCCGCAGCCGGTCCTGCCGCGCCGCATGTACGGAGCCCATGGCAAGGCGCCGGGCCTCAACTCGATCAACTTCGTGACGCAGTCGGCACTGGACGACGGCCTCCCGGAACGCCTCGGCCTGGACAAGCCGTTCACCGCGATCCGCTCCACCCGCGGCCGCAGCAAGGCCGACATGCGCGAGAACGACGCGCTGCCCCGGGTCGAGGTCGCCCCCGACAGCTTCGCCGTCACCATCGACGGTGAGCTCGTCGAACCGTCACCCGCCGCCGAACTGCCGCTCGCCCAGCGGTACTTCCTCTTCTGACGGCCCCGAAGCGTTCAGGCGACGATTCCCATGTCACGAGCAGCACTCCTCGTCCTGGCCGACGGCCGCTTCCCCGCCGGGGGGCACGCACACTCCGGCGGGGCCGAGGCGGCCGTCAAGGCAGGCCGCGTCACCGGCGCCCCGAGCCTGGAAGCGTTCTGCAAGGGGCGGCTCCACACCTCCGGGCTCGTCTCGGCGGCCCTGGCCGCGGCGGCCGCCCTCGGCGTCGACCCGGAAGCCCTGGACGAGGCCGCGGACGCCCGCACGCCCTCGCCCGCCCTGCGGACGGCGGCGCGGCGGCTCGGCCGGCAGATGATGCGGGCCGCCCGCGCCACCTGGCCGCACCCCGAACTCGACGCACTGGCCCGGCGGTATCCCAAGGGGGCCCACCAGCCCGTCGTCCTCGGGCTGACCGCCCGCGCCGCCGGACTCGGGCCCAAGGATGCCGCGTACTGCTCGGCGTACGAAGGAGTCAGCGGCCCGGCGACGGCGACCGTGCGGCTGCTCAGCCTCGACCCCTTCGACGCCACGGCGGTCCTGGCCCGGCTCGCCCCTGACCTCGACCTCGTGGCCCAGCAGGCGGCCGACGCGGCGATACGCGCACTTCAGGAGGGGGTCGACGCGCTGCCCGCTGCGTCGGCGCCGCTCCTGGAGATCAGCGCGGAGGCCCATGCCGCATGGCCCGTGCGATTGTTCGCCTCGTAGCCGCCGTCCTGACCGACCGTCCGACCACCCCAGGGGCCACGCCCCACACGCCGCCGGTCTGAATGGCCCCGTCCGCGAACACCGGACGGGCCGACGTTCCCGACCGAGCCGAACCATTGGAGTTCCCATGCACCTCGACCACTCCCACGACGGCCCCGCCGCCGTCAGCGCCGACGCCCACCGCCCCGACGGGACCCGCCGCGCCCTGCGCATCGGCCTCGGCGGGCCGGTCGGCTCGGGGAAGACGGCGACGGTCGCCGCCCTCTGCCGCGAGCTGCGCGACACGCTCTCCCTCGCCGTCGTCACGAACGACATCTACACCCGTGAGGATGCCGAGTTCCTGCTGCGCGAGGCCGTCCTGCCGCCCGAGCGCATCACCGCCGTGGAGACCGGCGCCTGCCCGCACACCGCGATCCGCGACGACATCTCCGCCAACCTGGAGGCCGTGGAGGACCTGGAGGACGAGGTCGGCCCGCTCGACCTGATCCTGGTCGAGTCCGGCGGCGACAACCTCACGGCCACCTTCTCCAAGGGTCTCGTCGACGCCCAGATCTTCGTCATCGACGTCGCGGGCGGCGACGACATCCCGCGCAAGGGCGGCCCCGGCGTCTCCACGGCCGACCTGCTCGTCGTCAACAAGACCGACCTCGCCCCGCACGTCGGCTCCGACCTCGCCCGGATGGCCGCCGACGCCAAGGCGCAGCGCGCCGAACTCCCCGTGATCTTCCAGTCGCTGCGGACGGGCGACGGCGTCGGCCCCGTCGCCGCCTGGGTGCGCGAGCAGTACGCCGCATGGACCGCGTCGGCGTGACGGTGGAATTCGCCCTCCGGGGCGCACGGGAAGAAGCGGGGCAGGCGCCGACGGCGGCGAGGGTGCCCGGATCTGTCGTCGGGACCGTGACCGGGGTCGGTGGCGCGGGTATTCGTGCCACCGCCCGCGTCGAGGCGCGGGCCGACGACGACGGCCGCACCTCGCTGCCCGTCCTCGACGGCGAGGGCCCGCTCGCCCTGCGCCGCACCCGCTCCACCGGCGCCGCGGCGCACGTCACGCTCGTGGGCGCGATGAGCGGCCCGCTCGGCGGCGACCACCTCACCGTCGAGGCCGCCGCCCACCCGGGCTCGGCGCTGCACATCGCCTCGGCGGCGGCCACCATCGCCCTGCCGGGCCAGACCGAGGCGACGGCACGCTACGACGTCAGGCTCACGGTGGGCGAGGACGCCGAACTGCGCTGGCTGCCCGAGCAGTTGATCTCCGTGCTCGGCAGCGACCTGCGCGTCACCACGCGGGCCGACCTCGCCCCGGGCGCCCGTCTCGTGCTGCGCGAGGAGCAGGTCCTCGGCCGCACCGGCGAGGCCCCGGGCCGTCTCACCAGCCGCCTCACCGTCCGCCGCGCGGGCCGGATCCTCCTGGACCAGGAGCTGGCCTGCGGTCCTGGCGCGCCCGGCGGCTGGGACGGCCCCGCGGTGCTGGCCGGACATCGCGCGGTCGGCCAACTGGTCGTCGTGCGGCCGGAATTCGAGCGGCGCAAGCCCGATGCCGCGCCGCTGGGGGAGTGGGCCGCACTTACCCCGCTCGCGGGCCCCGGCGTCCTGGTGACCGCCGTCGCGCCGGATGCCCTCCTGGTCCGCAAGGCGATGGACGGGGCGCTGCGGCAGCTGGGCTGAACGCCGTGCCCGTGGCGGGGGCGCGGGGCGCGGAACAGATCGCTGTGTGCCACGCGACGTGCGAAGGAGTGTCCGAATCGGACAGAATGCGGCCATGAACCTCCCTACCCAGCTCACCGCGGTGACCGGCACCGACGAGCTCTTTCTGTGGACGCCCGAGGGCACGGGCCGTTGGGGCTACGCGAACTGTCTGTGGGTCATATCGGGGCCCGACGCGGCACTCATCGACACCCCCTATGACGGGCCGATGACCGAGGCGATGATCGCCGCGGCCGGGCCACGGCTCGGCGACCGTACGGTGGGGACCGTGGTCAACACCCATGCGAACGGTGACCACACCTTCGGCAACTTCCTGTTCCCCGACGCGGAGATCATCGCCACCCGTGCGGGCCTCGAACACCTCCATCACGAGCCGACCCCGCAGGAGATGGACGCACTCGTCCACCGTTCGCCGGCCGACGGACCCCTGGGCCAGTACCTGCGGGAGCACTTCGGCGTCTTCGACTTCGCTTCGGCGCGGTTGGCGGCCCCCACCAAGACCTTCTCCGGCCGGTACGCGTTCACCGTGGGCGACGCGGAGGTGGAGCTGTACGAGGTCGGTCCCGCCCACCACGTCGGCGACCTGGTGGCCCGCATCGGGGATGTGGTCTGCACCGGCGACGTCTTCTTCCACGGTGACCACCCTCCGCACTGGGCGGGCCCGCTGCAGAACATCATCAACGCGTGCGAGCTCGTCCTCGGTTTCGACCCGCGGGTCATCATCCCCGGGCACGGACGGCCGACCGACCAGGCCGGTCTCGAGGACCACCTGGTCTACCTCCGCACGGTGCAGCGTGAGGTGCGGCTGCGTCACGAGGCGGGCATGACCGCGGAGAAGGCGATGGAGGACTTGGTCCAACGCGGGTTCTATTCCCACCTGGGGATGACGGAGCGTCTCATGATCGTGATCTCGGTCGAGTACAGCCATCTCGACGGCGGATCCACACCTCCCACCGTCATGGAACTCGCGGGCCGGGCAGCGGCCTGGGCGTACCGGTAAGCCCCCCTTGTGCCGGGGTCCCGGAAGCCTGGCTTCCGTTGCTGGCTAGGCTTGGCACACGAGCTGTGACGCGCTGAGACCTATGAGTGACGCGACAGGGATGGGATGGCAAGTGCAACTGGGCAGGCGGGACTTAGAAGGACGAGCGCCGATATACGAGGCCTGGCGGACCGTCGTCGAAGGGGTCACGGGCGCGATGGCTTACATCGCCGACAGGCACTGGGACGTCGTGGCCTGCAACGCCGAGTTCCGGGCCCTCTTCCCCGACGGCCGGGCGCCGGCGAACATCATGCGATGGATGCTGCTGGACGACCGGGCCCGTGAGGGGACGCTGCTCAACTGGGCCGAGGACTGGGCGTGGGGAGCCTGCCCGGCCGTCCGGCGGGCCGTGACGAACGACCCGGCCGACCCCGAACTGGTGAACCTGGCCCACGACGTCCGGCACGATCCCGTCGCGGGCCCCATCTACCTGGCGACCGCGGCGGCGCACGCCCTGCACCCCGACGGCGCCGTGCGCCGGATCAACCACGCGGTGAGGGGGCCGGGCTGGGTGATCGCGACCGCCGCCAACCCGCTCCCCGAGATCGCCGCCCAGTTCGTGATGATGCAGTACCGGCCGGGACCGACCCGCCCCCACCAGCCCCCACCCCTGCGAAAGCGCGCCGGCTGACGGACGACGGGGGTACAGAGACAGGCTTTCAGTCGTCGGCCGTGTCCTTGAGTACGTCGCAGGCGTTCTGGAACTCCTCCATCAGACGGGTGGCCTCGACGACGAGGACCCCGTACGGGCGGGAGGCGTTGGCCAGCGGCAGCTCGTACTCCTGCGCCGCGGTGAGCACCTCCTGCAGCTGCTCCTGAGCGGCGGTGGCCAGTTTGCGCATCTCCTCGGCCTGGTCGGTGAGGACGTCGCTGTCGAGCTGCGTGGCGACATGAGCCATGTCACGCAGTCGCAGGGCGAAGTCCGCGTACGACTGGAGGAAGGGTGCGTAGTTGTAGGTGTCCTCCGTCTCGCGCCACCGGCTGAGACTGCGGGTGAGTGAGGACAACTGATAGCCCGCACGCTCCATGGCGTCCAGCGCCTGGCGGTAGCGGCCGAAGCTGAGGTAGGCCCGGTGCGCGGGCAGCAGCCGACGAGGGTTGAACGGCACGCTGTTCTCCGCCGTGTCAAGACCGGCGCGCGCCTGTCCGACGGCGTTCACGACCCGTTCCCCCGACGTGCGCCACTGCTCGGCACGCTCTGCGTCGACCTCCCCGCTGCACAGGCCGTCGGCCATGTCGGCCAGCAGGGTCTTCATCTCGGCGGCCAGGACGTGCAGGCCCTGCTCCGCGCTGCGGTAGCGCAGCGGGGGAGCGACGCACATGTTCACGAGCAGCCCGATGCCGCAGCCGACGGCGACGAGAAGGATGATCTGCCCGAGCTGGAGGGCCCTGTCGGCGTTCGTGGTGGCCGTCGTATAGGTGGAGAAGGCGAAGAACGCCGCCGTGGCGACCTGGGACCGCTGCTCGCCCAGGGCGGGCCACTGGCCCACCACCAGCGCGATCACCGCGACCATGACAAACGCGAACAGGTCGGGTCCTGCCGTGAAACCGATGGCCGACTGCACCGCCACCCCGACGATGACCGCGGCGATGTAGCGCAGCGTCTGCCACAACGACTTGTAGATCGTGACGTTCATGGTCAGCGTCGCGGAGAACGGCGCGAACGCCGGTGACGTCGCGTGCAGCAGATCGTGCGCGACCCACCACGCCAGCGTCGCCGCCAGCACACTCTTGCCCACCAGCAGGCTCGTGCTGCGCTCATGCCCGGACGAACTCCACGCGCGTGTCACCCACGCCCAACCGCTCCGCACCCGACCCACCACGCGCTCTGTTCTTCCTCTCCACACCGGGCCCAGCCAGTCAAGGGCCGGAACAGGACAGGTAACCACAGCGAGGACGGTGAAACGGGGAGGAGCCGCCCTGCCGGTTTTTCGCGGCACCGACTTTGACCAGCACAGACGCTGCCCCCGTGCGTCATTGCGCACGGGGGCAGCGGCTGGCTGATAAAGTGGGGGAGGGCCTTGCTTACTCGCTCGTCAGCAGGCCGGCGCGGAGCTTGGCCACCACGCGGCTGATGAGGCGCGAGACGTGCATCTGCGAGCAGCCCAGCGCGTCGGCGATCTGCTGCTGGGTCTGCTCCTCGACGAAGCGGAGGTGGATCAGGGTGCGGTCCCGCTCGTCGAGGTCCGCGATGAGCGGGGCGAGGGAGTGGAAGTTCTCGACGAGTTCGAAGGAGTACTCGTCGACCCCGATGAAGTCGGCCAGCGCCGTGTCGGACTCGTCGTCGGCGCTGTTGACGGCCGCGTCCAGGGAGACCGCGTTGTAGCCGTTGGACGCCTTCTGCGCCTCCGTGACCTCGGCGGGCTCCAGCTGCATCAGCTCCGCGAGCTCCGCCGTGGACGGCATGCGGCCCAGCCGGGTGCGCAGCTCCTCCGTGGCCTTGGAAAGCTCGATGCGCGCCTCCTGCAGTCGGCGCGGCACATGCACGGCCCAGGACGTGTCGCGGAAGAACCGCTTGATCTCGCCCGTGATGTACGGAACGGCGAAGGACGTGAACTCGACCTCACGCGTCAGTTCGAACCGGTCGATCGCCTTGATCAGGCCGATGGTGCCGACCTGGACGATGTCCTCCATCTCCTGCTGCCCACGGTGCTTGAACCGCGAGGCCGCGTACTGCACGAGTGAGAGGTTCACCTCGATCAGGCAATTGCGCACGTACTGGTATTCGCTCGTGCCCTCTTCGAGCTGGGTCAGGCGGTCGAACAACCGCTTGCCGACCTCACGCGCGTCCCTCGGCGCGATGGAAGAAGGGTCCGTGTACGCGCGCTCCACGAGGTCTGTCTCGGTCTGAGTCCCCTGGGCCTGATCCTGCGCCGCCACGGTGATCATTGAGTCCCACCCTTTCGCATTCGGACTTGTTGCTGGCCTCCCCGTAGCGGCGCGGTTACCCGTGAAACCGAGAGGTATACCTGCAACTTGCAGTGACTTTTTCGGCGCCGCCGGATCCGCTGTCGCGGACTGCTCCTCAGCGGGCCGGGCGGCGCACGAGAATCGCGAGCGTCTGGCGCGCGTCCCGGCGCCGCTCCGGGCTGCGGGAGAAGACCGAGGTGGCGGCGGTGACGGCCACGCACCCGGTGTAGAGGACGCCGGCGGCGCCGGCGAGCTGGGTGCCGGTGAAGAGCAGTGCGGGGAGCGTGGACATGGGCTGCGTACCTCCTGGGGTGAGCCACCGGCGCTCGTCTTCGCCGAGTGGTCGTGGCCCCGTTCTCCGCCGTCCGGCGGGTTTCCGGCGATTCCGTGCCGTGCGGGATCATGCCCAGTAGCCTGGCCAGTCCACGTCTACGGGCCTTTCCGGGGGGTTTACGGGCGCCGAGCCCCGGACGGGGGAGGAGGGCGGAATTGACCACCGCTCGGTCGGATCTTCAGGAGTTCCAGGGTGCGCTGCAGCGCCTGTGGGAGGCGGCGGGCAAGCCTCCGTACAGTGCGCTTCTGCGGCTCGATGACCGGGAGTTCGGCGTTCAGACGGTCAGTTCCCAGAGCCTGAGCGACTGGTTCACCGGCAAGAGCGCCCCGTCCGAGCAGCGAACGAAGTACGCCCACGCTCTGATACGTCACCTGGCCGCCCGCGCACCGCGATGGGGCCCCGAGGGCAGGCAGCAGCTGGGCATACGTCAGATGGAGTCGCTGCTGGCGAGGGCGCAGGCCGAGCGGAGACGGAACCGCGGCGGGCGCCCGCGCACGGCGGCCCGGCCCGAGGGACGCGCCCCGACGCGTGCCCCGATGCGTGCCCCTGTGCGGACGGAGAACGACCCGGCTCCGGCGGGACCGGACGGCGCGGGCCGGCAGGACGTATCGCGGGAGCGCCTCGCGGTGGCCGGGCGCGGGGTCGGCCACGCGGGCGAGCCCGGCGACTACTTCGTCGGCCGGACCACCGCCCTCACGTCGCTCGTCTCCTGGCTGAACCAGGAGCACGACCGCAAGGCCCGGGTGGTCACCGGCTCGCCGGGCATGGGCAAGTCCGCCCTGCTGGGCCGGCTGCTCGCTCTCACCGATCCGGCGACCGCCGTGCCGGACACCACGACCGCGGACACGGCCGACGAACGGGCCCCAGACGTGACCGACGACACGGCCGACCCCGACGCCGACCCCACCGCCGTCCTGCGGCCCCGGCCGGTCACCGTGGTCCTCGACGCACACCACACCACCCTCGACGCGCTCACCGGCGACCTGGCCGAGGCCGTCTCGGGCCGACGCGAGACGTCCCCCGACGCCCTCCTGCGGCACCTGCGGACACGGACCGAACCGGTCACGATCCTGGTCGACGCGCTGGACGAGGCGGGGCCCGCGGGCGGTGGCCAGGAGGCCGTCCGCATCGCACACGAACTCCTGCGGCCGCTGTCCGCGATGCGCGGCGTACGTCTCGTCGTCGGCACGCGCCGCCCCCTCGTCGACGCCCTGGGCCCCGCCGTGACCGTGCTCGACCTGGACGAGGAGCGGTGGGCCGACCCGCGGGACATCGCCGACTACGCCGCCCGTCTCCTCCTCGACCGCGCCGACCCGGACAGCCGCTCGCCCTACCGCGACCGCCCCGGGCTCGCCCGGACGGTCGCCGACGGAATCGCCGCACGGGCCGGCCGCTGCTTCCTGGTGGCGCGGATGACGGCCCGCTACCTGGTCGATGGCCAGCTGGCCATCGACACCGAACGGCCGGGCTGGCGGGACGAGTTGCCGTCCGACGTCGGGCAGGCCTTCGCCGCGTACCTGCGTCGCTTCGGGCCGGACGAGCAGCGGGTGCGGCGCCTCCTCACCGCCCTCGCCCATGCCCAGGGCGCAGGCCTGCCCGAGTCCCTGTGGGCGCCGGTCGCCGAGGAACTCTCCGGCAGGCCGTGCGCACACGAGGACATCGACTGGGCCCGACGGGAGCACGCGTCCGCCTACGTCTACGTCACGGCGACCGCGTCCGGGCCGGTCTTCCGGCTCTTCCACGAAGCTCTCGCGGAATACCTGCGCGGGTCCCGCGGGGACCGCGCGGCTCATGTGAGGATCACCGGGGCGCTGCGTCGTCTCGTGCCCGCTCCCGCACAGGGCGCCGCCCGCGACTGGCCCGGCGCCGATCCCTACATCCTGCGCCACCTCGCCGCACACGCCGTCGCGGCCGGGCAGCTGGACGACCTCCTGGGGGACGCCGAGTACCTCGTGCACGCCGACCCGCGCGGCCTCACCCCGCATCTGCACCGCGCGGACACCGCGTCGGGCCGGCTGGTGGCGGCGGTCTACCGCACCTCCGTCCACCTCCACGCGGACGCCTCACCCGGCCCGCGCCGCCAGATCCTCGCCCTCGACGCCGCACGCGCGGGCGCCACCTCCCTGCAACGGCAACTCAACGAACGTATTCCGGCAGGAAATTGGGTCCCCCGGTGGGCCACCGGAGCCGACATCTCTCCCACGCTGCGCCACACCTTCACCGAGCACACCGACATGGCGGACGCCGTGGCGTGCACCGTTCTCGACGGGCGCCCCGTCGCGGTGACGGGAGGCCGCGACGGCACGGTGCTGGTGTGGGACCTGGCCTCGGCGAACCTCGTCCACCCGCCCCTGACCGGGCACACCGACCGGGTGCAGGCCGTCGCCTGTACGGACCTCGACGGCAGGCCCGTCGCCGTGTCCGCGGGCCGGGACCTGACGCTGCGGGTCTGGGACCTCGCCTCCGGCGGACTCCTCGGCGCACCCATGACGGGGAACAGGGACTGGGTGCAGGCGATGGCGTGCGTGGACTGGGACGGCAGCCCCCTCGCGGTGACCGGGGGATACGACGGAACCGTACTGGTGTGGGATCTGGCGACCGGTGCGCTGATCGACCCGCCCCTGACGGGGCACACGGGTCCGGTCAACGCCGTGGCGTGCACGACGCTCGACGGCACGCCCGTCGCGGTGACCGCCGGCACCGACATGACGGTACGCACCTGGAACCTGGCCACCGGCACACCGTTGGGCCCACCCCTGCAGGGGAAGCCCGAGAGTGTCGATGCCGTGGCGTGCACGTTCCTTGACGCCCGGCCCGTCGCCGTGGCCTGCGCGGGCGGCACCCTGCAGGTGTGGGACCTGGCCACCCACGCCCCGCTGGGCGATCCCATGACGGTGCACAAGTACAGGGCGGACGCGGTGGCGTGCTCGACGCTCGACGGCATGCCCGTCGCGGTGGTCGCCAGTGCATACGACGGGCGGGCGCAGATATGGGACCTGACGACCCGGAGCCTGCTCGGCCGACCCGTGACCGGGCATACGCGCCAGGTGCACGCGGTGGCTTGCGCGGTGCTCGACGGGCGTCCCGTCGGTGTGACCGGCGGCGACGACAGGACGGTGCGGGTCTGGGATCTCGCGGTCGCCCCGCCGGCCGGCCGACTCGCAGGTGGCGACAGCGGCACGGTGAAAGCGGTCGCGTGCACCGTTCTGAACGACAGACACGTCGCGGTCTCCGGCGACGACCACGGCGTGGTGCGGGTCCGGGACGTGGCCACCGGCGCGCCGGTCGGACCGCCCGTGACCGACGGGATGACCGACGTTCAGTCCGTGGCGTGCATGGATCTCGACGGCAGGCCGGTCGTCGTGACCGGCGGCACGGAGCGGCGGGGCTTCGCCGAAGAGGGGCATGTACGGGTGCGGGATCTGGCCTCCGGCGCACCTCTCGGCCCGCCCGTGCCCGTAAGAGGTTTCACGGTGGACGCGGTGACGTGTACCCGCCTCGACGGAGTGCCCGTCGCCGTGACCTGCGTGGGGTGGGGCCGGATAAGCATGTTCGGCCTGGTTTCCGGCAGACAGGTCGGCCCGGCCGCCGACCGGATCGGCGCGAGCCGCATCCCCTATGAGTTCATGCAGAGGATGGATTGCACGGACATCGACGGCAGACCGGTCATCGTGACCGGTGGCGACGGAGAAACGGTACGGGTGCGGGACCTGGCATCCAGCGCGCTGGTCGGCCGGACCCGGGGCGGCCCCGAGGGCTCGGTGAGCAAGTACTCGATAACCGCGCTGGTCTGCATGACCCGCGCCGGTCGGCCCGTGGCCGTCACCGGAAGCAGCGGTGGCACAGTACGGCTCTGGTACCTGACGGGTCGCGTCCTGCCCGGCCGGACGCTGGGCGCGGACATCGGCCGTGTGCAGGCGATGGCGTGCGCCGATGTCGAGGGCACGCCGGTCGTCGCGGCGGTCGGCGGGCACGAGACGGTGCACGTCTGGGACTTGGCACGGTGCGAGCTCATGGGCCGCATCGGCGCGAAGGGCGTCCGCTGCGTCACGGTCACCACGGACGGGCACATCGTCCTCGGCATGGGGCGCGATGTCGCGGTGTTCACGTGGCGGCCCCGGCCCGCGCATTGAGCGTCGTACCCGCCCCGACGGCCTGGACGGGGCAGCCGGGACAGGGCCGGTCGGGATGGGATCAGGGGTGCGGCCGCCGCGGGTGGCGGGCGGTGCCGTCGGGGTCCGGGTCCACCCGGACGATGCGGGCACGCCGCACGACCTTCGGCCCCACCTCGGCTGCCTCGCGTACCAGCGCGCGCCCGTCCCACGTGGTGGGCCATCCCTGCCACAGCCGCAGCTTTCCGTCCACGAAGACCGCGCTGATCTGGTCGCGGTCGGCCAGCCGGACCAGCTCCCACGTCAGATCGTAGGACGGGGTGAGTTCGGGCACTTGGAGGTCGACGAGCAGGAAGTCGGCCGCCTTGCCGACGGCGATCTCGCCCGTCACCTTGCCGAGGCCGACGGCGTCGGCGCTCAGGGCGGTGGCGTGGGCGAGCCACACGTTGCCCGCGCCGCACGAGGAGTCGCCGGACGGCAGGCCGTGGGCCAGGCGCTGGGCGCTCTCCGCGGCGTCGACCAGACGGAAACCGCCGCCGCGGGTGCCGTCCGTGCCGGTGCCGAAACGGATGCCCATGGCCTGCCACATCAGGGCGTGCGCGACGGCGTTGCCCTTCCAGGCGCTGGCCACCGGGTTGTAGCTGACCGCGGCGCCGGTGTCGGCGAGCATGCGCATCTCGTCCGGGGTGAGCAGGGTGGCGTGAGCGCCGAGGGTGTGGGCGTTGAGGGCGCCGATGTGATGCAGGTAGGACACCGGGCGGCGGCCCACGCTCTTGAGCGAGCGTTCGACGGCGGCCAGGTGCTCGTTGACGTGGACCTGGAAGACGGCGTCGGCGTCAGCGCACAGCTCGGCGGTCCTCTTCAGCACCTCTGCGGTGGCGTCCTCGGGAACGGGTATCGCCAGCGAAGGATGGATCAGCCGGGAAGTCCGGAAGCGCTCCAGGTGCTCTTTGCCGCCCTTGCCGTCGGAGACGACCTTCGACAGTACGCAGCGCAGCCCGGCCTCCTCGGCGGCCTTGGCGATGACGCCCACGTCGACGGGCGCGCGGGTCCCGGCGTCGGCGGCGGTGGTGAACCCGCCGCGCAGCGCCTCCAGGGCGGCGAGCTTCGCCGAGAGGTGGGCGCTCTCCTCGTCCAGAGCGTGTTCCAGCGGCTCCCAGACGGTCTTGAAGATCTCCGAGGGCTGCCCGAACGCCTGCGCCTTGCCGAAGCTCTGCGTCAGGTGGTGGTGGGCGTCCACGAAGCCCGGCATGAGCAGGTGGCCCTTCAGCCGCACCGTGCGGGCGCCCCGGTGCGCGTCGGTGAGCTCGCGGACAGGACCGACGGCCCGGAACGCACCGTCCTGGACGAGCACCGCGCGGTCCTTGACCGGTCCTCCGGGCAGCAGGACGACGTCCGGTACGAGCAGCAGCCGCTCGGCGCGGAAATCCTCCGGGCCGAAGGAGCCGTGACTGTCATGACTGCCGTGAGCGCCGTGAGCGCCGTGAGCGCCGTGAGCGCCGTGAGGGCCGTGAGGGCCGTGAGTGCTGTTGTCGCTGTGACTGCTGTGACTGCCGCTGTCGGCGGCGGACGCCTGCGTCGTCCCGGTGGCGCCGAGCAGCCCGCCGGTCCCGGCGACACCGGCCCCGACGACGAAGCTGCGACGCCCCACGCCGCGCGCCCGGCCCTGCCGTTCCACAGCACGCGGCCCTCGGCTCTCACGTCCCGTGTCCGCGTCCGTGTCTGTGTTTCGCCCGCCGATGCCGTGCCCGTCGCCCTCGCCCGACGACCCGTCCTGCCACGCCTGCTGCACCACCGCACGCTCCTTCGTGTTCGCACAGGGAAAGCCCGGCCGCGCGGGGCGGCCGGGCCGGGGCGCCGACCCTAGGCGAGCCCGGAGAGCGGAACAAGAGTTTCGACAGACGGAAACGGAGGGCGCGCCTCGGACCGGCGCGCCGACCGGCCCCAGTCGTCCGCACCGTCGCGGTTGCCAGGTGGCACAACGGCTTCGCACACCCTGCCGCGCCGCACGTCACGGGCGTTGTCGCAGGTCAGCGTAGGTGGCGTAACGTGCAGGAAACGTGCGCGCCCTAGGTTGAGCGGGTGCCGAACGGGCACGGCCCACGGTCGATGGCCCCCCGGCTCCGACGCGTAGGGAGGCCCCATGAACGCCACACCCACCGACCCCGCGCCCCCGGGCAGCCCAGTGCCGAGGAGCGGGCGGCGGACCCGGGCGGACCGGGCCCGGCAGGTCGCCGAAGTGCTGCGCCGCCAGATCGCCTCCGGGGCGTTCGTGACGGGTGTGCTGCCCGACGAGCGGGTGTTGATGGCCGACTTCGCGGTGTCCCGCAACACCGTCCGCGAGGCGCTGGGCGTGCTGCGCGACGAAGGGGTGGTCGAGCGGCGCCAGGGCGTGGGCACGGTGATCGTGCGGCGGCCCTACGAACACACTTTGGACCGGCTGACCGGCCTGGCCGAGACGCTGCGTACGCACGGCGAGGTGATCAATCAGGTACGGGTCGCGGACGTGGTGCGCCCGCCCGGCGAGGTGGCGCGCAAGCTGCGCGTACCCGACGGCGGACGGGTGGTCCACATCGAACGGCTGCGGCTGCTGGACGGCGTACCGCTGTCCCTGGACCTGACCTATCTGACGGCGGACATCGGGGAGCCGCTGCTCGCCGCCGACCTGGCGGGACAGGACCTGTTCGGACTCATCGAGGAGTCCACCGGCGGCCCGCTCGGCTCGGCGAGCGTCACCGTGCACGCGGTCGGCGGCGATCCGCACACGTGCGCCCTGCTCGACATCCCGGCCGGTTCCGCCCTGTTCACCGTCGAGCGGCTGACCAGAATGCCCGACGGGCGCCCGGTCGACCTGGAATTCCTGCGCATCCGCGGCGACCGGCTGGCGTTCCGTGCCGAACTCGTCCGCACAGGAGGCGAACGGTGAACCAGGACCCCAGGACCACGGACAGGACGGCGCTCGGCCCCCGGGACCTGCGCGACCAGGACCCCGGGCTCGGGTTCCAGGACCCCGGCGACCAAGGCCTCCCAGGCGAAGCTCAAGGCCCCGGTCCGCTGACCGTCGCGGTGATGTGTCTGTGCGTCACCTTGGTGGTGGGCATGGTCTCCGCCGTGAACCTCGCCATCCCCGCGCTGTCGCGCAGCGCGCTGCGCCCGTCGGCCGAGGCGGTGATGTGGGTCGTCGACGGTTACGTGCTGTTCTTCGCCTGCCTGCTCATTCCGGGCGGCGCGCTCGCCGACCGGCTCGGCCGCAAGCGGGTGCTGACCGCGGGCATGGGCCTGTTCACCGCCGGTTGCGTGCTGTGTGCCGTGGCGCCCGGCATCGGCGCGGTGATCGCGGGCCGGGTGGTCAGCGGCGTCGGCGCCGCCGCGGTGCTGCCGACGACGCTGGCCCTGATGGTGGGCGGCGCGCCGGCGCACCGCAGGCCGCGGCTGGTGGCGGTGTGGGCGTCGATGACGGGCCTGGCAGCCGTGCTTGGCAACGTCGGCGGGGGCGCGGCGCTGCAGACCGGTTCGTGGCGCGCGCTGTTCTGGTGCGTGGTGCCGCTGGCGCTGGCGGCACTCGTCTTGGTGGTGGCGTTCTCCCCGGCGCCGCCGCGGCACGACCGGCCGGTGTCGATGGTCTCCGCGGGTCTGCTGACGGCCGGTTTCCTGGCGCTGCTGTCGGGCATCGTCTCCGGCCCGCAGGCAGGCTGGGGCAGCGCGCGGGTGCTGGGCGGGTTCGGCGCGGCGGCGGTGCTGCTGGCGGCCTGGACCGGCTCGGAGCTGCGGCGCGCGCATCCGATGCTGGACCCCCGGCTGTTCACCGTGCCGGTGGTGCGGGCAGGGGCGGTCGGCATGGCGCTGGTGTTCGTCGGGATGTTCGGCCTGTTCTACGTCAACGGGCAGTACCTGCAATACGCCAAGGGCTACTCCCCACTGGGGGCGGGGCTGCGGTTGCTGCCGATGGCGGGCGCGCTGCTGCTCGCGCCGCGCTGCGCCGTGGCCCTGGAGCGGCGTACCGGTCCGCGGGCGACGCTCGGCATCGGTCTCGCGGTACTCGCGGCCGGTCTGGGCACGGTCTCGCTGGTCGGCCCGGACACCCCGTACGGCCTGTACGCGCTCGGGGCGACGCTCACCGCGGCAGGGTGCGGCCTGACCACACCGCTCCTGTCGCACGGCATGATGTCCGCGCTGCCGGCGCACCGGGCCGGGGTGGGCTCGGGTCTGCAGAGCCTGGCGCGGGAGTTGGGCAGCGCGCTGGGCGTGGCGGTCAGCGGCAGTGTGGTGACCGCGGTGTTCACCACGGGGCTCCCCGCGCCGCTGCGCGGGCCCGACGCGCCGACCACCGTCCCCGCCGCCGAACAGCGCCTGGCCGACCAGGGACTGACCGCACCGGAACTGCGGCACGCCGTCGTCACGGACTTCACCGCCTCCCTCGACACCGCGATGCGGGTGCTCGCCGTACTGGTGGTGGCGGTCGGCGCGCTGGTGGTCGCCTGGTACCCGCGCCGCGCGCCGGAGATGAGGTCGAAGTGAGAGCCTGTCTTTGAAAGTCGCCGTAAGTGCCTCGATCTGCGAGGCTGCCCCGGTGACCGATTCGGTCACCCAGAGTCCCGCGGCGCCCGTGTCGCCGCCGAGTTCGGAGTTCCGGCAGTGCTTTTCGACGTCACCCGCAGCGAGCTGACCGCCATCTTCGGCGAGGACCGGCTCGCGGACCTGCCCGCCACCGCCTTCCCGCCCTCCGTCGCGGACACCGAGGGCGCCCGCCTGCTGCGGACCGTCGGCGTCCCCACCGGAACGTTGTCGCTGCGCGAGTCCGACGAGGACGAGGGCCGGCTGCCGCTGGTCCAGGACGTCGTAGACGTCGAGGGCGTCCCGCAGGACGCGGGCGCATGGCCCGTCATCGGCTGGCTGCTCAACGCCCACCTCGCCCTCGACCCCGCTTCCGGCAAGGTGTACGCCTTCGACACCGACGAGGAGATCGTGCGGGAACTCCACACGGACGTCTCCTCACTCATACAGGTCACCGCCCGGTTCCAGCGTCTGCTGGAGGAGTTCACCTTCGACGGCGACGGCGACGGCGACGGCGACGGTGACGGCGATGAGGAGGCCGCATTCGAGTGCCTGGAGCGCGAGGTGGAGCGCATCCGCCGGGAGACGAGCAGCATCGACCCGCTCCCCTTCCGGGACGACGACACCGTCTGGTCGGTGGTCGGCGAGGAGGTCGCCATGGGCCGGCGCTTCAGCGGGAACAGCCCGGGAGCGCGTTCGCTCTACGGGTGACCGCGCGATGTCGAGGCGGCCCCGCCGACCCGCCACCCCGGACGAGCGGGTGACGGGCGGCGTTCACAGCGGTCCTACTTCAGGCCGCGGTCCAGGGTGTTGAACAGGGTGCTGTCCGAGGTGTCTCCGGACATCTCCCAGATCATCCCGCCGAGCAGGCCCTTGGCCTTGATGTACTGGGTCTTCTTCCCGATGGACCAGGCGTCGTCGAACGACCACCACTGGCCGTTCGCCCCGGTGTAGCCGTACGTCGAGATGGACTGTTCGTCGTGGTAGACGGTGAGGTTCGGGAAAGCGGCGACGAGGTTGTCGTAGCCGCGGGTGCCCGCCTCCTCCTGGAACTGCCCCGGCGCGGCGCCGTTCGCGCTCTGCCACTCGCCGTGCGCGCCGCCGTCGGCGACCTGCTGCCAGCCGCGCCCGTAGAACGGGAAGCCGATGGTCAGCTTGCGCGGCTTGACGCCCTGATCGGTGTACGCCTTCACGGCGTCGTCGACGCTGAAGTCGTTGGCGTACGGACTCTGCGCGTCCTTGTACAGATTGGCCTGGTGGCCGGTGCGGTTGGGTTCCCAGGAGTTGTCGCTGCCGGCGCCGTGGAAGTCGTACCCCTGGACGTTGCCGAAGTCCAGGTGCTTGAAGACCTCCTTGAGGTCCCAGCCGTCGTTGATCTTCTTGGGGTCGGCCGGGGTGAAGGCGGTGAGCAGCCGGTGGCTGCCGCCGAGCTCGTCGAGCTGCTTGCGGAACTCGGCGATCAGCGCGGTGTTGTTGGCCTTGTCGTCCGTGCTCCAGTGGTTTCCCGGGTGACCGTCCGGCGAGCCCGGCCACTCCCAGTCCAGGTCGAAGCCGTCGAAGATCCCGGCGGCGACGCCGTCACCGCCCGCGCCGTTGTACGCGGGCAGATTGCCCTTGATGTACATGTCGATGCAGGACTTGACGAACTTCTGCCGCGAGGCGTCCGTCTTGGCGACGTCGGAGAAGTACTTGGAGTAGGTCCAACCGCCGAGCGAGACGACCACCTTGAGGTTCGGGTGCTTGGCCTTGAGCTTCTTCAGCTGGTTGAAGTTGCCGCGCAGCTTGCCCCAGCCGTCGTCGGCGACGCCGTCCACGGACTGCCCGGCGGGGAAGGCCCGGCCGTAATCGGCCTCGGCGTCACCGGCCCCGTCGCCCTGATTCGGGTCCTGGGGGTTCTGGGTGGTGCCCTTGGTGACGCCGTTGAGGCAGGTGAGGTTCTTGGGGTCGACGTTGGCGAAGGCGTAGTTGATGACGTCGAGCTTGCCCGCGGCACCGGACGTCTCCAGGTCCCGCACGAAGTACTGTCGGCCGTAGATGCCCCACTGCACGAAGTAGCCGACCTTGGCGTAACCGCCCTGGCCGACCGCCTCCTTGGTGGTGACGGACAGGGTGTTGCTCGCGGGCGACGCGTTGTCGGCGGCGTCCCGCGCCCGGACGGTGAAGGAGTACTCCGTGTCGGGCGTGAGGCCGGTCACGGTGCTGGTGAGGGTGTCGGCGGGCAGGCTCTCCACGAGTGCCGTGCCGCGGTAGACGTCGTACGCGGCGACGCGCTGGTTGTCGGTGGCCGCGTCCCAGGCGAGCTTCACGGTGCTCGAAGTGATGTCGCCGACGCGGAGGTTGCGGGGCGCGGTGGGCGGCACGGTGTCGGTCGCCGGGTCCACGGTGGTCGCGGTGACGGGAGCGCCGGCCTCACCGGTGTTGCCGCGCGTGTCCTTGGCCCGGACGCTGAACTGGTAGGCGGTCGCCGGTTGCAGGTCGCGGACCGTGGCCTGGGTGGTGGCACTGGCTGCCACGACGGTGGTGCCGCGCAGCACCTCGTACGAGGCGACGGGGAAGTCGCCCTGTGCGGCCGCCGCCCATTTGAGGCTCACCGTACGGGCGGTGGCGTCGGCGACGCTCAGCCCCGTGGGGGCCTTCGGCGGTACGGCCGCGGTGCCGTCACACTTGTCGCCGTTGATGAGACAACCGGTCGGAGGCTTGAGCTGGCCGCTGCCGCGGAAGGTGTAGCTGTACGGCTCGGTGTCACGGCCCGCCGGGACGCGGGCGTTGTAGTACGCGGGCGTCACGACCACGTGTTTGCCCTTGACCTCGGCGGTGCCGTGGGTGTGGTCGCTGATGGTGACGCCGTCGGGCAGGTCGAACTCCAGGGACCAGGTGTCGACGGCGGTGTCGCCGCTGTTCTTCACCACGAACTTGCCGGTCCAGGACGAGCCGCTGCCCTCGCTGACGAAGGTGGCGGTGAGTTTGGCGGCCGCGCTGGCGGGGGCCGCGAACGAGGTGAGTCCGGCCAGCGCCAGTGCGAGCACGGCGAGGACCGCGACGAGACGCCGGGGGGCGGCCAGGGCCGGGTGGGCCCTGGCTGTGGATCTGAGTGGGGACACGGCTCTCCTTGGGGGGAGGTGAGGCGTCCGTCCGTGCCGGGCCTGCCGGGTGTACGAGAACAGGGGTGGATGCGGGATCGGGTCCGATGGGACGGGGGCGGACGCGCTTGCCTGTGGTACAGACCTATTAGGGAACCACCGCCCGTGAGCATGTCAACGCGGGCGGAGAGGGCTCGGGCCGTACCAATCCACGGCCCTGAACCCTTCGTCCGCGCTCTGGCGTCCGGAAAGGACTGGACCAACTCGCCGAGATTTTACGCCGGCTTGACCCGAGCCCATGGGTTACGCGTACGTAGCTGCCATCATCTTCCGGTACCAACGCCCCGGTGTCGTGAAGGGCATGTCCGGTCCCGTCGACGCGGAGCCCCGGAAACGCGTGAGCGGCTCGACCCGGGTGTCGTGGTTCGGCATGAAGAAGTACGGAAGGGACAAGCGTGAACGCCCGTCGCCCTGGGGCGGGTTGACGACCCGGTGCAGGGTCGACGCCCAATGGCCGCCGGTCCAGAACCGCATCATGTCCCCGATGTTGATGACGAAGCTGCCCGGGACGAAGGGCACGTCGCGCCAGCCGTGGCCTCCCGTGCTCCGATGGCCTTCGTCAGTGTCATGACGCACTTGAAGGCCGCCCGCCGCGTCCTGGTAGAGGATGGTCACGGTGCCCCAGTCGCTGTGCGCACCTTTGCGCATCTGGCCGGGCAGCGGCGGTTCGGTCTGCGGGTGGTAGTAGTTGGCGACGATCGTCGAGATGTGCCGGTCGACCTTGTCGGCGAAGAAGTCCGCGCCGAGGTCCAGCGCGAGCGCGAACAACTCCATCAGCTGCCTGCCCAGGCGCTCCATCGCCCCCATGTAGGCGAGCCAGGTGTCCTTGAACTCCACCGGGGCGGCGGGCCACAGGTTGGCCCGGGCCCAGGGCGCCGAAGCGTCGCCACCGCCCTCGGCGCGCCGCCGCTCCGTGTCGAATTCCCCCAGAGCGTTGGCGGTGAAGACGTCGCACAGGTCCGGCGGTGCTTGCAGGCCCATGCTCTTGGCCGCGCTGCCCGCCGAGGGGCGCAGCCCGCAGGTGTCCGGCCCGCCGAGAACCTTCTCCCGCTCCCGCCGGGGGAGCACGAACAGGTCCTTGGTCGTCGCGTACATGCGGTCGATCAGATCCTGGGGCACTCCGTGCCCCACGACGACGAAGAACCCGGACGTCTCGCAGGCCCGGCCGATGGCCCCGGCTACGGCCGCACGGCCCGGCCGCGCGCCGGCCGCGGCCAGGTCGATGACGGGAACGTATCCGTCCACGACGGTGACGTGGCGGTGCGGGCCGCCGGCATCCGTATCCATGTTCATCACGCTCTCCTGAGGAGGGGAAGGGT
Source organism: Streptomyces sp. NPDC058284 (assembly GCF_042881135.1). Lineage (NCBI taxonomy): Bacteria > Bacillati > Actinomycetota > Actinomycetes > Kitasatosporales > Streptomycetaceae > Streptomyces > Streptomyces sp. NPDC058284. The sequence continues at coordinate 279,182 of NZ_JBHVYE010000004.1, forward strand.
GGGTGCCGGACCACCTTCCACGCGCTGCCCCGACCGCCCCAAGCCATACCCTGGTCCATGCAATCAACCGGCCTCAGAAGGGGATGTGACGGTGGATTCCGGCGCACCGTACGGCAGCGACATCGATGACCTCGAGCAGCGCCTCCTCCACCTCCTCCAGCTCGACGGCCGGATTCCGCTGAGCCGCGCCGCACGCCGACTCGGTGTGTCCGAGCGCACGGTGACCCGCCGCTACCAGCGCCTGCGCGCCCTCGGGTTGCGTCTCGTCGGCCGCCCGGTGCCCTCCCGGCTCGACCTGACCCACTGGCTGCTGTGTCTGCGCTGTACGCCCGGCACGGCGGTCGCGACCGCCAGGGCACTGGCCCGCCGACCGGACATCAGCTGGGTGACGGTCGACTCCGGCGGCACGGAGGTCTGCTGCGCTCTGAACACCCGTACCGCCGCCGACCGTGACGCACTGCTGCAGAAGCTGCCCCACACCCCGCACGTCGTCTCCGCCAGTGCGCACTGCGTGCTGCGGACCTTCGTCGGCGACACCACCACGTGGCACGCCAGCCGGTTCCGGACCGGCGGGGCATCCCTTGCCGTGGATTCCGGCGGTCGCCGGGCCCCGTTGCCCCTGGACGGCGCCGACCGTGCCCTGTTCGCGGAGTTGGCCCGGGACGGCAGGGCGCCCCTGCCCGAGCTTGCCGCGGCCACCGACCGCTCGCCGTCCAGCGTTCAGCGACGCCTCCAACGCCTGCGCGGCGAGGGGGCGTTGGCGTTCGCCGTCGATTTCGACCCGCGGCTTCTCGGCTACCACATGAGCACCCGCCTGTGGCTGCGTGTGACCCCGGCCCATCTGCGTACGGTCGGCGAGGTCCTCGCCACGCACCCCGAAATCCCCTTTGCGGCGGCCGTCACCGGCACCTGCAACGTGGTGGCGAGCGGCATCTTCCAGAGCCCCTACGACCTGTACGAGTACATCGACCGGCGCGTCGGGCCGCTGCCCGGCATTCAGGACATCCAGACCACCGCACCCTTGCGGGAGGTCAAACGCCTTGCCGACCCGTGAGTATTGCGTTCCGTGACAACTGCGTGAAGGCGTGGTTGCGAACCCGGCGAAACCATCTGATCTGATAATGCATCGGGTTACGGTCCTTCCGCACTCGCCGGTGATCATCGGCGGGTCTCACCGACCACGCAAGGAAGGACCTCCGTTGCGCGCATCCCGCAGTCGGACGACGGTCGCTCTGCTCTCCGCCGTCGTCGCCGCCCCCGTCCTGTTCGCCGCGGCATCCCCCGCAGGCGCGCAGGACGCCGCCCGGCACGATGGGCACCGGACGACGCAGGCCGACAAGGCCCAACGACTGGCCGAGAGACTGGTGAAGAAGACCACCGGCAAGAGTGCCTACCGTCATCTGGAGAAGTTCCAACAGATAGCCGACGCCCACGGCGGCAACCGCGCCGCGGGCACATCGGGCCACAAGGCATCCACCGCGTACGTGTACGACCGGCTGAAGAAGGCCGGTTACAAGGTCGCGTACCAGGACTTCACCCTCTACGAGTCCCGCACGCTGCGGGAGGGCGCCAGCGTCCTGTCTCCCGAGGCACGCAAGCTGAACGCCCGGGCGTTCGCCTTCAGCAAGTCCACGCCCCAGGGCGGCCTCCGCGCTTCCCTCGCCGCGGCCCGCGTCGACGACACCCCGGGCTGCGAGGCGGACGACTACACCTCGGGCACCTTCACCGGAAAGATCGCGCTGGTCAAGCGTGGCGCCTGCACCTTCGCCGAGAAGGAGGCCGCCGCGGCCAAGGCGGGCGCCGTCGGACTCGTGCTCTACAACCACTCCGGCGACCAGCCCGTCAAGGGCGACCTGGAGTCCCCGGAGAACGCGCACATTCCCGCCGTCGGCATCACCAGGGCCGAGGGCGAGAAGCTGGCCGGGCAGGTCGCCGAGGGGCAGGTGCAGCTCTCCCTTGACGTCGCCACCGAGGCCGTCCCGCACAAGACCCGCAACGTCATCGCGGAGACCCGCGGCGGCCGCGCCGACCGCGTGGTGGCGCTCGGCGCGCACCTGGACTCCGTACCCGAGGGCCCGGGCATCAACGACAACGGCTCAGGCTCGGCCGGTCTCATCGAGGTCGCCGAGAAGCTCGCCAAGGCGACCAAGGGCGGCAAGGAACTCGCCAACAAGGTCCGCTTCGGCTGGTGGTCGGCCGAGGAGCTGGGCCTGCTCGGCTCGGACCACTACGTGAAGACCCTGAGCGCCAAGCAGAAGAAGAACATCAAGCTCTACCTGAACTTCGACATGATCGCCTCGCCCAACGCGGCCGAACTCGTCTACGACGGCGACGACTCCGACAAGACGGGCTCGGGTGCGGGACCGGCCGGTTCCGCCCAGATCGAGAAGTTGATCAACGGCTTCCTGGACAAGAAGAAGGTGCCGCACTGGGGCACCGACTTCGACGGCCGCTCCGACTACGGGCCGTTCATCGACGCCGGTATCCCGGCCGGTGGCACCTTCACCGGCGCCGAGGGCCTCAAGACCGAGGAGCAGGCGCTGAAGGCGGGCGGGAAGGCCGGTCAGCCCTACGACCCGAACTACCACGCCAAGGGTGACGACATCACGAACATCGACCGTAAGGCGTTCGACCTGAACATCGACGTCATCGCGAAGGCGGTGGGCACGTACGCGCAGGACCTGAGCTCGCTCAGGCGCTGATCTCAGGGCCCGGCCCCCGGTGGGCGGTGGGCCGGGCCCAGAAGATCCAGCCTCCGGGCACCTGAGGGTAGCTATGTGAGCCGCAGGCGCGGTGCCGGCGGCAGGGGCGCAGGCGCATCCACCGGATCCGGTGCGGCGCGGAACGCCTCGATCACATAGGCGGCGAAGCGGCGGGAGGCCGCGACCCGGGCGGCGCGCGGCGTGTCCTGGAGGCCCCGGTGGGCCATGAGCACGAGGATCAGGTCGTCGACGACGAAGTCGGGGCGCAGCCGGCCGGTCTCCCTGGCGCGGCGAGCCAGTTCGCCGACCGCGCGCAGCGTCTGCTCCCGGTCGGCGGCGAAGTCCATGGCCTCGGGGAAGGCCGTCATGAAGGCGTCGGCGAACCCCCGGCTGTGCGCGTGCAGTTCGCAGATCCGCTCGACCAGACTCTGGAATCCGTGCCACGGGTCCGGGTCCGCGAGGGCGTCGTGGACGGCGGCGTGGCAGGCCCGCCGCTGCTCGGCGAAGGTCTCCACGATCAGCGCCTGCTTGGTCGGGAAGTGCCGGTACAGCGTGGCGGGGCCGACCCCCGCGTGCCGGGCGACCTCGCGCATGGGCGCCGTCAGGCCCTGCTCGGCGAACACCGACCGGGCGGCGCCCAGGATGCGGAGCCGGTTGTCCCGGGCGTCGGAGCGCACGGTCTGAGGCAGATGGTCCTTCATGGTTTCTCACTTTAGCCAAACGGACGGGGGCGTCCGTTACGGTCCGATGGCGGTGGTGCCGTCCCCTTGCGGCATCCCTTCACCGAGCCGAGGAGCAGAGATGAAAGCCGTCGTGATCAGGACGTTCGGAGCCCCCGATGGCCTGGAGGTCGTCGATGTGCCCGCGCCCGTTGCCGCCCCGGGACAGGTGCGGATCACCGTGGAGGCGATCGGGGTGGGCGGCGTGGACGCCGTGATCCGTCGGAGAACGCTTGTCGTACCCGGCATCCAAGAGGGCCACCTCCTCGGCAGCGAGGTCGCGGGGAGGGTCACCGCGGTGGGGGAGGGCGTGGACGCGTCATGGGTCGGGCGGCGGGTGTGGGCGTTCACCGGCCTCTCCGGCGGGTACGCCGAGCAGGCAGTCGCCGCGGTCGAGGACATCCTCGCTCTGCCCGACGGCCTGACCGGCGAGGACGCGGTCACCCTCGGCGGCTCAGGCGTGACCGCCCACTTCGCCCTGGAGCGGGCCCGTTTCGCGCCCGGTGAGAGGGTGCTCGTGCGCGGTGCGGCGGGCAGCATCGGCATCACGGCGGTCCAGCTCGCGGCAAGGGCCGGGGCCGGCGCGGTGGCAGTCACCACGTCGTCGGCGGAGCGGGGCGCCCGCCTGCGGGACCTCGGCGCGACCCATGTCCTTGACCGCTCCGGCGCGGGCGGCCCGGACGCGCCGACGGGTTTCGACGTGGTGATCGATATCGTGGGCGGACCCCATCTCCCGCATTTCCTCGACCGATTGAACCCCAACGGACGGTATGTGGCCGTCGGGGTGATCGGTGGGCAGCCGCCGGCGGACTTCGGCATGCGGTTGATGGACGCGTTCCGCAAGTCGTTGTCGTTCGCCACGTTCAGCTCGGACACCGTGCCCGGCCCCGACCGCCAGGCCGTGCGGACCTCCCAGTTCGCCGACGCCGCGCAGGGGAGCCTGCGCACGGTCGTCCACGAGGTGCTGCCCCTGGAACAGGCGGCGTCGGCCCACCGCGCGATGGACGCGGGGGAGGTGTTCGGCAGGCTGGTGCTGACGCCGGGTCCCGGCCGTCTCGGTAGCTGAGTGGCCGGGCTCCGCGAAGCCATACGCGGTCCGTGCAGACGATCAGCGGCTTGTGGTGGCCGCGTGCATTCAGGAGGACCGGCTCGAACTTGAGCCCGCTGCTTCCAGGCAGGGATCAGCTCTCTCTGGAGCTCTGCGAGCACGCTGAGCATCCCGAACATGGCTCGGCCTTCCATGGTGGAGGTGTCGATGCCCTGCTCGATGACGTGCAGCCTGCAGGACGAGATCGAGCTTGGGCGGGAGGCTTTCGCGCGGCTGGCGACGTCGATGTTGTCGCGGTCGACGCCGCTGCGGAGAGGTGCGTCGATCTGGTGGTTGGGGCTCTGATCGGCCGTCGAAGTCCGGCAGTAGCCAAGAAGCATGGTCGGAAACCAATCCGACGACCGTTTCCGACGTGGATTTCCGGGCGACCGTAGCGTTGACAGCGTCGAGGGGCCTCTGACGAACTTGTTCAGGTGAAGGGCTTGGACAGTCGCACGGGTGTGGCTACTGGCAGCCTCACGTCGGCGGATTGGAGGGGTATGACCGATACCGGCGCGCTGTACGGACTGCTCGGCGCTGTGGGGGGAGCTGCCGTTGCCGGCCTCGCGGCTGTCTATGGCCCCCTGCGTCTGCATCGGCGGCAAGTCGAGCAGAAGGCGAGTGAGGAGCAGGCTAGCCAAAGTGAGATCGAGATCGCTCGGCTGCTGAAAATGCGAACCACGGGTCGGGCGTGGATCGATGCGCTGGAGCGGTTCGTCCAGGATTTGCAGGCACACCATCCTGTGGGCGTCGACCGATTCGACGAGATCATGCTCCAAGCCAGCCGAGAGGCCACCGAAGCCGGACACGCGCTGGCGCACAGCGGCCTCTGGCTCGAATCACAGGACACACCACCGCACGGCACTCCGCTGGTCCCAGCCCTGGGCGGGGCGCGACCAGACGACGCGGACGGATCAGCGCTCATCGCCCTCTCCCAGCTCCTGGGCCGCTTGCGAGAGGCGACCCGCGAAGTCCGTGCTGATGTCCTGCAACGTCCCTTGCCGCGGGAGGGCCCCGTGCGTAGTGAGGTCCTGGAGGCTCTGGAGCGAGTCAGGGCTGCGCGGGCACAGCTGAATGCAGCCCTTCTCGATCAGATCGGCCAGATCAATGGAGGCCATACACGCCGTCTATAGGACCGGGGCGATGGTCGCGCAGCGGCTCGCGTTGGTGTGGGGCAGGTTGAAGACCAGGGCGAGTTGCAGCGGGTCGGCGCCGACGGTCAGGGTTTCATGCAGGACCCGGTCGCTGCGGATGTGCTCGAGGTAGACGCCTTGGTGCAGTGGGTGCCGCTTAAGGTATTCGGCACTGACGGGCCAGTGCCGAGGGCGGTCATCGCGTTGATCAGGACGTGGCGGTTGGGGGTCTTCGGTCAGGTGGTGCGGCGTTGGTCGAGCCGGGCCCGCAGTGTTTGGTGGGTCAGTTCCCCGAGCCGTTGGGTGTGTCCGGCGATGGTGATGCGCCGGTTGGGTATGTCGATGTCGTCCAGGGTGCGGCAGCGGATAGCTGTGGTGCGGGCGGCGTGGACGGCCGCCAGGGCGACGATCAGCCGTTGCACCGGGGTGGCGGCGATCCGTTCGACGGCGAGCACGTCGGCGGCGAAGCCGGCAGGTAATTGGCCGGTGCGGAGGTCGATCCAGGAGCGGATCGCCGGCAAAGGCGTCGGCGGTCGCCCGAGCGCAAGAACCGTCCCGGTTCTTGCGCTCGGAGGGGAACAGCGGGGCACCAGGTCGGGTGTGGTCAGTGTCGAAGTGGCCCCAGACACCCTCGATGAACCACCGAAGGTTGCGGTCGGTGCCGTTGACCAGCGGCACCAGCAGCGGCTTCGGCCCCCGTCGCAGGGAGCCCACGCCGTGGCGGACGTTGAGCGGCCGAACCGGCCCAGTTCCGACCGGACGTCGTCCCGGTCGAGCATCCGTGCCTCGTTGATCCTCAGTCCCACGTCGGCCGCCAGCCGGGCGACCGCGTAGGTGCGAGCGGCCGGGGCCGAACTTGCGGCAGGAGATGAGTTCCCTCGCCATCCGGTGCACAGTTCCTCGATCCCGGCTTCGCTGGGCGGGATGCGCAGCTGCGGCTCCACCGAGGCTCGCGGCCGGTTCATCTCGTCCAGCGGGCACTCGACCATGCGGCCGGTGAGGTTGTGCAGCTCGACCTCGTGCCGCAGCTCAAGGAACTGGAAGACCACCGCCAGGGCCCCTGCCCGGCCGGTCCGGGGCGAGAGCTTGGCGTCGCGGAGCACTGACGCGACGCGGGACCGAGTTTCGCCATGACAGCCCGAGCCATGCTGTGCATTTCGCGGCTTATGCCCTGTAAGCGGTTATGGTGCCGGGGGAAGTAGGTATGCAGGCGCCAACAGGCGCTGCACCCGCCGCGAGCCGGGCAGAGCGGAGAAAGCGTGCACGAGGAACAGGACGCGTACGCCGGCGGGCGAGACCCTCAGCGTGAGACGGGCGAGCAGCCGGGTGACGAGCGGTTGCTGTGGGCCGTGGCGTCGGCGATGCGAGAACTCGGGCCCCGCGCGACCATGGCGCAACTCGCCCGGGAGGTAGGGGAGGAACCGGCGGTCCTCTACCGTCGTTTTCCCACCATCGACGTTCTTCGGGAGTCTCTGGCCGCCGCCTTCTACGATCGTCTCTTCCACCATGTCCAGCGAGCGCAGAACCTGCCGGTCGATCAGCAGCTTGAGTACTTCCTGCGCACCGTGGGACTTCACCTGGCCGCCAGTCGCGGCGTGCTGCCGGACGAGTTCGGGCAGATGGCCAGCCGCCCCCAGCGTGAACGCGTCTATGCTCTCACCGCGGACCTCCTGGCGACGGCACAGCAGGCCGGCCTCGTGCCCGAGACTGTCTCCCTCTCCGACCTCGCCGCCGTCATCTGGGCACTTCGGGGAATCATCGCCATGACCGAGACGATCGAAGCCGACGCATGGGAACGGCATCTGGACCTGGTGCTCGCCGGCCTGAAGAGCGAAGAGCTGACCTTCACGCGCCCGCCCATGGGCGCCGCGTCTCTTGATGCGGTCATCAATAGACGACGTAACGAACGCTGAGGGCGGGGCACACGCAGGACGGCCTTCGCTCTCCGCCCACCCTCCTCAGCGACTCTTCGCAGCGAGTGCGGCTGGTCAGGGCTGACGGTGGCTCGAAACGGTGAATGTCACTCATTCGGGTACTCACGCGCCAGAAGCCTTCAGACTAACCCAAAAGAGGTAGACCATTTCCTGCATAGGCGCGGTGTCACGCGCCTCGCCGGAAGGGCAGGAGGCTCCTCCTTATGTACGCACTCAAGCGAACGATCCGAGCGGTTCTGATCACTGGTGCGGCCGCCGCGCTGGGCACCGGCCTGGCCACGAGCAGCGCCCAGGCCGCCACGGGCACGTTCTTCTACACGCGGGCGGACAACGGAAGGGAGACGACACTGAACGTCCCGACACCCAACGGCCAGTGCATCGCCGTCAGCGGTGGCGCACGTAACGCCCACAACGACACGGACACCGATGCCAGCATGTACACGAACAGCACCTGCACGGTGTTCGCCGGGTTCGTCGGCTCCAGGAATTTCGAGACGTTCTCGGCTCCCTTCCCGACCTTCGTGAAGTTCGGGTAGGCCCGAGCGAGGTGCCTGCGCCGGGCAGCCGTGCGGCGTCGTCGCGAGTGGGCTGCCCGGCCTCAACCTGTGGCACGGGATGGCTCGTAGCCCGATCACGTGAGACCGATCAAAGGAATCGCGCAACGCGCGAGGGTCTCGCTGCGTGCGGCATGCGCAGGTTCTGGGTGAGCGTCTTGTGGCTGACGCCCTCGACCTCGTTCCGCAACTCGCTGAAGCGCAGGGTGCGCTCGCCGAGCGCCTCGACGATCAGGAGCGCCCACTTGCTGGCGACGTCCGAGAAGACCTCCCGCGCCAGGGAGTCTGCGCGCCGCAGGTCAGCGTCCTCGGGCAGGCCCTTGGTTGAGCCTTGGCGGAGCAGTTTCTCGGTCACCATGAGGTTCCTCAGTCACCGAAAAGTGCGTTCTTCCGGGTCAGTCGTCACTCTCCTACAGTTCCCGAGTAACCACACGAGAGCTATCCGGAAGGGCGAGCAACATGGCCACCATTGATGCCTTCAACTACAACGTGCCGGCCGAGAGCGACTTCGGCTATTCACAGGCGATCAAGTCCGGCGAGCTGATCCACGTCTCCGGACAGCTCTCATTTGATGAGGCAGGCGAGTTCCTCTACGCGGGCGACTTCGCCGCCCAGCTCAAGCAGACCTACGCCAACATGGACAAGGTCCTGGACCACTACGGCGCCACCCGGAACCAGGTCGTCTCGCAGACCCTGTACGTGGTGAACCTGCGGCAGAATGCCGCGGTGACGGCGGAGGGCAACCTCGGGTACTTCGGCGACCACCGCCCGGCCAGCACGGTCTTGGGCATTACTGAGCTGACCTTGCCCGGCCAGGTCATCGAAATCAGCTTCGTCATCGACACGAAACTGCCCGCTTGAGGTCTCCTCCTCATCCGCCACTCTTCGTGCTGTTCCGTCATCCTGGTTCCAGGGTGAGGTTGTTACGGCCATTCCACCTGGCCGTGCTCTCCCGGCCCGGCCCTCGCTCGCTAGCCAAGGGGCTGGGCTGCGCCGCAGCGGAAACGCAGCTCTAAGACCCGGCACATCCGTCTTCGTCCGCCCTGGACAGCGCTTCGGTGACCATGCGGGTGGCGAAGTCGGGGTTGTCCGTGAGGCGGTTGATGTGCTCCGCGAGCAGCAAGGTGGTCGCTTCGAGGGGGGTCAGCTCTTCCTCGGTCCAGTCTCCGTACTGTTGGCGCCACAGATTCGGGCTCAGGCCGGTCCCCGCGGCGACGACCAGGCCGACCATGGTGGGGATGGCCTCGGGGCGGGCGCTCTTGGGCATCATGCGCATCGAGGCAACGAGGTTGGGGACCACGTACTCGATGACGTCCTTGTCGTGGTCCTCATAGGCCGTCCGCAGCCACTGCATGAACAGATAGATGAGCGTGCACGTGCCATCCAGCAGGTCATCGGCCCCGCCGGGGCCCAGGGACGCGATGTACTGGTCGATCATCGCCTGTTGGTCGGGGCCGGTCTCGGTCCTGCCGTCCCGGATCTGTTTGAGCCGTGAGTCGACCATCATGAGCGCTGCGCCCACATCGCCGGCAGGAGCATGCTGGGGGTCACAGGGTGATGGCACAGAATTCCTCCTCGGGCGACCGCGGTGGGAGGCGCGGCGTCTCGGCACCGTAGACCGCCGATGAGGCGGGCGTGTGGCGCGTCCCAGCCCACTCTGGACGATCTTGGGCGAGGGGCGCCCGGGTTCGCTGACGGATGCCTCGATCGGGTGACAGAGCGACCGACTTCGCCACCCCGCCCACCTCTACTTCGGGTCGCGGTTGAACTGCGCCGTTGCCCAGCGGTAGCCGAGCGCGGTCAGGGCGACGCACCAGGCGATCGCGATCCAGCCGTTGTTGCCGATTCCGGAGCCGAGGAGCAGGCCACGGAGGGTTTCGATGGCGGGGGTGAAGGGCTGGTACTCGGCGATCGGCTGAAACCAGCCCGGCATCGTTTCGGCCGGGATGAAGGCGCTGGAGATGAGCGGCAGGAGAATCAGCGGCATGGCCATGTTGCCGGCCGCCTCGGGGTTCGGACTGGCCGCGCCCATGCCGACCGCGACCCAGGTGAGTGCCAGGGCGAACAAGGTGATCAGCCCGAACGCCGCGATCCACTCCAGCGGGGTGGCATCCGTGGAGCGGAAACCCATCGCCACCCCCACAGCGCCGACAAGAACCACGCTCATCACGCACTGCAGCACGCCGCCGACGACGTGCCCGACCAGCAGCGATCCCCGGTAGATCGCCATCGTGCGGAAGCGAGCGGTGAGGCCCTGGGTCATGTCCACGCAGACGGACACCGCGGCCCCGATCACGGTACTGCCGATGGTCATGAGCAGCAGGCCGGGAACGATATAGGCGATGTAGTCGGAGCGGTCCGCGCTGCCGTCACCGATACCGGCACTCATCACGTCGCCGAAGATGTAGACGAAGAGCAGCAGCATCATGATCGGCGTGAGCAGCAGGTTCAGAGTCCCGGACGGGTAGCGCCAGGCGTGCAGCAGGTTGCGGCGCAACATCGTGTGCGAGTCGCGTACGGCGAGAGAGAGGGAGCTCATCGGGCCGTCTCCTTCGGCTGGTTGGGGACGGTGGGCGGGCCGGTCAGGGCGAAGAACACGTCATCGAGGTCGGGGGTGTGGACGGTCAACTCGTCCGCCTCGATACCGGCGGAGTCGAGCCAGTCGAGGAGGGAGCGCAGTTCGCGCTGACTGCCGTCGCTGGGGATGGACAGCGACAGCGCCTCGTCGTCCCGGGCGACGACCTCGCGCAGGGTGTCAGCGGCCGACTGGTACGCGACCGGGTCGGTGAAGCGGAGCCGGATGTGCCCGCCGGGGATCAGCCGCTTCAGTTCCTCCGCGGTGCCCTGCGCCACGATCCTGCCGTCGTTGAGGACGGCGATCCGGTCGGCGAGTTCGTCGGCCTCGTCCAGGTACTGGGTGGTGAGGAAGACGGTCACACCGCCCGTGACCAGCTCCCGGATGATCTGCCACATGTTGTGCCGGGACCGTGGGTCGAGGCCGGTGGTCGGCTCGTCGAGGAAGATGATCCGCGGGTCGCCGACCAGGGTCATGGCGATGTCCAGGCGGCGCTTCATGCCGCCGGAGTAGTTCGAGGCCGGCTTCTTCGCCGCCTCCACCAGGTCGAAGCGCTCCAGGAGTTCGGCGGCGACCCGTCGCCCCTCGCTCTTGGGCAGGTGGTGCAGGTCCGCCATCAGGAGCATGTTCTCCTCACCGGTGATGAGGCCGTCGACGGCGGAGAACTGGCCGGTGACGCCGATCGCTGCGCGTACCGCCTGCGGGTCGGCGGCGAGGTCGTGGCCGCCGACGTGCAGGTCTCCGGCGTCGGGAGTGATCAGCGTGGACAAGATCTTGACGGCGGTGGTCTTGCCTGCGCCGTTCGGGCCGAGCAGCGCGAACACGGACCCGGCGGGGATGTGCAGATCGATACCGTCAAGGACGAGCTTGTCTCCGTAAGACTTGCGTAACCCGGTGGCGGAGATGGCGGTCGGCGACGGATGACCGTCACGGTGACTGGATGTGGGCATGACAGATGGAGGCATGTCTGCTTCCCTTCGGAGGCTGGAGGACTGGCGGCGACCGGTCGGCTTGTGCACGGTCGGCGCTGTGCCGAGGCGAACGAGCCGCGGCGTGCGGGTTGCTGCGCCCGCCGGTATGGGGCGCGCGGGTGCTACTTCTCGGCCTTACCGGCTTCCTTGCTGAGGGACTCCTGGTAGACGTCCGCATAGGTGCGCGAGTCCTTGATCAGGCCATCGCAGAAGGCGGCGACATCGCTCCCGATGAGTTCCAAGACTCCCTTGCCGTCGGCGGCGCCTTCCTCGAAGAAGTCGACGATTCCGGGGAGCAGGGGCCCGTTGAGCAGGTCGATAGGACCGACCTTGAACAGGTACTTCTGCATCTCCTTGTAGACGATCTGGTAGTCCGGCGGGAGCGCCTTGACCCGAGCCAGGTGGGCCCGCCACTGCTTCTTGCCCTCGATGATGTCCTGGATGCTCACGTCAGCCTCCCAGCCGGTTCAGTTTCCTTGCGACGTTCCTGTTCAACTGCTCGCGCCACCGGTCGCGATAGGTGCGGGCCCCTTCCCCGCCGGCCAGCGCCGCACAAAAGCCTGGGATGTCGTCGCCGAGCACCTCGTGGATGCTCTGCCCGTCCGCCGCTGTTTCCTCGAGCAGCCCAAGGCCAGCGTCGAGGATCGGCATCAGGTTGCGGCCGGTGAAGTCCCCATGGGGGAGGAGGTGGACTTTGATCTGGTCCCATGCCGCTCGATGGTCGTCCGGCAGGGCCTCCGCCCTGGCCTCGAACGCTTTCCAATCCCTGGTGAGATCGCTGCCTGTGATGGTCTCCCAGAAGCTCATCTCCCGCCCTCCCTTAGCTTGTCGATGCGTGATGACACGTACTGCCATTTCGTCCAGAACTTCGCGAGTTCTTCGCGTCCGGCGTCATTGAGCGCGTAGAACTTGCGCGGCGGTCCGACCCCGGACGGTCGTTTCGTCACCTGGACGAGCTTGTTCCTCTCCAGCCGCAGCAAGATGGTGTAGACCGTGCCCTCGACCACGTCGGTGAAGCCGAGCTCGTTCAGCTGGCGAGTGATGGCGTACCCGTACGTTTCCTCGCTGCTGATGATTTCGAGCACGCACCCTTCGAGCGTGCCCTTGAGCATCTCCGTCAGATCGTCCATCGCGAGTCCTCCTCGGCCCTAGCGGTACTGCGTAGTACCGAGTACCGCTACACAGTACCACTAAGTAGTGCCCGTGATCGGAGCGCGGCGAAATCGGGCGGCTGTCCGGACCTTGGACCCGGCTCATGCGGCAGCGGGGGGCAAGGCCAGTGCATCGATCGCGAGGTCCTCGTCCGGCAGGTCGCCCGCGGGGAAGCGCCACTCAGGGCGTGATCGAGCGGGAGCGGCCCGGCTTCAGAGCCACCGCTGTGCCGCCTCGACGCTGTCCCCGCCGCTGGTGTTGAACGCGATGGCGGCCTGGGGCGATGGCGCCGGATCAGGTTCACGATCTGTTCGAAGAGCGGGAGCAGCGGCTCGGTCTTGCGGATCCCGCCGCCGACGACCACGACGTCCCACGGATGCCTGGTCAACGATGCGACGAGGGTGGGTTCTGCCGATTCGTCGCACACGATCAGAGCCATGGCCGCGTCGATGCCGTGCTCACCGAACCGGGCCGGCTCCGCGTCGAGCGCCAGACGAAGAGCCTCTCCGTCGACGCCAGGTATCGCTTGCGGGTCGTAGCCGACAACAAGTGCAGAAGGCATGCGGCCAACCTGCTGAACTTGTCGCCAGGGATCCGTGTCTCATGTGTCCTTGACGGGAACCACGCATGATCGTCTGTGCGTGATCTTCCGGTGGAGGTGCATGTATATGAGCACAGATCTTCCTGAAGGTATGGACACACCCGCGTTGTTGGTCGACGTAGAGGTGATGGAACGGAACATCACCCGGATGGCAGCCGCGGCCGGGGCAGGCGGTTTTGCGCTACGTCCTCACGCGAAGGCGCACAAGTGCCTGGAGATCGCCGACCGGCAGATCGGCGCGGGGGCAGTGGGTCTGACGGTGGCCACCGTTGCTGAGGCGGAGGTGTTCGCCCGAGGCGGTGCCACTGATCTGTTCATCGCCTACCCGTTGTGGGTCGACGACGGCAAGGCTCGGCGGTTGCGTCGACTGGCGGAGACCGCGGCCCTGCGGGTCGGCGCCGACTCTGTGGAGGGTGTTCAGCGTCTGGGGCGGGCAGTTCGGGGGGCCGCGTGCCCGGTCGAAGTGGTGGTCGAGGTCGACAGCGGTCACCACCGCACCGGAGTCCTCCCGGCCGATGCCGCCGCGGTGGGCAAGGCGGCCGCCGATGCCGGGTTCGACGTCGCAGGGGTATTCACCTTCCCCGGACACGGCTACGGCTACGACCCGCAGGCCCGGGAAAATGCGGCGCGCGAGGAGGAGCTGGCGCTCGGCGAGGCGGTCGAAGCCCTGAAGGCCGTAGGTCTGTCTGCGCGGGTCGTCAGCGGGGGATCGACGCCGACGGCCGGGCGGTGGCAGCCCGGCGCGGTCAACGAGCTGCGGCCCGGCGTGTATGTCTTCAACGACGCGACCCAGCTGGCCATCGGGACCTGCACCTCAACCGACCTGGCCCTGTACGCCATCGCGACCGTGGTGAGCGTACCGGCCACCGGACGCTTCGTGCTGGACGTCGGCAGTAAGGTACTGGGCTCCGACAGGTCACCGTGGGTCACTGGCCACGGGTACCTGCCCGCCTTTCCGGGCGCGTCCCTCACGTCACTGTCGGAGCATCACGCCACAGTGGTGCTTCCTGAGGGCATGAAGGCCCCATCGCTGGGCACCGTGGTGGCAGTCGTCCCCAACCACGTGTGCACACCGGTGAACCTGGCCGATGAGCTGGTCATCGTGCAGGGCGATCAGGTCGTGGACCGCTGGGCGGTGGCGGCCCGAGGGGCCAACACCTGACGGGCGAGCTGCGACACCAACCAGGCGTGATCGCCCCTGTGGTCGGTGCCGCCGACCGTCGCACAGGCGCGACGTGTCATGAGGCGGAGAACCGCTCGTCTTCTCCCCGCACGACTTCCGCAGGATCTTCGTGACCGAAGCCATCATGAACGGCCTGCCACCGCACATCGCGCAAGTGCTCTGCGGGCATCGGAGTCTTGATACGACGATGGGCTACAAGGCGATCTACCCGGCCGAGACCATCGAGGCCCACCGCGCTTTCATCGCCCGTCGCCGGGCCAGCCGACCCAGCGAAGAGTATCGGACGCCGACCGAGGAGGAATGGGACGCTTTCCTCGCACACTTCGAGAAGCGCAAGGTCTCCATCGGCACCTGCGGTCGCGCCTTTTCAACCCCTTGTGTTCATGAACACGCTTGTGTTCGTTGTTCGCTTCTCCGGCCGGACCCGGCTCAGCGCGGCCGGTTGGAGGAGATCCGCGAGAACCTCGTCGCCCGCATCGCCGAGGCCGAGCGTGAAGGATGGCTCGGAGAAGTCGAAGGGCTCCGGGTCAGCCTGGCTGGCGCCGAAGACAAGCTCGCTCACATGGACCGACAAACTTCCGGCGGTACGGCGATCGACCTCGGCATGCCACACATAGTCCCAGCTCAATTTACCCAGGTGGAGGGAACGGCTTCGCTGGCACAATCACTGGATGACCAGCAATGACATCCGGTTCGACTGCGGCAGCGTGGCGACGGCGGCCCGCTCGTGATCGTTGCCCGCATCGACGGAGCACCACTCACCGAGCTGATCGACGGGTTCGAGATCGCGGCCGGGATGCAGCCCGCAGGCGACGCCTACGGCGGTCTGATCCCGGAGTTCTTCCACTTCGGCCCGATGCTGGAGCACTTCCCCGGACGGTCCACCAACGCGATGGGGCCGAAGACACCGGTTCTGGGTTGTGAATGCGGCGAGTGGGGATGCTGGCCGCTCATGGTCCGCATCACCGCGACAGCCGACCTCGTGATCTGGGATGCTTTCGAGCAGCCCCACCGCACAACGGCGACTACACGGCGTTCGGTCCGTTCCATTTCGACCGCCACCAATACGACGACGCCTTGCGCACTCTGAGCGCGACAATCAGCTCCGCCAAAAGGTGAGTTAACCCGCGCCGTCCCATCATGTTCAGCAGGAGTCGCCGCATGGATCCGGCAGACAGCCACACGGACGAAATCGCTCTGAGCGCTGAAGAGTACGACGCCGTCAGGGCAGCCCTCGCCCGTGTCATCAGCACCGGAGGTGGAGCACAAGCCCACTCCCTCAACTCCCTCCTCGCACAGTGGAGCGCTTTGGTGGACGAGGTGGAGGAGGGCTACTCGTGGTGCGCGCCGGAGCTCGACAACGATCTCTCATGCCGGAACGCACTCGCGGGAGTCTGGCCGTTGCTGCCCTCACGTGTTCGCGCGATCAGGCAACCGGAACTCGATTGCATCGATGTTCGCTATCGCCGCGCGACGATTCCGTGGCCTGACCGCCCCGAAGAAGGTGCTCGATGGTGGACATGGCGTGTTCCCCGGCGCCTTGAGGTCGAGGCCGCAGAGCAACGAGATCCGGACTGGCCCTTGGGATGGGAAATGATGCCGTTCCCCCGACCCGCTTCCGTGGAAGTCGTCACTTGACAGTACGTGCCGATCAGACCCTCAACCAAGCGAATGTAGTTCAGAGAAGCACGAGTGCTCGTGCTGGTACGGGGTTAAGGTCGTGCGCAGTCGCCGAGTTCCAGCTTGCGGGTGTGAAAGTGTTCCTGGAACTCGCGCCATTCGTCGGTCGTGGGTTCACGATATTCCTCTATGGGCCGTGTGGCTCGCCGTTGGTCCGGGAAGGCCCGGTAGGAGCGGATCAGGTCCTCTTGGAAGACGGCGACGTACTCCTCAGTGGTGCTTGTACTGCCATCCGCCGACCGGGAGCTGCCGTGCTCCCCTGCCCGTACTGCCGGTGGCACGGGAGACATTTGGCCCGGTCCCATGGTTCGCCACCGGATGCTCCTGGCCGCCCTTGCTGCGCGGCAGCACTGGCGGACGGTTATCCCTGTACGGGGTCTCGCGGCCCGGCCGCCGGATCCGTTGCGTCCTTTGTCAGGGCGGCCAGCGGGATGGCTGCGATGTCCTCGGCCGGCCGGGACAGGTGCAGTGCGGTGTGGAAGTACCCGTCGGTCTCCTTGCCCTCGGGGCCCTCGTGGGCTGCCGCCACCGCGTCGATGGCGGATTGCTGTTCTTGGGGGCTGGTGAACCGGCGCTGCGGGTAGGTCCGTGCGACGTCCTTTTCGGTGACCAGGCCGAAGGACTCCAGCTCGTGGGAGATGGTCTGGTAGGAGCCGGTACGCAACACAAAGGCGGCCACCCACGGCGGTTTACCGACATCGGCCAGAAAGGGTCGGAAGCTGCGGGGCGAGAGAAAGCTGACCCCGCCGGTGACGGTGATCAGGCGGGTGGCGCTGGTGGCGCTCAGCAGGGCTGCGGAGGGCGGTGTGGTCTCCAGGTTCTCGCAGAAACCCGCGTCCAGGAGTCCGACTGCGCAGGCGTAATCGACGGCGTGGTGGGCCACGTCGAGGCCGATCACGCGGGCCGCTCCGGGGCGGCGGCGGGCCGCGTAGTAGGCGCGGTCGCGTGCAATCAGTTCGGCGGTAGTCAGCCGGGCCACCGCCGGATCCGTGTAGTGCGCGTACAGATCCTGCAGGGTGAGGTCGTGGTTGAGGAGAGCTGCGTTGATTCCGTACGAGCAGCAAATGTCGAGCACGGTGACGGCTCGGTCGCCACGTGCCCCGTCCGCGGCGAGGACGTCCACCAGACGCCGGAAAAACGGCTGGGCGTGATGAGGGGTCTGGTACTGCCACGCGCCCAGCGCGCGGAAGAAGGCCCGGGGGTCGGGAAGGTCGTAGATGTCGTCGAACCGTGTCATGGGCGGGCGCGGGCCGCTCGCGGACGTCGTGGCCTCCGTGCCGCCAGGATGAGCGCTCATGCGTCGTCTCTCCTCTTCCTGTTCGCGCGCACCGGCCAGGCCTTGCGGATGTCTGGCGCGGGGTGATGTCGAAAGACCAGGGACTGCAGTGGCTCCGTCACACGAGTTGAGCCAGGCGGTACGGAAGAGGGGGGCCATGCATCTGACGGTTCGGGGGCCGGTGTGAGCTGGATCGGTGCCGTCGGCGTAGTTTCACACGGCGAGGCGGCCGTCTTCCAGGAGGGTGTCAGCGGCCAGTTCGGAATCCCCACGTACGGCCAGTTGTGCTGTCACCTTTGGTTACGGCCTGGGCTCGACGTCTGACCCGATCGGTCACACGCGGATGAACGCGACCGGTTGTCGGGCCACGCCAGTGCCAGGCACAGGCGATCAGCTGTCCGCGGAGTGTGCGTCGGCAAGGGCCTCGCCGAAGAGCCGTCCGGCGAGTTCCACGCAGCGCATCCGGGCAGGAGAGAAGTCGTAAGGCATCTTGGTCATCGCTGCGGCGGCACTCATCTCTGTGCCCTCCTCCCCTTGCAAATCGGCGTCGTAGATCTCGAAGATCTCCTCATCGGCCGCGTCGAGACCAGCTGCCTCGATGGCCTGATTGAGGGCCATTTGGTGAGCGCATCGCTGTACGGCGAGCTCTTCGACGCGCGGGTCGTCGGGTTCGACGCCGTCGTCGAGGGCGGCCTCGGCCGCCTCAAGACGGTCCTCCTCGGCCCGCAGGTCGGGGCGGCTGGCCAGCACGATGAACGTGCCGGCCTGGATGGCGGCGCCCAGCGGCCCGAAGATCCGTTCCGTGACCAGCAGGGCGTCCAGATCGGAGGGACGCAGCGCGTCCGGGGGCAGGTGGCTGAGTCGGTCCGTGACCAGTTCGGAGAGCAGCCCCAGTGGGCTGCCCACCGCCTGCAGGCGCTGGACAGCCGCGCGCCGACGTTTGATGGCGGCCTCCTGCGCCGCCAAGGTTTCCTCCAGCCTGCTCAGGACCGACTCGATATCCGGGGCTTGGTCCAGGGCTTCGTCTCCACCTTCATCCCGGGCTTCGCCGAAGGCGGCCCGCATGTCGTCCAGGCTGATACCGGCATCAGCCATCTTGCGGATCCATAGCAGGCGGGTCATGTCGTCATAGCCGTAGCGGCGGCGGCCGTCCCCGCCGCGCTCGGGCTCTGGCAGCAGACCGATCTCGTGGTAATGGCGGATGGCGCGTGGGGTGATCCCGGCGAACGCAGCGGCATCACCGATCTTGACCTGCCGGGGAGGCGTGAGGGAGGGGTACATCGCAGACAGAGCCCTTCGTGCTGTGGTGCCCCGACCCCACCACATGCCGCTACGGCATGTGCAACAACCCCATCCAGGCGCCACCGGAGCCAGGTCCTAGGGCTGATCGAGCCCGGAACGTTGTAGTTGGAGCTACTTCCACAAGGTCCTGATCGGGGCAAGAACCACATCCGCACTTTTGCTTGCGGCGAAATATATCATCCATGGCCCTTTATGTTTCTGAATGGGAGATCCCACTGCGTAACCCAGAGTGTTCTCTTCTCCATCTACGCACAGCCAGCTTATCCGCTTCCCGGCGATGTCTCCGGTGGCCCCCCCCATGGTGATGCAGTGCATGTAATTCCTCGGGCTGTCCGGATTCTGAACTTCCAGTGCCCACGGCTGTATTTGTTCGTGCGCTTTGGGGGAGAGGGTCGGCATGGACTTCGGTTTGACGAGTGTGGCTTCGCGGCTCCATGGCGTGCCGGGGCACACTGCGTCCTTCTCCCGGGCCCAGCAGGGATCCAGCACTTGCGAATGCGAGAAACATCGCAGCGTGGACGGATCGCTGCTCAGGAACCCGTCGATGCACTCACCGGAGGCGCGTTTCGTGCTGGCGTATATGGGCTTCAGCTTCTCGTCGATTTCAAAGGGGCGGAAATATCGAATGTTCGTCTCTTCGATCTTTGGCGGCTTGTCCCTGTCCATCCATGTGTTGACCACCCGATCCGCAACGCCTGTAACGATCGTTGTCAGGAGTGCAACGGCGACTGAAGCGACAGAAGCGACCCAGATGGCTATTCGCGACTGGCGAGGTGGGTGTGGCCTGACTTCTCTGCTGCGCGTAGGGCGGCGGGGCACAGCGCCATCTTTCCGCATTGTTCCCCGGAAGGAAATGACGTTGCCAAGTGGCCGCCTGGACCATGCCGGTGCAGCAGCGCTGAACGCACGCGACACTTCGGCCTGAGCGGCCCCGAATATGGCCGCTTGGCCCCTGACCCGCCTCCGCCCGGGCCCCGAGCCTGGGAACGTAGGCAATGACCCCTCGGCCCGGGAGAACGACATGACGACCGGTGCAACCACGGCAGTGCGGAGCGAGGCGGCGGACAAGGAGACACGGCGATGAGCAGTACGACCACGCTGAGCGCTCTTCCCGCCGAGCACCGCGAGCGTTTGATGCGCATCGCGCGTGACGCGTCGTTCCCGGCAGGGACCCGCATTTTCGATGAGGGTGGTCGCGCCGACCGGTTCTGGATCATCCGCACCGGATCCGTCGTCCTCGACATGCACGTACCCGGCCACCGGCTCACGTCGATCGAGACGCTGGGGCGCGATGAGCTCCTCGGCTGGTCCTGGCTGTTCCCGCCCTATATCTGGCAGCTCGGCGCGGTCGCCCAGAGCCCCGTGCGGGCGGCCGAGTTCGACGCCCCGGCGGTGCGCCTCATGTGCGAGGACGACCCGGCCCTCGGCACGGTCGTCGGCCACTGGGTGGGCCGGGTCCTGGCTCACCGCCTCCGGGTGGCCAGGGTCCGCCTCCTCGACCTGTACGCACCGGACGACCGCGAAGGCGGTGCGGGAGATTGACGGGCCTCCCGGTTCCGTACCGGGTCGCCGCTCGCCACTCGCCACTCGCCACTCGCCGCTTGCCACTCGCCGCTCGCCGGGCGCAGTCGCCGGACCCGGCAGCGCTTCGCCCGGAGCCGGTCGGTGAGCTCGCGTCTCCCTTCGCGCCGGGAGTGTGGGAAGAACGCGGGCGCGGGTGGTACGCCCATGAAGGGAATGCCCCCCGGCCCGCAGCCGTCAGGCCAGATAGACGCTGGCGCGAAGGAGAAGGTCCTCGTCCCAGTCGACCTCCCCACGGAGCATCATGTAGCCGTTGAAAGGAACGACGTTGTAGGTGTGCACGGTTGCGTCCCCCAGGAACGGGGTGTTGCTGCCGGGCGAGCACTCGGTGAGGGACACGAACAGCAGGCTCCCGGGTACGACAGGAATGTCGATCCGCTTGTTGAAGATGCGGCTCGCCCTGAAGAAGGCCGTCCACCACGCTCCCGAGGCGGAGACCTCCGCCTCGGGGACCCGCTCCGCCTTGATCGCGGTCACCGCATCGGTCCCGGTCACCTGTTCCGGCCTTTTGGATGTCATCTCGCTCTTCTCCTTCAGGGCATAACCGCCCATGGTCCGCGGCGCGTTGGTGTGCACGCCATGCGGCGTACGTGCGCCTTGTGACCGAGAGTGGGCCAGGCGACGGAGCGGGAGTACCCCTGACATTGGGGGATTGCGGGAGGGCCCAAGCCGCACGCCGCACGCCGCACGCCGCACGCCGCGCGCCGGGCGCCGGGCGCCGGGCGGCTGTCCGCAGGCCGCTCGGAGCAATCAGGTCGGATGACGGTGTCGCATGCCGGGGCCCAGGGGGACCCGGGGGTCACAGCGAGTGGTTCAGAAGGGCCATGAGTTCGTCTCGCCCACGAACTCGCGTCTTGCGGAAGATCGTCTTCAGGTAGTCGTTGACGGTGAAGGGGCTGATGCCCAGCTCCGCGGCCACCTGCCGGCAGGTGCGGGCCTGTGCGAAGTGCTCGACGACTTGACGTTCGCGGGGAGTGAGCCCGTACCAGGCGGCGAACGCGGGCATCAGGAGGCCACCGGTGGCGGCCTGAACGACAACAGCCGTTCCGTCGCCGCTCCCGGGCGCCTGCTTCGGCATCGGTTCCGCCCCCCGGCCACGGGGGCCTGACCGCTCCCGGCGCGGTTCGGTGCCGTACGGGCCGAGAGACTGTGCGTGCAGCGCGACCCAGCGTCCGGCATGCGTCGCAGGTACGCAGACCACCGGCCGCTCACGGGGCCGGGCACTCACGGCTGAGCCCCCCTCACTGGCCAGGGCGACCGCCGACCAGTCAGGAGAGGACAGCCATTCGGACACGCCCGCTGCCCTCAACTCCCCGAGCCACTCCCGGGCCTCGGCGGTGATGCCGCGCACCGTGTGGTCGGCGCCCACCAGGATGACGCCGGGCCGCGGGGGCGGCTTCGCCGGCAGTGACCGGCCTGCCTGTACGTAGGAGCGAAGTCCGGCGATGAGCGCCGGTGCGAGCGCCATGAGCCGGTCCGCGTCCTGGGCTGCGAAGGGACGCCTGCCGCTTTCGCGGAACAGGCACAGCACGCCCCAGGTGTACCGGCGATCGCGCAGCAGCAGCCGCAACTCGCAACCGGCGCCGTGCTCCCGGAGGATCCCACGTGTGCGCACCGCTGCGGTCGGCACGATGGAGGAGCCTTCCGGTACGCACTCCGGGGCAGCGCATGCCATCGCGATCGGTACTCGCTGCCGGGCGAGGTCCACCGGGCGCATCGGATCGTCGCCCCAGTAGCAGTTGAGCATGACCGCGCGGGCCAGATCGGGCGGATAGCGGTGCCAGAAGCCGAAGGAAATCGTTCCGGTGCAGGGGTTGAGCCCCACCAAGTTCATCGCCTCGTGCGGTACGGACGAGGCGACCTCACGGGAGATCAGTTCCCCCACGGCGTCCCGGTCCAACGGCTCCCGTACGGCGGCCGCGAGACGACGTGAGACTTGGTCCGGATACCTGACCACGACCTCAAGCGTAGAACTCGCTCAGCACGCGCGCAGCCACTCCGGCTGACGGCGGCGTTGGTCACCGGACCGGGACGCCCGTCAGGCCAGGTGGACCTGTTCGTGCAGCGGTGGTTCACCGGGGCGTACAGCGAAGCGGTCGACCCGAAGGTTGCACACCTGATGGGCAAGAGGCGCTGCCGTCCACGCGGCAACGTCCACGCGGCGATGCCCACGCGGTGACGCTCAGGCGAGGAGTGTCGGCGCACGCTGTGGGTCAAGAGGAGGAGCAGGTCACATGCCAGCTCGCTACGCGCGCAATGCCTGCGACAGTGCGTCAACGCTCACGCCCACGACGGCCCGGAGCTGCGCCGGGCTCGCCCCGGCCCTGCTCATGACGGCGAGCGACTGGTTCACAGCCGCCACGTGTACGGCGAAGGCCTCGGCGTCCTGGTCGGTCAGCCGGCCGGTCTTCAACGCGGCGCACAGGCGCAGGCGCTGGAAGCCGAGCGCCTGCTTGGTGTGCGCTGCGACGCGCGGGCTCAGCACCGGAATTGCCATGGCTGACTGGGCGATCAGGCATCCATCAGGCAGTTCGGGATCGGCGATGCGCTCGAGGGTGACGTCGAAGAACGCACGGACGGCGGCAACGGGATCCGAGGCCGCGGACGTCAGGGCGGCGTCGTACATCTCGCCGTAGCGTGCGGCGTAGAGATCCAGGCAGCGCAGGAAGAGCGTGTCCTTGCCGCCGAGGGAGGAGTAGATGGAACTGCGGTTCAGGCCGGTCGCCCGGGACAAATCGTCCAGTGAGGTGTCGGCGTAACCGGCGCGCCAGAACTGGATCATCGCGGCGTCGAGCACCGTGTCCATGTCGAACTGCTTCTTGCCTGCCACGCGGCTACTTCCTTGCCGATGCGTCGATGGTTCGGACTGTGGTCCGCACTATTCCATCTTGAACTGATCAGTTCAAGATGTGTTAGCCTCCGAGCGCGGTCATGGCCAGGGCTGTCGCGTGCTTCGCGGCCGAGCGAGAAGCGCACCGCCTGGTCGCAGTCACCGCCGTCAGCTGCACCCTCCCAACCGCACGCCTGAGACCGACGGAGGATCCCCGTGACCGGCCCGACAACCAGCACTCCGCACATCTCCGAGAACAACCCCATCCGCGACCTCCCCCTGCAGCATCTGGCCGGATTCACTCACCGCTGGGTCGACGCGGACGGCGTCCGCCTGCATGCCGTCGAAGGCGGACAGCCGAACGGCCCGGCCGTCGTCCTGCTCGCCGGATTCCCGCAGACCTGGTGGGCCTGGCGAAAGGTGATGCCCAGCCTCACCCACCGGTTCCGCGTCATCGCGATCGACCTGCCGGGTCAGGGCCACTCCGAGCGTTCGGAGTGCGGCTACGACACGCACACGGTCGCCGCGCACGTCCACGTCGCCGTGCAGGCTCTCGGAGTGTCGACCTACACCCTGATCGCCCACGACATCGGCGCCTGGGTCGCCTTCTCCCTCGCCCTCAACTTCGAGAGCCATCTGCGCGGGGTCGCTCTGCTCGACGCCGGAATTCCGGGTATCACGCTCCCGGAGGTGATTCCCACCGACCCGGACCGAGCGTGGAAGACCTGGCATTTCGCGTTCCACACCGTGCCCGAGCTGCCCGAGACGCTGCTTGCCGGCCGCGAACGCGAGTATGTCGGCTGGTTTTTGAAGGCGAAGGCCCTGTCTCCCGACACGTTCGACGCCGCGGAGCTCGACCACTACGCGGCGGCCTTCGCCGTCGACGGCGGCCTGCGCGCTTCCCTCGCGTACTACCGAGACGCCGCGGAGTCGGCGCGCAAGAACCGCGAGGCGCTCGAGCGGCGGCACCTGAGCGTGCCCATCCTCGGAATCTCCAGCAGCCACGGCTCCATTCCGGACATGGCCGCCTCCCTCAGCCCATGGGCCGACCACACCACCGGAGTCGTCGTGCCCGACGCCGGCCACTTCATCCCTGACGAGCAGCCCGACGCTGTCGTTGCCGCGATAACGGACTTCATCGGGGCCGTGGCTACTCAGTCGGACACGCAACGAGTGCCGGTGGACCGGGATGAGGCCCCCGACCTGCCGTAACCGATGACCGGTATCACCCGCACCGTTTATCGGATTGGCAAAGATCTTCCATCGCGTCTGTTCTCCGCACCCCCGCAAGCGCAAGGATCCCTCGTACTGATCGAATCTGCTCGAATCGATGTACGGGAGGCCCCACTTGCGAAGGACCCCAGGGACCAGACGGACGGCGGTGCTCGGATCTGCGGGTGCCCTCGTCACGGTGACGCTCATAGCCGGTGCCGTCGCGGCTCCCACGGCGAACGCCGATGCCAAGGCGGGCGCGCAGAGCGCCGCCGCCTCCCGCTCCGGGAAGGACCGTGAGGCCCGCGGTGCCGCTCTCGCCGCCCAGCGCGCCGCGCGGGCCGGCATCGACTGGCGGGACTGCCCCGCCGACTGGGGCCTGGAGAAGCCCATCCAGTGCGGATGGGTGACCGTACCCCTCGACTACGCCAAGCCGAACGGCAAGAAGATCAAGCTCGCAGTCGACCGCATCGGCAACACCGGTGGGAAGAGCGAGCGGCAGGGCGCCCTCGTCTACAACCCGGGCGGCCCCGGCGGCTCAGGCCTGCGCTTCCCGCGCCGCGTGACCACCAAGAACGAGCTGTGGAAGAAGACCGCGAAGGCGTACGACTTCGTCGGCTTCGAGCCCCGCGGCGTCGGCCACTCCGCGCCCGTGTCCTGTGTGGACCCGCAGGAGTTCGTCAAGGCGCCGAAGCTCGACCCGGTCCCCGACAGCGAGGCCGACAAGCGTGCCCAGCGCAAGCTCGCCGCCGAGTACGCGGACGGCTGCCAGGAGCGCAGCGGCCACCTCCTGCCGCACATGACGACGCCCAACACCGCCCGCGACCTGGACGTGATCCGCGCCGCGCTCGGCGAGAAGAAGCTGAACTTCCTCGGCGTCTCCTACGGCACCTACCTCGGCGCCGTCTACAGCACCCTCTTCCCCGCCCATGTGCGCCGCATGGTCTTCGACTCCGTGGTGAACCCCTCGACGGACAAGATCTGGTACGAGGTCAACCTCGACCAGGACGTGGCCTTCGAGAAGCGCCTGGTCGACTGGATGACGTGGGTCGCGAAGAACGACACCGCCTTCCACCTCGGCACGACGTACGGCGAAGTCCGCGCCCAGTGGGACAAGCTGCGGGCCACCGCGAAGAAGCAGCCCCTGGACGGCGTGGTCGGCCCCGCCGAGCTGCAGACGTACTTCCAGAGCGCGCCCTACTACGACTCCTCCTGGGTCGAGATCGCCACGAACTGGAGCAAGTACGTCGCCGGGGACCCGAAGCCCCTCATCCAGGCGGCCGCTCCCGACATGGCCGACAAGGCGGGCAACGCCGCCTCGGAGAACAGCAACGCCGTCTACACGGCCGTCGAGTGCGCGGACGCCAAGTGGCCGCGCAGCTGGCAGAAGTGGGACCGCGACAACACCCGCATCCACAAGTCGAGCCCCTTCATGACCTGGGGCAACGCCTGGATGAACCTGCCTTGCGCGACCTGGTCGAGCAAGCAGCAGCGCCCGCTGGAGGTCGGCACCCACAAGGGGCTGCCGAAGACGCTGATCGTCCAGTCCACCCGTGACGCGGCCACGCCGTACCCCGGCGCCGTCGAACTGCACAAGCGTCTCAAGGGCTCCCGCCTGGTCACGGAGAAGGGATCCGGCTCGCACGGCGTCACCGGTCTCATCAATCCGTGCGTCAACAAGCGCGTCGACAGCTACCTGTTGACCGGCAAGGTGGACGCCTCGGACGTGACGTGCGGACCGCACGCGGTGCCGAAGCCGTAACGACGACGGGGAGGCCGCCATCGGGTGATCCCGGTGGCGGCCGTCCGTCTGTGGGCCTCAGGAATTCCGGCCCGCGAGCCAGGCGTCCTCCGCCGCGTAGTCGAAGAGGTCGACCGAGGGGCCGTAGTTCGCGGCCATCTTCGGGAACGCCTCGCGCCAGTCGCGGCCCTCCAGCCGCCGAGCCAGCCAGTGCACGGTTTCCTCCAGCGAATCCTCGTACGTGGTCACCGCGCGGTACCCCAATTCCCGCTCCGCCGCCGACATGTCGTACACCACCGGGTGCGCCGTGGACCAAGGCGTCACGCCGACGTTCGGGGCCGGAGCCTCGCCCGGCACCGTCACCGTCCCGCTCTCGAACCCCATCACCGAATCGATCGCCGCGCCGATCTCCGCCACCGTGGGAGCCCCCGGATCGCCCGCGTTCAGCAGCCGGGAGCCGGGGCGTGCGCCGGCCAGCCGGATGAGCTCCGCGAGGTTGTGGACGCTCACCGGGTGGAAGCGGCTGAGCCCTCCGTGCGTGAGCACGCGAGTGCGCCGTCCGTCCAGGTTCCGCTTCACGAAGTACAGCTCGCGCGGCGCGCCGCAGTACGGCCCGTGGATCGCACCGGCGCGCAGAAGGGTCACCGGCAGCCGCTCGCCGAGCGCGAGCAGCTCGCGCTCCAGCTCGATCTTGCGGGTGCCGTACGTCGAGTCGCCGGGCGCCACCGTCCGCTGGCTCTCCGGGATCGGCACGGGGTACCGAGGGAAGCCGTCGGGCTCGTCCTGGGTGTCGAAGCTGCGGCCCTTCTCGTCCTCGTACACCGCGCCGCTCGAGACCACCACCGCCGACCCGATCCGGTCGGCGAGACCGGCGTACTGCCGGGCGTGCGCGGCGGTGAACGCCACCATGTCGACCACGAGGTCCATGCCCTCGCCGAGCGCGTCGGCCAGCGCCGCGTCGTCCTCCCGGTCCAGGCGTACGGCCCGTACATCCTCCGGCCACCGCTCGTCCCTGCCCGCTCCCCGCGACGCCGCCGTCACCGCCCAGCCGTCCTCGGCGAGCGCCCGCACCGCCACCCGCCCGATCTGTCCCGTCGCACCGATCACCATTGCCTTCTTCATGATCGGACCGTATGTCCCGGCAGGCGGCCGAGGGGAGGGAATCTGCTCCTGGCAGAGGCGTCAGCTCAGCGGCATTCTCGGGAACTTCCGCTGCTCCCTGCTGCTCGCCTCGGCCCGCTCCGCCTCCTCGGCCTTCACGACCGCCGCGTACCTGTCGACGTACTCCTGGCCGGAGAGCCCGAGGATCGCGTACATGATCTCGTCGGTGACGGCCCGCAGGACCGCCTTCTCGTTGTCCATGCCGACGTAACGGGAGAAGTCGAGAGGTGCCCCGAAGCGGATCGTCACGCGCTTGAGGTTCGGCACCTTCTGGCCGGGCGGCTGCGCCTCGAACGTGCCGATCATGGCGCACGGGACCACCGGCACCTGAGCCTTGAGCGCCATCGCCGCGACGCCGACCTTCCCCTTGTACAGCCGTCCGTCGTGCGAGCGGGTGCCCTCCGGGTAGATGCCGAGCAGCTCACCCTTGCGCAGCACGCCGAGGCCTTCGCGGATCGCGGCCCGGCCCGCCTCCTTGCCGGACCGGTCGACGGGGATCTGCCCGGCGCTGCGGAAGAACACGGCGGTCAGCCGGCCCTTGATGCCGGGCCCCGTGAAGTACTCGGCCTTCGCGAGGAAGGTGATACGGCGCTTGATGATCGCAGGCATCAAGAAGTGGTCGGAGAACGACAGGTGGTTGCCCGCGACGATCGCCGCGCCGTTGTCCGGCACATGTTCCAATCCCTCGATCCTGGGCCGGAACATCAGCCGGAGCAGCGGGCCGAGGATCACATGCTTGAGCAGTAGGTAGAACATGACTGCAGCCTTCCCCCTGGTCCAGGTGCCGACGCACAGTAGCCAATCGACAGCGCGGATGCGAGAGCCCGTTCGGGCCCTTGCGTGCCGCCTTGCGGGGGACCGGCCGGCGCGGCGCCTGGACGCGTGGTGGGGGCGACGGATGCCGTGGGCTGTGCCCGGCGTCCCGACGCCACCGCACCCGCGTCCCCGAACGCCATCGAATCCCGCGTCCCGACGCCACCGAACGTCACCGCCACCGTCGCTCTCCGACGTCACACTCCGGAGGTCCCCATGCGCCCGTTCCGTCTCACGGCCGCCGCCCTGATCACCCTCGGCGCGGCCCTGCCGGCCCATGCCGCGCAAGAAGCGCCCACCCCGGACCGAGGGCTCCTCCTCACCGTCTCGGGCGACGAGAACACCTGGGTCCGCGGCGTGCTGCTGCGCTGTGCACCCGACCCTTCCGGGCATCATCCGCGGGCGGCCGAGGCGTGTGCGGCGATCGCTCAGGCGCGGGGGGACTTCGATGCGCT
Source organism: Streptomyces sp. NPDC058284 (assembly GCF_042881135.1). Lineage (NCBI taxonomy): Bacteria > Bacillati > Actinomycetota > Actinomycetes > Kitasatosporales > Streptomycetaceae > Streptomyces > Streptomyces sp. NPDC058284. The sequence goes on from NZ_JBHVYE010000004.1 coordinate 307,844, forward strand.
GGCGAAGGACCCGCACGCGTGTACGAAGGAGTTCGAGCCGGTCACGGCGACCGCCACCGGCACCTACCGGGGCCGGACGGTCGGCTGGCACAAGACGTACCCGAACGCCTGCGCCCTGGACGCCGACACCGGTCACGTCTTCCGCTTCTGACCGGTACCGGGCGTCGCGAGGTCCTCAGGGCGTGCCGCGCGACAGGACCATGGCCAGCGTGAGCAGGCCGACCACGACCCAGCCGAACCACAGCCAGCCGTTGCTTCCGAGCGCCGCCGTGTAGGCGGTCACCATGACCAGGCCCCCGATGGTGAACCCACCCATGGTCTTCGTGGAACTGGGCATCGCTCAGCCTCCTCCCGGCAGCCTGCGGCGACGGTGCGCCCAGACCGCGGTCCAAAGACCATCGTCACCCGGGAGGACCTTCTCGCGCTAGCGTCCGCGAGCCGCCAGTGAGGCCAGATAGGCGTTGTACTCCTCGAGCTCCTTGTCGCCGTTCCGGTCCGCGGCACGGTCCTTGCGCCGTGCCTCACGGTCCTCAGAGCGCCGCCACTGGAAGAGCAGGGCCACCAGGACCACCACGGACGGGATCTCGCTGAAGGCCCAGGCGATGCCGCCCGCCGCCTCCTGGTCGGAGAGGGCGTCGATGCCCAGGGAGGCGGGCGGATGCATGTAGGTGCCGATCATCGGCTGCGTCGCCATCATCAGCGCGATGCCGAAGAACGCGTGGAACGGCATGCCCGCGAACAGCTCCAGCATCCGGAAGATGTGGCCGGGCCGGTGCGGTCCCGGGTCGACGCCCATGATCGGCCAGAAGAAGACCAGGCCGACGGCGAGGAAGTGCACCATCATCCCGATGTGGCCCGCCTTGGAGCTCATCAAGGTGTCGAAGAGCGGCGTGAAGTAGAGCGCGTACAGGCTCGCGATGAAGAGCGGGATGGTGAACGCGGGGTGCGTGATGATCTTGACGTACCGGCTCTGCAGCAGCCAGAGGAGCCACTCGCGCGGACCCTTGCTGCCGCGCGCCGCCACCGGCAGCGCCCGCAGCGCCAGCGTGATCGGCGCGCCGAGCAGCAGCAGGATCGGCGACAGCATGCTGATCACCATGTGCTGGGACATGTGCACGCTGAACATGACCATGCCGTAGTCGTTGAGCTTGGTGCACATGACGAGCAGCACGGTCAGGATGCCGATCACGAACGAGACCGTGCGGCCCGCAGGCCACTTGTCGCCGCGTCGCACGAGCCGCGCCACGCCCCAGCCGTACAGGGCGAGGGCCACCAGGCAGCTGATGAGGAAGAAGGGGTCGGTGGAGAGTTCCAGGCCTCGCCCCAGCGTGAACGGCGGCAGATCCATGTTCATGCCGTGCCCGCTGTGATCCATCCAGTGGCTCCTGATTCGTGCGGATTGTGCGACGTGTGTCGGCACCAGAGTAGAACTGCCCCCGGCCGTTGACACGACCGGGGGCGAGTAGTGCGCGGGACGGCCTGGCTAGAGCACGCACTCCGCCTCGGCGTAGCGCTCCTCGGGGACGGTCTTCAGCGTCTCGACCGCCTCCGCGAGCGGCACCATGGTGATGTCCGTGCCGCGCAGCGCCGTCATCATGCCGAACTCGCCGCGGTGCACCGCCTCCACCGCGTGCCAGCCGAAGCGGGTCGCGAGCACGCGGTCGTACGCGGTGGGGGTGCCGCCGCGCTGGACGTGGCCGAGGATGACCGGCCGGGCCTCCTTGCCGAGGCGGTGCTCCAGTTCGAGGGACAGCTGCCGGGCGATGCCCGCGAACCGCTCGTGGCCGTAGATGTCCTTGGCGCCCTCGTCGAACTCCATGGAGCCCTCCCGGGGCTTGGCGCCCTCGGCGGCCACGACGATGGCGAACTTCTTGCCCGCGGAGAAGCGTTCGCCGACCTTCTTCGCCAGCTCCTCGATGTCGAAGGGGCGCTCAGGGACGACGATGGCGTGCGCGCCGGCTGCCATGCCCGAGTGCAGGGCGATCCAGCCGGTGTGCCGGCCCATGACCTCCACGATCAGGACGCGCTGGTGCGATTCCGCGGTCGTCTTGAGGCGGTCCAGGGCCTCGGTGGCGACGCCGACGGCCGTGTCGAAGCCGAAGGTGACGTCGGTGACGGCGATGTCGTTGTCGATGGTCTTGGGCACGCCCACGATGGGCAGGCCCGCGTCGGAGAGGAGCCGGGCCGCCTTCAGCGTGCCCTCGCCGCCGATCGGGATGATCGCGTCGAGGCCGAGTTCGGCGACGTGGCCCTTGGCGCGCTCCACGCCGTCACGCAGGTGGGCGGGTTGTACGCGGGAGGAGCCGAGGATCGTTCCGCCGCGGGCGAGGATGCCGCCCACCGCGTCGAGGTCCAGCTTGCGGTAGTCGCATTCCAGGAGGCCTTTCCAGCCGTCGTGGAAGCCGATGACCTCGTCGCCGTGGTCCGCCACCGCGCGGTGCACGACGGAACGGATGACGGCGTTCAGGCCGGGGCAGTCGCCGCCGGAGGTCAGGACACCAATGCGCATTGCACGGAATACCTTTGCAACGTGGGTCGATGACCGGACCACGTCGTCCGGCTGGATCCCCGCCACCCTATAGGCGCCGGGGGGCGGGGCCGCATCAGGCGTCCGAGGGCTGGACGGCCCCGCTCACATGTGCGGGCGGGGCGTCAGCCGGGCTCTGGGCCGGGGCGTTTACGCGGGCTGCTGGGCGGCGGCGATGCGCTCGTTGCGCAGCGCCTCGTACCACCGGTCATCCGTGGGCGGCAGCGCGTTCACATCGAGGGCCAGCTTCAGGAGCAGGTCCGCGATGAGCGGGTTGCGGGCGAGGACGGGGCCGTGCATGTACGTACCGAAGACGGTGCCGTTGTACGCGCCCTCGGTGCCGTCGCCCGTGCCGTTGCCCCGGCCGAGCGTGACGCGCGCCAGCGGTCGCGCGGAAGGGCCGATGTGCGTGATGCCCTGGTGGTTCTCGAAGCCGGTCAGCGGGGGCAGGCCCAGCTGCGGGTCGATGTCGCCGAGCACGTCACCGACGCACCGGTCGCCCTCGCCGCGGGTGGAGACCACGTCGAGCAGGCCGAGGCCCGGCTCGCGCTGGCCGAGGTCGTTGATGAACTCGTTGCCGAGGATCTGGTAGCCGGCGCAGACCGAGAAGACGATCGCGCCGTTGCCCACCGCCCGCTGCAGTCCGCCGTCGCGGCGCAGCCGCTCGGCCGCCAGGCGCTGGGGGCGGTCCTCACCGCCACCGATCAGGTAGATGTCGCCGGAGGTGGGTACCGGCTGGTCGCTGCGCACGTCGTAGCGCTCGACCTGGAGGCCGCGCTGGCGCGCCCGGCGCTCCACGACCAGGGCGTTGCCCTGGTCTCCGTACGTGCTCAGCAGGTCGGGGTAGATCCACACCAGCCGCAGGCTGTTGTCGCTCATGCTCATGTCCTTATCCGGGCGGGTCAGTTGCCGACGCGGCGGCGCAGGTCCTGGAAGGCGGTGTAGTTCGCGATGGTCTCGATACGTCCCGGCGGGGCGAGCTGCACCGCTTCGTCGAGGCTCTCGCAGACCCGGAAGTCGAGGTTCGCGACCTCCAGACGCACGGCCAGGTCCAGCTTGCGGTCGCCCAGCACGAAGATCGGGTGACCGGCGAGGCGGGTGTAGTCGACGTCCCAGAGCCAGGAGGTGTCCGTGCCGTCCGCGCCGCGCGCGTTCACGGAGAGGATCACCGGGGTCGGCGGCGGGTCGATCAGCGAGAACGTCTCGAGCCAGCCCGCGGGGTTCTTCGCGAGCAGCAGACGCAGATCGCGGCCCTGGAACTGCACGACGTCGTAGCGTCCGGCGACGGCCTGCACCTGGTACATGCGTTCAAGGGCGACCTGGGGCGGCACGCCGAAGACGGCGGCCACGGCGGCCGAGGAGGCAGCGTTGGCCTTGTTCGCCCGGCCGGGCAGCTGGAGGTGGATCGGCCAGGCCGAGCCGTGCGGGTCGAGGACGTGGTCGCCGGAGAGCACCCAGCTGGGCGCCGGGCGGCGGAAACCGCACTCGCCGCAGAACCAGTCGTCGCCGGGGCGCTGCATGACGCCACCGCAGGACGGGCACGACCAGGCGTCGTCCTTCCACTCCTGGCCCGCCGCCACCCACACCACGTTCGGCGAGGAGGAGGCCGCCCAGACGACCAGCGGGTCGTCGGCGTTGGCGATGACCACGGCCTTGGAGCCGGCCAGGCCCTCGCGCCAGTGCTCGGCGAGCATGCGGGTCTCGGCGGCGCGGTCGAGCTGGTCGCGCGAGAGGTTCAGCAGCGCGATCGCCTTCGGGTCGACGTCACGGGCGACGCCCGCGAGGTACTTCTCGTCGACCTCGATCACACCGAACCGTGCGTCGGAGCCGCCGGCGAGGGCCGAGGTGATTCCGGCGGGCATGTTCGCACCGAGCGCGTTCGAGACGACCGGGCCGCTGGCCCGCAGCGCCTCGGCGATCAGGCGCGTGGTGGTCGTCTTGCCGTTGGTGGCCGACACGAGGACGACGTCCAGGTGTGTGGCGAGCCGTCCGAGCAGTTCGGGGTCGAGCTTAAGCGCGACCTTGCCGCCGATCACCGATCCGCTGCCGCGGCCCGCTGCGCGTGACACCGCCGCGGCCGCCTTGCCCGCCGTCACGGCCAGCTTGGCCCGCGGCGACAGCGGGTCCGTGTTGCCTGACATCTGTCGAGATCCTCCTTGCGTACGGCGCCGCGCCTGCCCCCGGCATCGATTCGCTGCTCAGCCTATCGAGATCCACTGGCAAGCCCGAATCACGGCACCACCTCGGCACCTCCCGATGCCGCTCCGTCCCTTGGACCGTACTCTTGCCGCCATGCGACACGGCACGATCCCGGGCGCCTCGGGGCGCGTACGACCTCTGACCCTGCTCGGCGACCCCGTGCTGCACGCGGTGTGCGAGGACGTCACCGACTTCGGCCCCGAACTGGCGGCCCTCATCGAGGACATGTTCGCGACGATGTACGCCGCGCGGGGGGTGGGACTCGCCGCGAACCAGATCGGGGTGGGCCGACGGTTGTTCGTCTACGACTGCGAGGACGACGACGATGTCCGCCACCTCGGGCATGTGGTGAATCCGACGCTCGTCGAGGTGGACGGCGTGACGGTGCGCGGTCCGGAGGGCTGTCTGTCGCTGCCCGGCCTTGAGGCGGGGACGCCGCGCTTCGACCACGCCGTGGTCGAAGGTGTCGACATGCGCGGGGAGCCCGTGCGGGTGCACGGCACGGGCTGGTTCGCGCGCTGCCTCCAGCACGAGTACGACCACTTGGACGGCGGCGTCTACACCGACCGCCTCACCGGCTGGCGGCGCCGCAGGGTGCTGCGGGCCGCCGCCAGGGCCTCCTGGAACTCCGAGGCCCGCGGGAACTCCTGAGGCTCTCAGAACCCGGGGCCGCCCACCCGGTTGCCCGCCGCCGCGAGCCGTCCCCAGAGCAGATCGGCGAGGCTGCGCACCAACTGCGCGCGCGGGCAGGGGCGTTCGCCGAGCCACCAGTCGCCGGCGGCGTGCATCATGCCGACGATGCCGTGCCCCCAGACGCGGGCGAGCTCGGCGCTCTCCGGACCGAGGTCGACGCGCTCCTCGATGACCTCGGCGAGCTCCTCGCCGAGCCGGCGCAGCAGGGGAGCGGAGTGCAGGCCGACGTCGAAGCCCTGCTCCCCGGGCGAGGGGGCCTCCGACGGGTGCATGAGGAAGCGGTAGACCTGGGGGCGTGCCTCGATCGCCGCGAGGTAGGTGTCGAGCGTGGCCTCGACGCGCTCCCTGCGCTCGGCGGGGGCATCGAGCGCGGCGCGCAGGGCTTCGAGGAGCGCGTCGGTGTGCCGCTTGGCGAGCGCGGCGTACAGGCCGCCCTTGTCGCCGAAGTGGCGGTAGAGGATCGGCTTGGTGATGCCCGCCTCGGCGGCGATGGCGTTCATGGAGGCGCCGGGGCCGTCGCGGAGCACGACCCGGTCCGCGGCCTCGAGCAGTTCGCGCCGTCGGCGCTCCGCGGACCGCTGTTGATCGGTCCGCTGCGTGGTCTCCATCGTTTCTCCCCGCCCGTGCTGAATCGGTGACGCACGCGCAACGTAACACCCGCCGACCGGCCCGCATCGAACGGGCTGCCGGGAGTTGACAGGGGCTACTGGCCGGTAACAGACTGCTGTTACCGCAAGTAACGTCGCAGTTGATCGCAGGTCCTGGAGGGGTCATGGCCGAGTTCACCATGGAGCTCAACGACGAACAGAAGGAGGTCCGGGACTGGCTCCACGGGTTCGCCGCCGATGTGATCCGCCCCGCGGCCGCCGAGTGGGACGAGCGCGAGGAGACCCCGTGGCCCATCATCCAGGAAGCGGCGAAGCTGGGAATCTATTCACTCGATTTCTACGCACAGCAGTTCTTCGACCCCACGGGACTCGGCATCCCGATGGCCACCGAGGAGATCTTCTGGGGTGACGCGGGCATCGGCCTGTCCATCATGGGCACGGGTCTGGCCGCCGTCGGCGTGCTCGCGAACGGCACCGAGGAGCAGATCGGTACGTGGATCCCGCAGATGTACGGCGACGTGAACGACGTCAAGGTCGCCGCCTTCTGCTCCTCGGAGCCCGACGCCGGATCGGATGTGGCGGCCATGCGGACCCGTGCCGTCTACGACGAGGCCAAGGACGAGTGGGTCCTCAACGGCACGAAGACCTGGGCGACCAACGGCGGCATAGCCAACGTCCACGTCGTCGTGGCGGTCGTCGACCCCGAGCTCGGCTCCAAGGGTCACGCGTCCTTCATCGTCCCGCCGGCCACCCCGGGCCTGTCCCAGGGGCAGAAGTTCAAGAAGCACGGCATCCGCGCCTCGCACACCGCCGAGGTCGTCCTTGAGGACGTGCGGGTGCCGGGCCACTGTCTGCTCGGCGGCAAGGAGAAGCTGGACGAGCGCCTCGCCCGCGCCCGGGAGCGCGCGAGGACCGGCGGCGAGCGCGTCAAGAACGCCGCGATGGCCACCTTCGAGGCATCGCGCCCCGCGGTCGGCGCCATGGCCGTGGGCACGGCCCGCGCCGCGTACGAGGAGGCGCTGGAGTACGCCAAGACGCGTACGCAGTTCGGCCGCCCGATCATCGACAACCAGGGCGTCGCCTTCCAGCTCGCCGATATGCGCACCCAGATCGACGCGGCCCGCCTCCTGGTGTGGCGCGCCTCGTGGATGGCGAGCACCGGCAAGAAGTTCGAGTCGGCCGAGGGCTCCATGTCGAAGCTGTACGCGAGCGAGGTCGCCAAGAAGGTCACCGCGCAGGCGGTGCAGATCCTCGGCGGCAACGGCTTCACTCGCGAGTACCCGGTGGAGCGCATGCACCGCGACGCCGCGATCTACACGATCTTCGAGGGCACGAGCGAGATCCAGCGCCTGGTCATCGCGCGCACCCTGTCGGGGATGCCGATCCGGTAACCGGCCGCGCCGCCTCTGGGGGAGGGGAGGGGCTGAGATGACGAGGAATCGACAGGCGAGCTTGCAAGTTTGCCTGTCGACCTCGTACCGTCGAGGCATGAGCGGACACCTCGATGACCCCACGCCGGAGCAAGTCGCCGCCGACCTCACGAACGTCGTCGGACGGTTCGTGCGACGGCTGCGCGGAGCGTCCCCCGGGAGCGGCCTCAGTCCCTCGCAGCGTTCCGTGCTCTCCCGCATCGACCGCGAGGGGCCCGTGACCACGGCGGGCCTGGCGCGCGCGGAGCTCGTACGCCCCCAGTCGATGCGGATGACCGTGGGCGCGCTGGAGTCCATGGAGCTGATCGAGCGGGCCCCGGACCCGAACGACGGACGGCAGTCCGTGCTCTTCCTCACCGACAACGGCCGCCGCACCCTCGCCGAAGCGCGGGCCGCCAAACAGGGCTGGCTCTCGCTGGCCGTCGCCGAGGAGCTCGACCCGGCCGAGCGGCGCCAACTCGCCGAAGCGGTCGAGCTGTTGGAACGACTGATGCGCAAGTGAGGGCCACGTCTCGTGCGCGGGCGGAGCACACGGCGGCCACCGAGCACGGGGCCGACGCGGCGGACGAGCGCCCCGGCTTCGGCGCGCGGCTCACCGCACCCCTGCTTCTCGGCTCCCTGCTCAACCCGCTCAACACCACGATGATCTCCACAGGCCTGGTGGCGATCGGTCACGACTTCGGCGTCGGCGCCGCGGACACCGCATGGCTCGTCTCCGCGCTCTACCTCGCCAGCGCCGTCGCCCAGCCCGTCCTCGGCAGGCTCGCCGACAGCGTCGGGCCGCGCCGGGTCTTCCTCGGCGGCCTCCTGGTCGTCGTCGCCTCCGGCCTCGTGGGGGCGCTCGCCCCCGGCTTCGGCTGGCTGCTCGTCTCCCGGCTGTTGCTCGGCATCGGCACGTCGGCCGCGTACCCGGCGGCGATGGCGGTCCTGCGCGGCGAGTCCGCGCGCCTCGGCCGACCCACCCCGCGCACCGTCCTCGGCCGCCTCTCCTTCGCCGCGCTGGGCAGCGCGGCGATCGGGCCGACGCTCGGCGGACTCCTCGTCGCGAGCGCGGGCTGGCGCGGCATCTTCGCCGTCAACGTGCCGGTGGCGCTCCTCGCCTATGCCAGCGCTCTGCGCTGGGTCCCGAAGGACGGCCCGAGGGGCAAGGGCAAGGGCAGTGGTTCGGGGAGCAGCCCGGGCAGCGGCCTCGCCGCCGCGCTCGACCCGCTCGGGATACTGCTCTTCACCGGCGCGCTCAGCTGCCTCGTCGTCTTCCTTCTCGACCTGCGCCACCCGATGTGGTGGCTGCTCGCCCCCACCGTCCTGCTCTCCGCCGTCCTCACCTGGTGGCAGCTGCGCCACCCGCGCCCGTTCATCGACCTGCGCATGCTGGGCGCCAACCCCGCGCTCGCCCGCACGTACCTGCGGCACGGGCTCAGCTACCTCGTCGTGTACTGCGTGATGTACGGCTTCACCCAGTGGCTGGAGGAGGAGCGCGGCTACTCCTCGCTGCACACCGGACTCGTCATGCTGCCGATGTCCCTCGCCGCGCTGGCCTGTTCACTGATCGGGGCGCGCACGAAGGGCATTCGGGCCCCGCTCACCGTCGCCGCGGTGCTCCTGTCCGCGGGCAGCTCGCTGCTGCTCTTCACGACGGGTTCCACGCCGCTCGCCGTACTGCTCCTGGCCGGTGCCTGTTTCGGCATCCCGCAGGGGCTCATGGGCACCGGAAACCAGGCCGCCGTGCAGCAGTACGCGCCCGCCGATGCCATCGGCGCGGCGGCCGGACTCCAGCGCACCGCCCAGTACCTCGGCGCCATCACGGCCTCCGGGCTGATCGGCCTCGCCTACGGGCAGCGGGCCGACGACGGGGGGCTCCACCTGATGGCCGCGGTCGGCGGCGTCCTGGCGCTGGCCCTGATCGTCCTGACCTTCACGGACCGCGCGCTGCGGCCACGCAATCCAGCCGCAGCCACAGCCGACACGACAACAGACAGCACAGCCGCCCCAGGCACAGAAAGGCACAACTCCCATGACTGCCACCGTCCTTGACCCCACCACCGCCCTCGTCCTCGTCGACCTCCAGAAGGGCATCACCGCGCTGCCCACCGTTCACCCCTCGCAGCAGATCGTCGAACGGGCCGCCGCGCTGGCGGACGCCTTCCGCGGGCGCGGGCTCCCCGTGGTCCTTGTGCGGGTGACCGGCGGCGCCCCGGGCCGTACCGAAAGCCCCGCGCGCGGCGGTGACGTACCCGCGGACTGGGCGGAGCTCGTCCCCGAACTCGGGCGCGCGGAGGGTGACATCGTCATCACCAAGCAGCAGTGGGGCGCCTTCTACGGCACCGATCTCGACCTGCGGCTGCGCCGCGGGGGCGTCACCCAGATCGTGCTCGCCGGCATCGCGACGAGCATCGGAGTGGAGTCGACGGCCCGCGCGGCGCACGAGCACGGCTACCACGTCACCGTCGCCGTCGACGCCGTGACCGACATGGACGCCGACGCTCACCGCAACAGCGTGGAGAAGATCTTCCCGAGGCTCGGCGAGACGGACACGGCGGAGGCCATCGCCAAGCTGCTCTGAGCAGCCGCCGCCGCGGGAGGCGGCGGGTGAGGCTCGTCCTACGGCCGGTACACGTAGGGCGTGGTCGTGCAGAGCGTGGCGAAGCCCAGGCGGTCCAGGATGGGGCGGCTGTCGTCCGAGGCGTCGACCTGCAGATAGCGGTAGCCGCGTGCGACGGCGATCCGGGCGCGGTGGTCCACCAGCGCGCGGTAGATGCCCTTGCCGCGCCACCGCGGATCGGTGCCGCCGCCCCAGAGCCCGGCGAAGTCGGTGCCCGGGCGGAACTCCATCCGCGCGCCGCACACCGGCTGCTCCCCGGCCATCACGACGACCGCGACGATCTCGTCGGGCGTCGCGGTGAGCCGGTCGAGCACACGCCGGGCGAGCTGCTCGCTGAGCGCGGCGTCGTCCTCGCCGAAGGCCGCCAGGTGCGCCTGGGCCATGAGGCGCGCGCTCGCGGCGTCCGTCACCGGCAACAGCCGTACACCTTCGGGCAGGTCGGGGCCCGGAGGCAGGGCGTCGGCCTCCGCGACCATGACCGTCTCTGTCGGTTCGGCCTCGAACCCGGCCGCGAGGAGCCGCTCGGCGAGGTCGGCGGGGCGGTCGTAGGAGTGCAGCTTCCACTCGAACTCCCGCCCGGCGTCGGTGTAGTGGCGCACCTGCTCCGCGATCACGGTGTCCGCGGTCGTCGCGTCGATGTCGGCCCACAGCACGCCGTTCCAGGCATGGGCGTCACCGGTCACCCGCACGACACCGCCGGTCCTCTCGACCCGCGCGCCGTCGCCCTCGCCCAGTGCGCCGTGCCGAAGCTGCCGGTCGTACGCGGTCAGTACCGCCTCGTGATCCATGGGGTCACCTCAGCAGGGCGCGGAGGAGGCGGCAACCGGATTTCGCGGGGCCTCCCTGCCGGGTCCCGCCCTTGCGCGGGCGGAACACAGGATCTAAGCGGCGCCCCGCCATCGGCACCGCAGCGCCGTCGCGGCGAAGCCGGGGCCGAAGGCGACGACGGCGCCGTGCGCGCCGTCGTCGGGCGGGTCGGCGTGGGTGCGTTCCAGGACGCGCAGGACGCTGACGCCGCCGAGGTTCCCCTCGTGGCTGAGCGTGTCCGTGGCGTGTCGTGCGGCGTGGTCGTCGAGGTGCAGGGCGCCGGCGGTCTCGGTGATGATGCGGGGGCTTCCGGGGTGGAGCACGGCGAAGTCGAGCCTCTGCGGGCCGAGCCATTCCACGAGGCGGGGCAGTACGTCGGTGACCGCGGCCAGGACCTGCTTCGTGGAGTCGAAGTGGATGCCGTCCGCGGCCATCCGGCCGCGCTGCCGGTCGAGGCTGTCCGGCAGCACGTACTCGAAGGCGTCGTCGATGGCGAGCCCGGCCCCCGTCGGGGTGTCGGTGACGACCGTCGCGGCGGCAGCGTCACCGAACAGCGCCTTGTAGATCATTGACTCGATGGTGGTGTCGCTGTGGTGGTAGATGCCGGAGAGCACTTCGGCGGCGACCACGAGGACCTTGCTGCCCGGCCGCGCAGCGATGAGGTCGGCGGCCCGGGCGAGGGCCAGTGCGCCGCCCGGGCAGGCCACCGTCGCCAGTGCGATGCGGCGCAGGTCGGGACGGAGGCCGAGGCGCGAGACGAGGGCGATGTCGAGGTTCGGGACGGCCCAGCTCGTGGTGTGCGTGGTGACGAGGGCGTCGATGTCCTGTGCGGTGAGCCCCGCCTCGTCCAGGGCCAGGGTCGCGGCGTGCTCGGCCATGGTGAGGGAGTCGGCGAAGGCGGTGCGGACACGCTCGCCGACATCGGCCGTTCCGGCGACGGTGGGGGAGTCGAGGGGCCGTGTGAAGTAGCGGGTCCGCACCCCGCTGTTGCCGATGACGCGGAGGATCGCGCGCAGGCGCGGATGGTCGGGGTGGCGGGCGCTCACGTCGTCGGCGATCTCTGCCGTGGTGACCTTGTGTTCACCGACGACGGTGTGCGGTCTGAGTACGTGAGCAGTCACGGGGCGGCTCCCCATATGTACGCAAAAGGTGGGGTGTGGCCAAACTACTGCACTGTGCCGGGAGTGCCCTGTCGAGAAGACGCCCCTAGGGCGCCGAAGTGTCGAAGGTTTGTGCGAGATCCCCGGGGTGGCTCGCGCGTGCCGCGCCGGCGTCGTACGGGAATGGAGCGGATCGTCCCGCCCGTGGCCGGTCGGGGAGTGTCAGCCGGAGCGGAGGATGGGCACGCGGGCGTGGACGCGCCGCGCGCCGGGGTGGAACACCAGGATCATCAGCCGGGAGCCGGGCGCCGTCAGGGGCTGCGCCGCGCACATGGTGACCCAGCCGGGTCCGTCCAGGGCGTGCATCAGGGGGCGCTCGTCGCCGTCGGAGTGAGGGTGCGAGCTGCCCGTGGTGTAGAGGTCGGCGGCCTCCGGGTCGGCGAGGATCTCCTTCTCGATCTGCCGCAGAATGTCGTCGTCCGGCCTGGTGGCGAGCGCCGCGCGCAGTTGCTGCAGCACCATCGGGGCCCAGGCGTCGCGCCAGTCCATCAGGGTCTCGCGGCCGTGCGGGTCCAGGAGCATCCACCGCAGGGTGTTGGCCGGGACCTTGCCGTTCGGGAACATGTCGGCGAAGGCCGCGTTGTGGGCGAGCATCTCCCAGGACGCGTCCGTCACGTAGGCCATGTGCCCGATTCCGTCGACGGCCTCCTGCCAGACCCCGGGCACCTCCTTGCCGGAGGACAGATGCAGCGGTCCTGGCGGGTCCTGGAGCAGTGCGTAGCGACAGAGGGACACCCACTCCTGTTCGTTGAACCCGAAGAGACGGGCCACGTCGCGGAGCAGTGAGGTCGGCGGGTTGGGGTAGCTGCCGGATTCGAGACGGTGGTACGTCCCGAACGTGCGGTGGAGCAACTGGTCGACCTGGTGCTGGGACAGGCCGGGCGCGCGTCGGCCCTGGCCCGTCGGGCGGGCGAAGCCGTGTGATTCCGGGGCTATGAGGGCGCGTCGTTCGCGGAGCAGAGCGCGGAGCGCCGTCTTGTTCATGGTGGGTAATCCCTCTTGATGCACGCCGAGTTGGAGCGTGATCAGTCTAAATATTCACATCGGCTTTGGTAGTAAACATTGCCCGAAGAAAACGATCAGTCACTCGGGCATGATGGAGCTTGCGGGGTCACCGACCTGCAGGTTTGATCGTCGGACGGCGACCGTGCACAACAGCGGGGCGTCTTGTCCGGGGAGCTTGAGAATGGCTGAAATTCCCCGGCATTGGGTACCCCCTAGGCCTATAGGGCCGACACGGGAAGCGTGTGGGACAACTGTTCGTATTCCGGTCTGCGTGGGCGGAATCCGAGCAGCGCAGGACCACACGGCTCTTCTTCCCGTACCGGTTTCGTAGGGCCACCGGCTGCGGTCGGTGCCGTCACTCGCCATTACGTAGCGGCCACGGTACCGACCGCCCGTGGTTGGTCCCGGGCGATCACGTGGCCGTGACGCACTCCTCCGCCTGTGCCAGGATCTCCGTGACCCGCAGGCCGAACCGCACGTCGCACGGATGCGCCCGGCCACTGTCCGCGCACTCGGCGAGTTCCTCGATCGCCGTCCGGAACGCGTCGCCCGCCTCCTCCCACGGCGGCAGCACGGCCGTCCCGCTCGTACCGCGCAACTCCACCGCCAGCCCCGCGCACTTGACCGGCGCCGTCAGGCTCAGCGCCGCCGTGCTGGACGCCCCGCCGGTGTGGCGCAGGATCAGATGGACCGTGTCCCCGGGGCCGGCCGCAGCTGTCACGGCGCTCACGTCGCCGAGCACGGGCAGGAGCATCGACAGGGCGTGCGGGCCCACGTCCCAGAGCCCGCCCCGGCTCGCGCGCCACGGCGAGGAGAACGCCGCGCCGCCGTCCGGGGCGTAGAACGATCCGTACCAGTCGGCGCGGCCGGTGAACCAGCCGCCCACGGTGGCCTGTTCGGACACCCAGGCCGCGGGTCCCGCGGCGAAGCGCAGCGTGAAGAAGACCACGGACGCGACCCCGGCACGCTCGACCGCCGCCACGAGTTCGCGCGCCCCGTCCACCGTCGTGGCCACCGGCTTGTCGAGAAGCAGATGGCAGCCGGCCGCCGCGGCCCGGGCGGCGAGCGGCGCCTGCACGTCGGGCGGCACCGCGAACGCCACGGCGTCGCTGGCGGCGAACAGTTCGTCCACGTCCGGGTACGCCGTCGTGCCGTGCGCGGCGGCGAGTGCGGCCGCCGCCTCGGGGCGACGGCCCCAGACGCCGCTGAAGTCGACGCCGGAGTGCAGGGCCAGCGCGGGAGCGTGCGTGGCGGAGGCCCAAGGGCCCGTGCCCACCAGGCCGATTCGGAGACGGTTCATGGGCGGCAGTATGACCGAGACGGCCCGACGCAACCCTCCCCGGCGGGCGCCGCCCCGGTCGGTGGGGCGGTTGACGGCCACCTCACGGCGGGCTGCCGGAGTGCGCGTACGACGAAACGCCATCCCGGATACGCAACGCATTCCTGGCCGAATTCCTCGGAGTGAATGGCCATTCACCCGCTATGGTGAATTCGAATTCACCTGAGCCGGCCGGGGGAGATGCCATGGGGGCCGTTCCGATATCGGGTGACGCGAGGGGCCTGCGTGCCCGCCTCGCCGTCCCCGTCCTCGCCTTCGGCGGGATCCTCATGGCCGTCACCCAGACCGTGGTCGTCCCGCTGCTGCCCGACCTGCCCCGGCTGACGGGCAGTTCGGCCGGCGCCGTGTCCTGGCTGGTCACCGCGACACTGCTGTCCGGTGCTGTCCTCACGCCCGTCCTCGGCAGGGCCGGTGACATGTACGGCAAGCGCCGCGTGCTGCTCGTCGCCCTCGCTCTGATGGCCGGCGGCTCGGTGCTCTGCGCGCTCACGTCCGACATCCGGCTGCTCATCGCGGCGCGCGCCCTGCAAGGCGCCTCCGCCGCGGTGGTGCCGCTGTCCATCAGCATCCTGCGCGACATACTTCCGCCGCGGCGCACCGCGTCGGCGGTCGCCCTGATGAGCTCGACGGTCGGCATCGGGGCCGCGCTCGGTCTGCCGCTGGCCGCGCTGATCGTGCAGTACGCCGACTGGCACGCCATGTTCTGGGCGACAGCGGCGCTGAGCACCTGCGGGCTCCTGCTCGCCGGGTGGGCCGTGCGCGAGTCGCCGGTGCGCTCGCCGGGGCGGTTCGACACGTGGGGCGCGCTGGGACTCGCGGCGGGTCTGATCTGCCTGCTGCTCGCGGTGTCGCAGGGCGGCCAGTGGGGGTGGGGGAGCGGCCCGGTCCTCGGTCTTCTCGCGGGGGCGGTCGTCATCCTCTCCGTGTGGTGGCGCCTGCAACTGCGGGCGGAGCAGCCGCTGGTGGACCTGCGCCTGGCCTCCGGGCGACGCGTGGCGCTCCCGCACGTGACGGCCCTGCTGGCCGGATTCGCCTTCTACGCCAACTCGTTGGTGACCGCGCAGCTGGTGCAGGCGCCCGCCGCGAGCGGCTACGGCCTGGAGCTGTCGATCGTGGCGACCGGCCTGTGCCTGCTGCCCAACGGCGTGGTCATGCTGGTCCTCTCGCCGGTTTCGGCCCGTGTCTCGACGGCGCGCGGCCCCAGGGTGACCCTGGCCGCCGGCGCCCTGTTCATCGCGCTCGGCTATGCCGTACGCATCGTGGACAGCCGGGAGTTGTGGGTGATCATGGTGGGCGCCGCGGTGGTGTCGACGGGGACCACGTTCGCGTACTCCGCGCTGCCCACGCTGATCCTGCGGGCGGTGCCGGTCGAGCAGACCGCCTCCGCGAACGGCGTGAACGTCCTGATGCGCACGATCGGGCAGAGCGTCTCCAGTGCGGCCGTCACCGCCGTACTCGTCCGGCACACCTCGGCCGTCCAGGGCCTGCGGGTCCCCACCCTGGGCGGCTACCAGCTGGCCTTCGCGATGGCCGGAACCGTCGCGCTCGTCGCGTGCGCCGTGGCCCTCGCCATACCCTCGGACACGGCCCAGGACGGCGAGCGGACGGCCGCCGGGCCCGGCGGATCCGGCGGGTCCGTCTACAGGGCCACCCTGGAAGGGAGATGACCATGGCGGGAGGGAACGGGACCACGGTGAGCGGGTCACCACGGACGGGCACCGGCGCGGACCCGGAACCGCCGCCACCCGCCGCCCGCAGGGACGCCGAGGCGACCAAGGATGTCATCGTGCGCGCCGCACGCCACCTCCTCGCCCGGCACGCGCACGGTGACATCACCCTCAAGGCGGTCGCCGAACGGGCCGGAGTGAGCGCCCCGCTGATCCTGAAGTACTTCGGCAACAAGGACGCGCTGTTCTCCCGGATCATGTCGTTCGAGGCCGACGCCGACGGCTTCCTCGACGCGCCCCTCGCCGACCTCGGCCACCACATGGTCCACCAGTTGCTCACCGGCCAGGCCGAGCGGGGCGCCGACCCGATTCTGCGGATCGTCTTCGCCCCGCTCCACGGTGAGCAGGGCGACGTCCTGCGCGCCAACTTCCGTACCCAGGTGGCCCAGCGGCTGAGCGAGCGGCTCTCGGGCCCGGACGCGGGGCTGCGGGCCGAGCTCGCCGTGGGGATGCTGCTCGGCCTCGGCGTGATGTACGGCATCGCCCGCGGCCCGCACCTGCGCGGCACGGAGATCGCCGAGATCACCGGCCGGTACGCACCCGCGGTGCAGGCTCTGCTGACGCCCGGGTGACCCGCGCCGCCGACTTGGCGGCAGGGCGCGCACCGGCTCCACGCCGTACGACCGCCACCGCCGCGAGCCCGACCGCAAGGCCCGCCATCGTCTGCGGACCGAAGGGCTCACCGAACATCAGGGCGCCCCACAGAGCCGTCACCGGTGCCATCAGGAACATCAGCGTGTTGACCTGCGTCACCCCGGAGCGCCGCAGGATCAGCCAGTACAGGCCGTAGCCCCCGAACGTGGAGAGCGTCACCAGCCATCCGATCGCCGCCCAGAAGGACGTCTCGGCGGGCGGCGTCGCGGCGCCCGCCACCAGCGCGAGCGTCGTGAAGACCACGGCACTGGTGACGCAGTGCACCGTCAGCGACACCGCGGGGCCGACCGCGCGGGGTGCGCGCCGGTCCAGGAACGTCGCGGCGACCA
This sequence comes from Streptomyces sp. NPDC058284, assembly GCF_042881135.1. Taxonomy (NCBI): domain Bacteria; kingdom Bacillati; phylum Actinomycetota; class Actinomycetes; order Kitasatosporales; family Streptomycetaceae; genus Streptomyces; species Streptomyces sp. NPDC058284. Next base: position 324,924 of record NZ_JBHVYE010000004.1, read on the forward strand.
GCGAGAACATGCCGAGGAACGGCACCAGGTAGGCCCACCACGCGGCGTCGCCACCGCCCGCGAAGTCGGCCGCCGTCACGATGACGACCCCGGTCACTCCGAGACCGAGGCCGACCCATTGCGTGCGGGAGACGTAGTGGCCGAGCAGCGGCCCGGCGAGGGCGCCCGCGACGAGCGGCTGGGTGCCGTCGATCAGCGCGGTCGTACCGCTGGAGACGCCGAGCTGGATGGCGTAGTACACGGTGAGCAGGTAGCCGCTCTGCGACAGCGCTCCCACGGCTGCCTGACGTCCCACGTCGCGCGTGGTCAGGCCCCGCCAGGAGGCCCGGCCCAGCAGCAGGGCGACGAGCCCGAGGACGACGGCGAGCGGCAGGAAGCGCCACATCAGCACGGTCACCGCGGACGCGCTGCCCGCGCCCAGTTTCGCCCCGATGAACCCGGAGCTCCAGGTCAGTACGAAGGCGGTCGACAGCAGGACGTTCATGGATTCCTCCTCGTCAGACAGGCCCGAGGCGGGCGAGCCGGGTAAACAGATCTGTTTACCTGACTTCGTGCCGAGTATACAGATCGGTATACAGGTCGGTATACGGATCGGTCTACTATGGAGGCATGACCGAGAACCGGCATGAGGTCGAGAACGGGCGCGAGCGTGAGAACCGGCGCGGCGCCGGGAGTGGGGCGGTCGCGCCGCGGCGCATCGTCATGACGCCGGGGGCGCGCCGCGCCCTCGACGCCGCGGGGCGGCTCTTCTACGAGCGCGGCATCCACGCCGTCGGCGTGGACCTGATCGCCGCCGAGGCCGGCGTGACGAAGAAGACCCTCTACGACCGCTTCGGCTCCAAGGAACAGATCGTCGTCGAGTACCTCGCCGACCGGGACGAGCGCTGGCGCGCCTTCCTCGCCCCCTACCTGGAGGCGGCCCGCACGCCGGACGGCCGGATCCTCGCCGTCTTCGACGCCCTGCGCGACTGGGCCGAGGGGCGCCTCGCCAAGGGGTGCGGCATGGTCAACGCGCACGCCGAGATCAGCGACCCCGCCCACCCCGCGTACCCGATCATCACGGGTCAGAAGGCCTGGATGCTCGCCCTCTTCACCGGGCTCGCCGAGGAGCTGACGACGCGCGGGGCGGTCCGTCTCGGGCGGACGCTGATGCTGCTGCACGAAGGCGGCCTCGTGGCGCACGGGCTGCGGGTCTTCCCCGGAGCCCTCGGTCAGGCGCGTGCGGACGCGGAGGAACTGCTGCGCGCCGCTGTGGCGCGGGACGCCGAGGATCGTTGACAAGTCTTTGCCCGTGGCCGGAATCTTCCCTTCCGTCGCGGGTGTCGCTCCCGTGTCCGGCGGGGTGACTGGCCCGGTCGCGCGTACGTCGTGTCCTTTCGCCTCGGCAAAGTGCGGCTGAAATGGCCGGGGTGGGCGACATGGCCGCCCGTGCAGGGCCGTTGACCGTATGCGTTCGCGGGCGCACGCTGCAGATGTAGGTGCTAGATACATCTAGTGCGGCAAGCGGAAGGAATGCGCATGTGCGGCATCACCGGCTGGGTCTCCTTCGACCGTGATCTGACGGCCGAGTCCACCACTCTGGACGCCATGACGGAGACGATGTCCTGCCGCGGTCCCGACGACCGCGGCACCTGGACCGGGGGGCCCGCCGGGCTCGGACACCGCCGACTGGCGATCATCGACCTGCCCGGCGGACGCCAGCCCATGACCGTCGAGACACCGACCGGCACTGTCGCCCTCGTCTACTCCGGAGAGACCTACAACTACACCGAACTCCGCCGTGAACTGACCGGCCGCGGCCACCGGTTCACCACCGAGTCGGACACCGAGGTCGTGCTGCGCGGCTACCTCGAATGGGGCGAGGCCCTCGTCGAGCGGCTGAACGGCATGTACGCCTTCGCGATCTGGGACGCCCGCGACGACCGGCTCGTCATGATCCGCGACCGCATGGGCATCAAGCCCTTCTACTACTACGAGACCCCCGACGGCGTCCTCTTCGGCTCCGAGCCCAAGGCGATCCTGGCCAACCCGCTGGCCCGCCGACGTGTCACCCTGGACGGCCTGCGGGAGCTGTTCGCCACGGTCAAGACGCCCGGTCACGCCGTGTGGGACGGCATGCGCGAGGTCGAGCCGGGCACCGTCGTCACCGTCGACCGCTCAGGGCTGCGCCGACACGTCTACTGGACCCTGCGGACGCGGCCGCACACCGACGACCGCGAAGCGTCCGTGGCCAGGGTGCGCGAGCTCCTCGAGGACATCGTGCGCCGCCAGCTCGTCTCGGACGTACCGCGCTGCACGCTGCTCTCCGGTGGCCTCGACTCCTCGGCGATGACGGCGCTCGCCGCGCGGCAACTGGCCGAGGCGGGCGAGACGGTACGCAGCTTCGCCGTCGACTTCGTCGGCCAGGCCGACAACTTCGTCGCCGACGAACTGCGCGGCACGCCCGACACCCCCTACGTGCACGACGTCGCGAAGGCGGCGGGCACCGAGCACCGTGACATCGTCCTGGACTCGGACGCCCTCGCCGACCCGGACGTGCGCGCCAGGATGATCCGCGCGCGGGACATCCCGATGGGCTTCGGCGACATGGACGCCTCCCTCTATCTGCTGTTCCGCGCCATCCGCGAGCACTCCACGGTCGCGCTCTCCGGGGAGTCCGCGGACGAGGTTTTCGGCGGCTACCTGCAGTTCTTCGACGAGACGGCGCGCACGGCCGACACCTTCCCCTGGCTGGTGAAGTTCGCCGACCACTTCGGCGACGACTCCGGCGTCCTGCGCCCCGAGGTGGCGGCCGCGCTCGACCTGCCCGCGTACATCAAGGACAGCTACGCGAGCGCAGTCGCGGGCATCGAGCGACTGGACGGCGAGAGCGACTTCGAGTTCCGGATGCGGAAGATGTCCTATCTGCACCTGACCCGATTCGTACGCATCCTGCTCGACCGCAAGGACCGCGCGAGCATGGCCGTCGGCCTGGAGGTGCGCGTGCCGTTCTGCGACCACCGTCTCGTGGAGTACGTGTACAACGCGCCGTGGTCGCTCAAGTCCTTCGACGGAAGGGAGAAGACCCTGCTGCGCGAGGCGACGGCCGATGTGCTGCCGCGGTCGGTGTACGACCGGGTCAAGAGCCCGTATCCCTCGACGCAGGACCCCAAGTACGCGGTCGCTCTCCAGCGGCACGTGAAGGACCTGCTCGCTCGGCCCGACCACCCGGCCTTCGCGCTCGTGGACAGGGAGCAGGCGGCCCGGGCCGCCGAGCGCGATGCGCCGCAGATCACTCAGGCCTCCCGGCGCGACCTGGAACGGACGCTCGACCTGGCGCTCTGGCTGGACCTCTACGAGCCGGAGATCGTCCTCACCTGACGTCCCTGGGGGCGCCTGTCACCCATCGGGCTCCGACGACGCGGCGAGCGTGTCGAGGAACCGCTGGAGCGCGGGCGTCCCGTCCGGATTGAGGCCGCGCTTGACCGGCGGTACGGCGGCTCCGCGCCGGCTGTCGGACGCCTGGCACGGACCGGGCTGCTCCTCGGCCCTGAGGGTCACGGCACGTCGGACGAACTCGGCTACCGGCATCCCGAGATGATCCGCGTGGCGCAGAATCGCGGCGTACTCGTCGGGCGTGAACAAGACCTGCACAGGCTTGGCACCGTCCATGGACGCATGATGCCGGTCGGGCGTGTGTGGCGCGCTGTGGTTGGCATATTCACCCTCGAAGGCGTGAATGCCGGGGCAGGGCGTCGGCCGGGGATTGGAATGCGACCCCGACCGGACGGGGGAATCTCGGTCGGGGTCACATCATGTTCAACGATAAACCATGCGGTTGGGTTTCCGGGACGCGGGCTCCTGAGTGTGAGCTGCGTTACGCCTGTGCGTCCTCGTTGCGATCCCTGTCCCTGCCGGTCAGTGCCCCTATCGCAAGATCATGATCAGCGAAGCCGTGACCCCCACCACGACGATGAAGGCGCGCATCGCCACCGGAGGCAGCTTCCGGCCGAAGCGCGCGCCGATCAGGCCGCCCGCCGTCGAGCCGAGGGCGATCAGCCCGGCGGCCGTCCAGTCGACGTCGGCCACCACGATGAAGAGGACGGCCGCGACGCCGTTGACGAGCGAGGCGAGAACGTTCTTCGCGGCGTTGAGGCGCTGCAGGTCGTCCAGGAGGAAGGCCCCGAACAGGCCCATGAGCAGCACCCCTTGGGCCGCTCCGAAATATCCTCCGTAGACGCCGGTGACGAGGACTCCGCACCACATCGGGATGCCGCCGTCGTTCTTTCCGCCGCCCTCGCGGTCCTTCAGCCTGCGGGCCAGCCGGGGTTGCAGCAGGACCAGGAGGCATGCGGTCAGGATGAGGACGGGGACCACCGCCTGGAAGGCGTCGGCGGGCAGCTCCAGAAGGAGCAGGGCGCCGGTCAGCCCGCCGATCAGGGAGGCCGTGCCGAACCGCACCAGGCGCCTGAACTGCCCCTTCATCTCCCTGCGATAGCCGTACGCGGCGCTCAGCGTGCCCGGTACCAGGCCGATGTTGTTGGACACGTTGGCGAGCACGGGTGGGAAGCCGAAGGCCAGCAGGGTGGGGAAGGTGATGAGGGTGCCCGACCCGACTACCGCGTTGAGCCCGCCGGCCGCGACACCGGCGGCCCCGACAGCCACCATCTCCAGCGCTTCCACACGTCACCTTTCCTGCCGTGTCAAGGAGTCCGCGCACCGGGGCCGGATGTCCGGCTCCAGGGTCGAAGGCCCTCCGCCGGGCCGTCACCCGGATGGAAGCGATCTTGGTGCACGGTGAAAACCCAAGTCAATCCTCGGGTTTTCTTGCATCCCTCCAAGGTATGGCTTCAAGCCTCTCGGGGTGCCAGACGGGCGGCGCGCCTCCGCAGGTAGTGGGCCTCGGGGCGGCTGAGAGTGCCCTGCGCCGCGGACCGGTACGCGGCGCAGGCACCTTCGACGTCGCCCGCCTTCTCCAGGAGATGCGCGCGTACGGCTTCCAGCCGGTAATGGCCCGCCAGCCTGCCCTCCAGGGCGCCCAATGCATCGAGACCGGCCTGCGGCCCGTGCACCATCGCACAGGCCACGGCGCGTCCGAGCGCCGCCATGGGTTCGGGAGTGCGGCGCACGAGATGGTCGTACAGGGCGAGGATCTGGGGCCAGTCGGTGGCCTCCGCGCTCGGGGCCTCGTCGTGCAGGGCGGCGATCGCGGCCTGCAACTGGTAGACGGCCGGCGGGCCTTGGAGCAGTGCCTCCTCGACCAGTGCCGTTCCCTCGGTGATCGCCCGCCGGTCCCAGCGGCTCCTGTCCTGCTCGTCGAGCGGGATCAGCTCGCCGTGCGGCCCGGTCCGTGCGGCGGTGCGCGCCTCGGTGAGCAGCATCAGCGCCAACAGGCCCGTCACCGTGCCCTCGTGGGAGAGCAGACGGCGCACGGAGCGCGTCAGGCGGATCGCCTCCCTGGCGAGGTCCGCGCGGTGCAGCGCGTCACCGGATGTCGCCGTGTACCCCTCGTTGAAGATCAGATAGAGCACCTGGAGGACGACCGCGAGTCGCGCGTCGCGGTCCTCGGGGCCCGGCTGCCGGAACGGCATGCCTCTGATCTTCCCCTTGGCCCTGCTGATCCGCTGGGCCATGGTCGCCTCGGGCACCAGATGCGCCCGGGCGATCTCCGCCGTGGTGAGTCCTCCGACGGCGCGCAGCGTCAGGGCGACCTGCGCGGCCGGGGTCAGCTCCGGGTGGCAGCAGAGGAACAGCAGCGTGAGGGTGTCGTCGTCCGCCGGGGCGCGGCTCTCGCCCGGCGGGGGAGCGGTGAGCGCGTCCCGGGGGGTGAGCAGCGCAGCGTCCTCCTCGCGCCGCCGCCGCGCCTCGTCGGCGCGCAGCTGGTCCGTCAGGCGGCGCGAGGCCACCTTGATCAGCCAGCCGCGCGGGTTGTCGGGCAGGCCCTGTCCGGGCCACTGCCGGGCCGCGGCGAGCAACGCTTCCTGTACGGCGTCCTCGGCGGCGCCGAAGTGCCCGTACCGGCGTACGAGCGCGCCGAGGACCTGCGGCGCGTGCTGTCGCAGCAGGTCCTCGACCTCGGTCGTACGTCTCAACACTCGCCGCCCGAGGCGTCCTGGACCGGCCGGATCACGACGGGCGGTTCGACGTGGCCCTCGGGTCCGGGGCAGCTGATGACGCGCCGGGCGATCTCGGTGACCCGCTCCAGGCTCTGGCACTCCAGGAGCCAGTACCCGGCCAGGACCTCCTTCGTCTCGCCGTAGGGACCGTCCGTGATCACGGGGCGGCCGTCCTTGTCCTGGCTGACGAGGCGGGTCCGCGCGGGCTCGGTGAGTCCCTGCGCGTCGATGAGTTCGCCGGACTCGGCGAGGTCGTTGTTGATCTCGCCCATGTAGGCGAACATCGCCTGCAAGTCCTTCTCGCTCCAGACCGGTCTGTCCGTGGAGGGCTTGCCCGCCATCGCCTCGTAGTCGGCCTGCGATCCCTGGACCATCACCAGATACTTCATGACTTCGCTCCTCAGCTGCGCCGTCGCCCCTGGTGGGCGGCTTTCACAGGGGACGTCGGAGCGGACGGCGCGTTCTCGACAGCCTCGGGAAGGAATTTCCGGGTCGGGGTGGCGGAAGGGGCTGACGCGCAAATCCTATCGACGGACGGCGGAGCGTTCCTGGCGCGAAGGGACGCGAAGGGATTCACCGGCGCGGTTCGCGCGGGGCGGCAACCTTTCGGGGCTCGACGGCGACTGATCAGCGGCCAGTGCCTCCGTACGGAGGCGGGTCCCCCCCACGTACGCCCAGAGACAGGAAGCGACACATGACTGAGCTGCACGGCACGGCGCGACACCGCAAACGGCGGATTCCCCCGCTGGTCGGCGTCCCGGTGGCGCTCGCCGTCGCGGGCACATTGGCCTACGGCACGGCCTTCGGTGTGGCCCTCGGTGCGGCCGGGCAGGACGCCCCGGCGCCTCGCCGGGCCGCCGCCGCGACCGCATCCGGGCCGGCCGGGGCCGACGACGTCGCCGACGGTTTCGCGTCGGTCGACGCGCTGGGCCAGCGGGGGACGTACGGCGGACGGGACGGCAGGACCGTCACCGTGCGGACCCTCGCCGGTCTGGAGAAGTACGCGACCGCCCCCGAGCCGTACGTCATCGTCGTGGCGGCCACGATCGCCATGGAGCCCAAGGGCAGGGAGATCAAGGTCGCCTCGGACAAGACGATCGTCGGGGCGGGCACCTCGGGGCAGATCGTCGGCGGCGGGTTCTTCCTCGGTCGGGGCGTCCACAACGTGATCATCCGGAACCTCACGATCCGGGACTCGTATCACGGCGTCTGGAACGACAAGGAGCACGACTGGGACGCCGTCCAGATGGACGGCGCGCACCATGTCTGGATCGACCACAACGACCTGCGGCACATGGCGGACGGCCTGATCGACAGCCGCAAGGACACCACCTGCGTGACGGTGTCCTGGAACAGGCTCAGCGACAACAACAAGACCTTCGGCATCGGCTGGACCGAGAACACCACCGCGGACCTCACGATCCACCACAACTGGTTCCGCGAGACCGAGCAGCGCAATCCCTCCACGGACAACGTCGCCCACGCCCACCTCTACAACAACTACCTGCAGGACGACCCGGGCACGGACATCACCTCGTCGTACGGCGACTACGCGCGCGGCAGGACGAAGATGGTCCTGGAGAACAGCTACTTCGACGGCGTCCACAACCCCGTCATCAAGGACACCACCGCCGCCCTCGTCCAGCGCGGCAACGTCTTCTCCGGCACGAGCGGACGCAACGAGAGCGGCGGTACGGCGTTCGATCCGAAGGCGTACTACGACTACACCCTCGACAAGGCGGCCGACGTCCCCGCACTCCTCAAGTCCGGCGCCGGGCCGCGGAGTTCGCTCGGCGCGACGGCCGGGCCCCGGACCCGCGCCGCCCTCACCGTCGCCAAGGACGGCAGTGGCCGGTTCACGAGCGTGCAGAAGGCGATCGACGCCGTTCCCGCGGGCAACAGTTCCCGCGTGGTGATCCAGGTCGCGCCCGGCACGTACCGCGAGACGGTCAGGGTCCCGTCGGACAAGCCCCACGTCACGGTCGAAGGGGCGGGCGGCAGCCGCAAGGACACCGTCGTCGTCTTCGGGAACGCCGCAGGAACGCGGAAGCCGGACGGCTCGGGAAAGTACGGCACCAGCGGCAGCGCGACCTTCGCCGTGGAGGCGGATGACTTCCGGGCCCGCAATCTCACCGTTTCCAACGACTTCGACGAGGCGAGGAACCAGCACCTGGACGGAGTGCAGGCGGTGGCGCTGCGCACGGCTGCCGACCGGGTCCGCCTCGACTCGGTCATCGTCAGCGGCGACCAGGACACGCTGCTCCTCGACACCGCGGCCAAGGACAGGCCTGGCCGCGTCCGCATGACGGACTCCTACGTAGTCGGCAACACCGACTTCGTCTTCGGCCGCGCCACAGCGGTGATCGACAGGTCCGTCCTCTCGCTGAAGAAGCGCTGGGACGGCAGCTCCGCCGGATACGTCACCGCGCCCAGCACGGCCGCCGGACGCAAGGGATTCCTGATCACCCGGTCGACCATCGACGGCGGCGTGGCCGCGCGGAGCTTCTTCCTCGGCCGGCCGTGGCACGCGGGCGGCGACGCGGCGCTCGATCCGCAGACCACCATCCGCGACAGCAGGCTCGGCGCTGCCGTCAAGGCGGCGCCCTGGACGGACATGGGCGGCTTCTCGTGGAAGGACGACCGTTTCGCCGAGTACCGGAACAGCGGTCCGGGTGCGGGCGGTCCCAGCGGTGACCGCCCGCACCTGACGGACGCGCAGGCCGCGGCGCAGGAGGCCGCGGACTGGCTCGGCGACTGGACACCCTCAGCCGGCTGACGGAGACGCAACTCGTCAACCGGCTGGTCGCGGGCGGGAGGTCACCCCATGTGGACGGGTGCCGTGCCTTCGGTCATCTCCTGCTTTCCGGCGGTGATGGCCAGGCCGGTGACGAGCAGGCCGGCCAGGAACATGATGCCCGCGCCGACGAAGGCCAGGGTGTAGCCGTGCGTCAGCGCATCGGCCGCCCTGGCCACCAGGCCGTGGTCGTCGGTGGCGAGGCCCCGGTAGAAGGAGGCGGCCGCGTCGGGGAGCCGGTCGTTGGCCGCCGAGGTGGAGACGGTGGCCAGTACGGCGAGGCCCAGGGCGCCGCCGATCTGCTGGGCGGTGTTCAGGAGCGCGGAGGCTATGCCGGTCTCCTGGTGGTCGACCCCGCTGACCGCGCCCAGCGTCATCGGCACGAAGCCCATGCCCAGGCCGAGCGCGGTGACGAACATCGCGGGCATCAGATGTCCGGCGTACGACGAGTCGGGGGTGAGCGTGGCGAACCAGAACATGCCCGCGGCGGCCACCAGCAGACCGGGTCCCGCGATCGCCCGGGGAGCGAGGCGGGTGACCAGCTTGGCGCTGAGGGCGGCCGCGACACCCATGCCGAGGCTGAACGGCAGGTTGGCGAAGCCGGTCTTGACCGCGCTGTAGCCGAGGATCAGCTGCATGTAGAGGGTGAGGAAGTAGAAGGTGGCCATCATGCCGGCGCCGATGAACAGCATCGTGGCGTAGGAACCCGAGCGGTTGCGGTCCTTGAAGAGTCGCAGCGGCATCATCGGGTCCGCCGCGCGGCTCTGGATGACCAGGAAGGCGCTGAGCAGGACGGCTGCGACGGCGAAGCAGGTCAGGGTCAGGCCGTTGGTCCAGCCGTGTTCGCCGCCGCGCGTGATGCCGTAGACGAGGGCGATCAGGCCGCCCGTGCCGGTGACGGTGCCCGGAAGGTCGAGGCGGCCCCGGTGCCGCTCGGCCTCGACGAGCGTCCTGGTCCCGGCGAGCACGGCGAGGCCGATGGGGATGTTCACGAAGAACACCCACCGCCAGTCGAGGGCGTCGGTGAGGACGCCGCCGAGCAGCAGGCCGACGGTGGCGCCGATCCCGGCCATCGCGGCGTAGACACCCATGGCCTTGTTGCGCGGTTTGCCCTCGGGGAACGTCGTGGCGATCAGCGACAGGGCGCTGGGGGCCGCGATCGCAGCGCCGACGCCCTGGAGGATGCGCGCGCCGATGAGCAGGCCCTCGTTCGGGGCGAGCCCGCCGAGCAGCGATGCCAGGGTGAACACGGCGATGCCCACCTGGAACATCCGGCGCCGTCCGAAGAGGTCCCCGGCCCGCCCGCCGACCAGCAGCAGCCCGCCGAAGGCCAGCGCGTAGGAGTTGACGATCCAGGCCAGATTGGCGTCGGACACGTCCAGCGCGGTCTGGATGCTGGGCAGCGCGATGTTGGTGATCGTGCCGTCGAGCACCACCATCAGCTGGGCGGCGGCGATCACGAAGAGGGCCAGACCGAGGTGACGGCCGCCGGGCGGGGCGCCGGACGTGTCCGCCGGCGCGGGGGAGATGACAGCGGGGCTGTCAGTAGACATGAAAGAGCTCCAGAACGAGGCGTGGACACATTTCGCCGGAACGGGAAACGGGTGTGGAAGGTCGGCTTCCATTCCGGTGTGAGAGGGCCATGGTGTACCGCTGCGGAAAGCAGGGGAAAGCGGATCAGCCCTGGACGACGAGAAAGCCTAACACCCAATAGTCGCTGGTAGAGGCCTCGGATAGGCGGCTTTCTTACCGCCCGTCAATGGACTTGACTTTTCCGTCCGCTTCCTAGGCTATCGACTTCCGGCGGTTTATCGATTTCACTTGCATTTTCGTTCTGGTTGTGAGCAATGGCGGCAGGAGGGGTGGAGGATTCTGTGCTCACACTCTTCGCGTGGAGGCAAATTGGCCTACGTCCCCGGCCCCGTTCCGCTTCCGCTGCTCGTCCCCGTGGCCGGGCCACCACGCGGCATGGCCGATGAGGGCCGTCAGCGCCGGCGTGAAGATCAGCGCCATGACGAACGCGGCGATGACGATGCCGAAGGAGAGCGAGAAACCCATCTGGGAGAGCGTGGAGTTGCCCGCGAGCATCAGCGTCGCGAACGTACCCGCGAGGATCACGCCCGCGGAACCGATCGTCGGCCCCGAGTGGCGTACCGCCGTGCCCGCCGCGTCGTGCGGATTGCGGCCCTCGCGGGCCTCCTCGCGCAGCCTCGACACCATGAGGATGTTGTAGTCGGTGCCGAGCGCCACCACGAACAAGTACATGATCACCGGCAGCATGAACATCAGGCCGGGCTGGTCGCCGATCCGCTGGAAGAGCAACGAGGTCGCGCCGAGGGTCGCGCCGAAGCCGAGCGCGACCGACAGCATCAGGTACCAAGGCGCCACCAGGCCGCGCAGCAGCAGGCCGAGGATCACCATGATGGCCAGCGCCGCCACCGGGAAGACGACCGAATAGTCGCGGTCCACCGCCTTGTTGATGTCGACGTAGACCGCCGTGGTGCCGCCGACGAGTCCCCGCGTCCCGGCCGGCGCGTCCTGGTGGGCGGCGGGCCGCAGCCGGTCCTTGACGGTCGAGAGCGCCTTGTCGGAGGCGGGTGGGTCGGCGAGGATCACGGAGTACGAGGCCGTCGTACGGTCAGGGCTGAGGCGCGGGGGCGCGACCTCACCCACCCCGCCGACGCCGGAGAGCCGCTCGCGGAAGGCGGCGGCCGCGGACTGGCTGACGGGGCGGTCGGTCGTGGACGTCAGATAGACGGAGGTCGGGTCCGTGGTGCCCGCGGGAAAGCCCTTCTGGAGGTCGTCCAGCGCGGCCATCGACTCCTTGTCCTTCGGCAGCGAGGATCCCGCCAGGTCGAAGTTGGCCTGGTAGCCGAGGGCGCCGAGCGTGAGCGCGCCCATGAAGAGCGCGGAGACCAGCGCCCAGACGGCGGGCTTGCGGGCGATGGACGTCCCGAGTCTGGCGAACCCCGTGCCGTGTGGCTCCTGTTGCCAGGACTTGGACGGCCAGAACACCTTCGTGCCGAGGAGCGAGACCACCGCGGGGACGAGGGTGAGGCCGGCGAGCAGTGTCACGAACACGGCGATGGCCAGGGCCGGGCCCATCGACCGCAGCATGCCGAGCGAGGACAGCGTCAGCGCGGCGAAGGCGACGATGACGGCGCCCGCGGCCGACGTGATGGCCTCGCCGACCCGCTCGACGGCGTACACCATGCCGTGCTTGGGATCCTCGCCCGCGCGCAGCGCCTCCCGGTAGCGGAAGAGCAGGAACAGGATGTAGTCAGTGCCGACGCCGAACAGGACGACGGTCAGGAGCTGCTGGATGGAGGAGTCCGCCTTCATGTCGAAGGCCTTGTTGGCGGAGGCGATCAGGCCGGTCGCCATCGGCGAGATCAGACCGATGAGGACCACGGGCAGCAGCGCGATGATGGGGCTGCGGAAGATGACGAGCAGCAGCACGATGATGATGACGATCGTGCCGGCGCCGACGAGCAGGCCCGCCCGCTCGGACGCGTCGCTCTGGTCTAGCGCCTGCGCCGCGGAGCCGGTGATTCCGGCCGACAGGTCCGTGCCCCTCAACTCCGGCTTCAGACCGGCCCGCAGCTCTTTCACCGCGTCCTGCTGCGCGGTGTCCTCGGGGTCGGTGAGCTTCGGCATCGCGACGGCCGAGGTCTGCACGAGCCCGTTGGGCGAGACCCCGCTCACCACGATGGCCTGCACCTGGGGAATCTTCCGGTCCTGCAGATCCTTGGAGACGCGTCTGACGTCGGCGGAGTCGGCGGCCGTCAGCTTCCCGCCGTCGGAGCGCTGGAAGACGATGATCGCGCCGATGTTCCGCTGCCGGGGGAAGTCCCTCTCCTGCACATCGGCGGCGCGAATGGACTCGTAGTGGTGGGGGAGGAAACTCGCCTCGTCGCTGCTGGAGGTGAGCTTCGGCGCCAGTGAGATCACCGCGCCGGCCGCGACCACCCACGCCAGAATGATCCACCAAGGGCGGCGCACCACGAATCGGCCCAGTGCAGAGAACATCGGCTACTGCCTCTCCTCGCCCCCGAGGCACATCAGTCGTGTTCCGCCCAGCATCGGCCGGACCGGGCGGCCCCGCCACTCGAACCACCGGATTCCGGTCGTTCGCGTTCCGGCGGGGCGCCCGGCGCCGCCTCAGAAGTTGATCATGTGTCCGGCCAGGCCGTGCACCGCTTCCTTGACGGCCTCGCCCAGGGTCGGGTGCGCGTGGACGTTGCGCGCCACCTCGTGGACGGTGAGGTCCCACTGCTGGGCCAGGGTGAGCTCGGGCAGCAGCTCGGTCACGTCGGGGCCGATCAGGTGGGCACCGATGATCTCGCCGTGCGTGTCATCGCTGATGATCTTCACGAAGCCGACGGTGTCGCCGAGGCCGTGTGCCTTGCCGTTCGCCTGGAACGGGAACTTCGCGACCTTGACGTCGAAGCCCTTCTCCTTGGCCTGCGCCTCCGTCCAGCCGAAGCTGGCGATCTGCGGCTGCGAGTACGTCGCGCGCGGGATCATCGGGTAGTCGAGTTCCATCGTCTCGGCGTCCGCGAGCGTCTCCGCGGCGACGACACCCATGGCCTCGGCGGTGTGCGCCAGCATCAGCTTCGCGGTGACGTCGCCGATGGCGTAGATGTGCGGGACGTTCGTACGGCAACGGCCGTCGACGTCGATCGCGCCGCGCTCGGTGAGCGCCACGCCCGTCGCCTCGAGACCGAAGCCGGTGACGTTCGGCGCGAAACCGATCGCCTGGAGGACCTTGTCGGCCTCCAGGACCTGCTCCTTGCCGTCCTTGCCCGTGACCGTCACCCGGACCTGCTCGCCGGACTCGTCGATCGACTCGACGCGGGTCGAGGTCATGACGTCGATGCCGAGCTTGCGGTACTGCTTGGCCAGCTCCTTGGAGACGTCCGCGTCCTCCAGCGGCGCGACACGGTCCAGGAACTCGACGATGGTGACCTTCACGCCGTAGTTGTGCAGGACGTACGCGAACTCGATGCCGATGGCGCCGGCGCCCGCGATCACGATGGAGCGCGGCAGCGTGTCGGCGAGGATCTGCTCCTCGTACGTCACGACCCGCTCGCTGCGGCTCGTGCCGGGCAGCAGACGCGGCGTGGCACCAGTGGCGATGATGCAGTTGTCGAAGCCGATCGTGGCGGTCGTGCCGTCGGACTTGGCGACCCGCAGCGTGTTCGCGTCGAGGAAGGTGCCCCGGCCGTCGAACTCCGTGATGCCGTTCTTCTTCATCAGGAAGTGGACGCCCTTGACCCGGCCGTCCGCGACCGTGCGGCTGCGGTTGAACGCCTCGCCGTAGTCGAAGGACACCTGCCCGTCGACCTTGATGCCGTACGTCTTCTGCTCGTGCGTGAAGAGGTGGGCGAGCTCGGCGTTGCGCAGCAGCGCCTTCGTCGGGATGCAGCCGACGTTGAGGCAGACACCGCCCCAGTACTTCTCCTCGACGACTGCCACCCGCTTGCCCAGCTGGGCGGCGCGGATGGCGGCAACGTAGCCGCCGGGTCCTGCTCCGAGCACGACGACGTCGAAGCGGTCTTCCATGGGGAGGTCCTCTCTGGGTGGTACGGGTCCGGTGGTGCGGATGGCTCTCGCCACGATCATCCGTCATCCGGAGCGCCCGGGGGGCGGCGGGTGGGACACGCCACAGCGCGTACCGCTGCCCAGGACGCACACGGGGACCGCGGCAACCGCCAACCGTCTTTCCCCGCAAGTGTGTTGGAGATTCGCCAGTAGGTTCACCCGAACGTGGATCACCGGATAGTGTCGCCGCAGGAACACGTTCCGTACATGTCGTGGGAGAGGTGGAGAACGCGCCGTGGAGAGTGAGAACCAGCCCGAGACGATGTCGATTCCCTATGACGTGCCGACCTCGGCGCGCGGTTACGGCTGGATGCTGGGCGGCAAGGACAACTACGAGGTGGACCGGAAGTTCATCCTCTCCACCGTGCCCTCGTTCCCCGAGGTCGTCGACATCGCCCGACAGAACCGCGAATTCCTCTTCCGCGTGGTGCGCTATCTGACGCGCGAGGCGGGCATCCGCCAGTTCATCGACATGGGCTGCGGACTGCCCACGGACGACAACGTCCACCAGGTCGCCCAGCGCTTCGCCCCCGACGCCCGCGTCGTCTATGTCGACAGCGATCCGATCGTTCTCGCGCACGGCCGCGCCCTGCTCGCCGACGACTCGTCCACGACGGTCATCATGGGTGACATGCGCGACCAGGAGGCGATCCTGGAACACCCCGACGTGGCGCGCCTCATCGACTTCGACGAGCCGGTCGCCGTGCTCTTCCTCTCCGTGGGGCACCACCTCACCGACGCCGACGACCCGGCCCGCATCCTGCGGACGATCATCGACCGCGCGGCGCCCGGCAGCCATCTGAGCTTCTCGCAGGTCGTCGCCGACGACCCGGAGCGCGGAGCGGCGATGACCGCGCACATCGCAGGCGGCGGCGTGCCCTGGCAGACCCGCACGCCCGCCGAGGTTGACGTACTGCTCGAAGGACTCGAACCGGTGGAGCCCGGCGTGGTCAACCTCGTCGACTGGCGCCCCGACCCCGACCAGCCGCCGCTCGCCCCGGTCCACCCCGACCTGGCCCCGTTCCTCGGCACGACCGAGTCCAGCAAGGGGATATACGAGTACGGAGGAGTGTTGCGCAAGCCCCGGCAGGAGCGACAGGCCTGAACCGGTGGCCGCCGGTCGCCACGGGCGCCGTCAGCGGACGGTTGACCCGCAGCGGCCGGCGCCCCACAATGACGACCATGATCCAGCACCTGACCGCCGCGGTACGGACGTTCAACGTCCCGTGGCGGCGCGGGTGCGAGCGATCGGGCCGCTAGCTGTACGGAGTCCCCGCTCCGCACGGCCGTCCGCCCGTTTCCGCCCTGTGAAGGATCACATCCCATGACTGCCGCACCGCAGACTCCGTTGCCCGCAGCTCTGCGCGAAGCCCGCGTCCCCGCCGACGGCATGTACGAGGGCCGCCGTACGCTGCGCCGCCTGCCCGACGACTGGCAGGAGCGCCCCTACGAACTCCTCGACGTCGTGCCGCAGGGCCGCGTCATCGGCGCCGAGATCCGTGGCGTCGACCTCGCGCGCCCCCTGACGCCCGCCCTGCGCGAGGAGCTGAACCGCGCCCTCCTCGAGTGGAAGGTCCTCTTCTTCCGCGGCGCCCGCATCACCTCCGAGCAGCAGCGCGCCTTCGCCCTCAACTGGGGCGACCTGGAGACCAACCCCCTGCTCGCCCGCGGCTCCGCCGACGACGTCGTCCGTTTCGACAAGGGCGGCAGCGCCACGCCCACCTACGAGAACGTCTGGCACGCGGACGTCACCTTCCGTGAACGCCCCGCGCTGGGTGCGGTGTTGCAGCTGCACGAGGTGCCGCCGTTCGGCGGGGACACGATGTGGGCGGACATGGCGGTCGCGTACGACAACCTTCCCGACCCCGTCAAGGCACGCATCGACGGCGCGTACGCCGTGCACGACTTCATCCCCGGCTTCGCCCGCTTCTACGGTCCCGACAAGCTCGCCCCGCTCCAGGACCGCTTCCCCCCGGTCACTCACCCCGTGGTGCGCACGCACCCGGAGACCGGGCGGCGGATGCTCTTCGTCAACACCTCCTTCACCACGCACATCGTGGGCATGGACCGCGAGGAGAGCGACCGCCTGCTCGGCTACCTGGTGCGCCAGGCCCATGTGCCGGAGTACCAGGTGCGCTTCCACTGGCAGCGGGGCGACGTCGCCTTCTGGGACAACCGCGCCACCCAGCACTACGCCGTCGACGACTACGCCCCGCACTGCCGCGTCGCGGAGCGCGTCGCCATCGCGGGCGACCGGCCGTACTGAGGATTGTCAGTGGTGGATGCGAGGGTGGTCGGCATGACACCACTGCGACTCACCGACATCGAGGCGGCCCTGCGCGGCAGTTGGGGCGCGGACACGGCCGACCCCGGCTCCGGCGAGAGCTGGCCCCCGGACAACCCCGAGAGGGACCAGTGCGGCGTCACCGCGCTCGTCCTGAACGACCTGCTGGGGGGCGAGCTGCTCCTGGGCGAGGTCCATGTCGACGGCGAGCGGACGGGGTACCACTGGTGGAACCGCCTGGCCTCGGGATGCGAGATCGACCTCACCCGCGGCCAGTTCCTGCCGGGGGAGACCGTCACGGACGGCGTCCCCGTCGTCCGGCCGCCGGAGATCCGCCGCTGCCGCCAGGAGTACGAGCTGCTGCGTGCCCGCGTCCTGAGCAGACTCGGCGAGCTGAACAGGGACAGCCGGATACCGGGCGCTCAGGCCACGTCGTAGCTGCGGGTGCGCGTGGGGGGGAACACTACGGCCCCCGGTGTCGCCCGACACCGGGGGCCGCCCCGCGTCCCGGCCGCCTTCCCCCACGAAAGGTCACCGGGACTCCCCTGAGTGTGGTTCAGGGTCTGGTCCCTCAGAAGGTCAGTGCGACACCCTCTCCGAGACCAGCCTTCATCTCACACCGGTTCGCGAAGGTCTTGGACCAGGCGACGTGCTTGCCGTTCCAGACGCCGGCTGCGGTCACCGTGACCGGCTGCCACTCCTTGGTACAGATGGCGTCGGACGAGGAGCCGACCAGCGCGGTGAACTGACCGTTGACCTGGTTCAGTTCGGCGCACGCGGCCGCCGCCGCGGGGTGGCTGCCCCCGGGGCGCGGCGCGCAGGTGAGTGTCACGGCGCGCTCCACCGTGGCGGAGCCGGCGTCCTCGCCCTGGCCGACCGTGAACACCAGGGCTGACGGCGCGTAGAGGCTCATGGTCTTCGGGGCCTCGGCCTGCGCGGTGCCTGCTGTCGCGGCGAGGACGCAGGTGGCCGCTGCCGCGGCTGCTCCTACGGCCTTGAGGGTGCGACGCATGGTGGACTCTCCTTCGATCGATTCGGTTGGTGATGACTGCGGTGAGGAGTCTTACCGGTGCGGAGAGTGAATGCCATGCGGATGGTCGATTTCCGGATGTGCCGGTCCGGTGAGCGGTGTTAGTACGCCCGTTCGGGCAGCTCAGGAGCGGTGGAGGTGGCCCCGTACCACCTGTCCAGCATATGGACTTCTGGCAGTGGTATAACCAAGAACTATCCACTGACCTGCGGAAACCGCAAATTGGTTCAGGCTTCGACGATCTGCATCGACTGGAAATCATCGCTGAATACGTCATTTTTGTACGTATTGGTGCCGCGTCCGGCCCTCCGGCTGCCGTGTGTCGGCGGTCGCGCCCTCGGTGCTGATCAGTACGAGAGCCGCCTCGGGGCCGACCCCGAGCGCGGTGCGGCGGCCATCACTGCCCCGGCCGGTGAGTGCGGCGCGCACCCCGGCCAGGGCGGCGGCGCCGCACGGACCGGACGAGACTCCCAGGGCCGCCAGGTCGCGCGCGGCCGACATGCTGCCGGCGTCCGTGACGGCGACCGCCGCGTCGAGGCCGTCGCGGAGCACGGGCCAGGCGAGGGTGGAGGGCGTGCCGCAGTTCAGCCCGGCCATGACCGTGACGTCGGTCGGCACGCTCGTGAGCCGTCCCGCGTGAAGACTCTCCAGTACGCACGCCGCTCCCACCGGCTCCACCGACAGCAGGGACGGAGAGGCTCCACCGGACCGGGGGCCCGCGGTCCGTCCGCCGCGGTAGTGCGTGACGGCCGCCTGGGCGAGCGACCCCACCCCCACCGGGACGGCGACCAGGCTGGGCGACTCCACGCCCGCGGCGCCCAGTTGGGCGTCCACCTCGGTGAACAGGGTCGCGTACCCCTCGACGACCAGCGCCGGGATCTCCTCGTAGCCGTCCCACGCCATGTCCTGGACGAGCACCGCGCCGGGCGTCACGGCCGCGTCCTTCGCCGCCCGCACCGCCGCGTCGTACGACCCGGACACCCGCGTGACCTCTGCGCCCTCGCCCTCGATGGCGGTCACCGCCTCCGGGTGCACGCCGTCCGGGACGAAGACGTGCGCCCGCAGACCGAGCCGCCCGGCCGTGCGGGCCACGGCCCGGCCGTGATTGCCGTCGGTGGCGGTGACCAGTCGCAGCGGCCGGTTGTCGACGGTCCCTGACGCGTCGTTCGCGTCGCGCGTCAGGATGTGGTGGATCGCCCAGGAGGCGCCCAGCGCCTTGAAGGCGGGCAGGCCGAGGCGCGTCGACTCGTCCTTGACGAAGACCCTCGCCACCGACAACTCCCGTGCGAGCGCGGGTAGTTCGCGCAGTGCGGTCGGTGCGTACCCGGGCAGTGAAAGGTGGAAGTCCCGGGCGCCCGGCGGAGGCGGGGCGCACGTCCACGCGCGGGAGGCAGGCCGCGCGTACCAGGGGAGGGGGGAGGGGGATCCGGCCACGGAGTCAGTCGCTGGTGTGATCACGAAAACCAGCGTGCGGTCGGCCGGCGCTCCGGTCCAGGGCGAGGCGGCGGCGCGCCGGTCAGCCGCGCGAGAACGCCAGCACGGCCGCCAGGTTCATCGGCTGCCGTGTCGACACATAGACATACGGCGCGCCTCCCCAGGAGTTGCGCAACTCGATGCGCAGCGCGGTCGGGACGTAGGAACGCAGGAGCAGCAGCGCGTACGGATTCGCCCTGACCGTGCGCCACTCGAAGGCCTCGCGCTCGTCGAGGATCTCCGTCGTGCCGAGCGCCTCGATGGGAATGACCCGCTTGCCGATGACGAGGGAGCCCGGCGTCACGAGGATGCGCACACTGCCGTGTACGTGCACGATCGCGGCGGACACCGCGATGCCGACCGCGGCCACCGTGACCGCGGCGAACACGCCGAAAGGCATCGCCCCCACCGCCAACCCCGCCCCGCCGAGCGCGATCAGTCCCCACCAGGAGCGGGGCACGCTCAGCCGCTCTTCGTAGATGTGCATGACCGCATCCTGGCAGGCAGTCCCCCCGCCTCGGGCAGGGGGCTCCCGTGGCGCGCCCCTCTCCTGTGCGTCACCCGTCTCTCGCTGCCCGTGATTTTTGCTCGCGCGTGCTGCCCATGGGTACCGAGAGGCAACTCATGGCCATCGTTTTCCGTCATCGAAGGAGTAAGCGGGGCACATGAGTTCGTCCGTGCGCCCTGATGTGTGTGATGACGAGGAGGACCACGTTGAGAGGTGTCGCACGCGTGGCGACCACGGCCTTGGCGGTGCTCGCGCTCGCGGCGGTCTCGCCGGGCGCAGCGCAGGCCGGGCCGACCGCCGGCTCCCCGCCTCCGGCGCCCGCGTCGGCCGGGAGTGACGGCAAGGGCCTGCCGGAGGGCTGGCGGCTGACCGGTGAGGGCGCGGGCGAACAGCTCGTGTGGGCCTCGCCCGACCCCGTGCCCATGGGGGACGCTCGGATCGAGTTCTACTCGGGCGACAAGCTCCTCGGCCACCCCGTGGCCGCGCGGGACCGACGCTCGTTCCGGCTGCCGCTGAACGGCGCGCGCCTCGGTGACGCCAAGAAGCTGAAGGTACTTGCGGCAGGACGCCGCCTGGACGAGGCCGGGGCCGACGAGCGGTCGCGCGGTCGCCTCGCCGCGCCGCCGACGGGCTCCGCGGCGCTTCCGCCCGCGAACAAGGTCGACCCCGGAGTCCCGGGCCGCTACCGCACCGTCACGGGTGAGTACGCGCTCAAGTCGGTACGCCTGCCCGGGTTCCCGGCCCCGGTGGAGATGCGGGCCAAGGTGGTCGGCCCCGCCGACGCGCCCGGCAAGCGGCCGCTGGCCCTCTTCCTGCACGGCCGCCACTACACCTGCTACGGCGCGGGGGACGGGGAGGGCATGGGCTGGCCCTGCACGGGCGGTACGAAGCCGGTGCCGAGCCACGCGGGCTACCTGCGCGCCCAGAAGCTCCTGGCCTCGCAGGGGTACGTCACGGTGTCCATCGCAGCCAACGGCATCAACGGCCAGGACGACGTCGCCGAGGACGGTGGCGCGCAGGCCCGTTCGTCGCTGGTGCGGCTGCACCTCGCCCGCTGGGCACAGTGGGCCGACAAGCGGTCGACCGCCCCGGCCGCGGTGCGCGCCGTCGCACCGGCGGACCTGTCCCGCGTCCTCCTCGTCGGACACTCCCGGGGTGGCGAAGGCGTCAACCGCGCCGCGCTGGACAGCCTCTACCGACCGCCCGCCGACCAGGACGGGTACCGCGGACCGGTGCGCTGGAAGATACGCGGCAACGTCCTGATAGGCCCCACCGTCTTCGGGCAGAACCCGGTCCCCGACGTCCCCTCCACGACGATCCTGCCGGGCTGCGACGGCGACGTGTCCGATCTGCAGGGCGAGATCTACGTCGACGGCACGCGCGGCGTCAGCCGCGGCGCCGCCCTGCACAGTGCCGCCTACGTGGTCGGCGCCAACCACAACTTCTTCAACAGCGAGTGGACCCCAGGGCAGGCCACCGCGCCCGCCGAGGACGACTTCTCCTCCGAGGGCGGCTCCGACCCGGTCTGCTCGAAGGGCACCGCGACCCGGCTGACCGCCTCGCAGCAGCAGGCCGCCGGCGCCACCTACATAGCCGCGGCGGCCCGGCTGTTCGTCGCGGGCGACGACCGGGTACGTCCCCTCCTCGACGGCTCGGACCGGCGCGCCCCCTCGGCGGGCCCCGCGCGGGTGCTGACCCACGCCGTCGGCGCGCACCGCACGGGGGCGCTGCTGCCGGACTCCTCGACGAAGGTCACGGGCGGCCGGGTGTGCGCCCAGGTGGCCGCGGACGCGGCCCACGCCTGCCTGCCTGACGGGGCGTCCGGGTCCTCACCGCACTTCGCCCGCTGGGAGGTCGCCCCGGAACCGGGCCGTGACGCCGTGGCCATGAGCTGGTCGCGGGCGGGTTCACCGGTGCGGGTGAGTCCGGCGCGCCCGGTCTCCCTGGCGAAGGCCAAGGACGTGGCGCTGCGGGTGATCGTTCCGCCCAACACCACGGGGACCCGCCTCGACGTGTCCCTCGTCGACGCCTCGGGCCGACGGGCGAAGCTCGGCGGGGTCCGGGTCGACGGACTGCCGGGCAGCGACCGGACCGCTTCCTACTGGGGGCGCGAGGTCCGGGTACCGCTGTCGGCGGCGGTCCGGGGCAAGCTGGACCTCAAGCACGTGAAGTCCCTCGAACTCACCCCGCGCACCGGCTCCGGCAAGGCGTGGCTGATGGACGCCTGGGGCTGGCGCCCCGGCACCCCCGCGGTGCGGCCCGCCGAGCTGCCGCGGGTCGACATCGGCCGACTGACCGTCGAGGAAGGCGACTCGGGCGTGCGCACCTACCGCGTGCCGGTGTCCGTCTCGGGCAAGGGCAGCGGCCAGGTCCGGCTCTTCCCGCTCGACCCCGCCGAGGGCGGGGCGGCGCCCCGCACGGTGACGGTGCGTGCGGGTGAGCGTGTCGACGTGCCGGTCGAGGTGCGCGGCAACACCCGCTGGGGCGCCGACGTCGCACACGACACGCTCGTCAAGGCGGTGCGCGGCGCGGTCGTCGGCTCCTACCACGGCGGGGTGACGGCCCGGAACGACGACCCGATGCCGAAGGTCACGCTGAAGCCCGTCGCGGACCGGGTCACCGAGGGCAAGTCGCTGACCTGGCGCATGACGCTGTCCGAGCCCGTCGATCTGGACGTGACGGCCAGCCTCTCCTTCCAACCGGTCGAAAGCGGCAAGGAGTTGTCCACCCTGGACGTGGACCCGCGCTGGCTGAAGGAGCAGTTCGGTGTGTCGCCGCGTCCGGAGCGGCCGCTGTCCAAGGTGGGGAACGGCCCGGACGGGGGCCTGTTCCTGACCGTGCCGGCGGGGAAGAAGAGCGCCGAGGTGCGCGTACCCACCGTCAAGGACCGGGTGCGGGAACCGGCCGAATCCCTGAAGGCTCAGCTCTACGTCTACAACGAGAGGTGGGAGCCACAGCCGGGCCCGGTGGTCACCGGAACGGTGCGGGACGCCTCGTAGCGCCTGCCGAAGAGCGGTCGACCCGGCGCCTCCGCCTCGGGTCGACCGCTCCACCACTTGGGTAAGCGGCCATTTCCAGTCGTCATGATTGCTGCCCCGGGTCAGGGCAGCGGTCGCGCCTCGGCTTCGTCCTCCGGTACCGCGTAACCGGGCACGGACGGCCACCGAACGGTCAGCACCACCGACTCCTCCTCCGCGATCCACGAGTGGTCGACCCCGCGCCCCCACACGACGTAATCGCCCTGCTGCTCCAGAAGTACGCTGCGGCCGGGGAGTTCCACGCGGAAGCGGCCGCTGATGAGGACCAGGAGGGCCGTGCGTTCCTCGCCCTCCACCCACCGCAAGCGCTCATCGCCTTTGGGGTGGACACCCCACTTGATCTCCACGGCCTCGCTGTGCCGCGGATCGCCGGGTTCCTTGAAATGCCCCAGGACCCAGCCCCGGTCGAGTGCGGCATCCTTGCCCGCGTTGCCCACATACACGCTGTCGTTCACGTGGCCGGACGCTAGCAGCCGCTCTCCCCGCCGGCTCCCGCCGAGCCGACCGACCGCCTCAAGCCGGGGCATAATACTCCGCCGGTCGATGGCCGAAGTCGCCCCCCGTGACGCCGCGACTCCGGCCGGGCATGTTTGCATATGTTCATGATCGTTAACGCACGGGAAACATTCGAGCCGCGGACGTACGTGGACCAGATCCTGGAGCACTGGCACGAGGACGAGGACGCCGAGGCGCTCGTCCAGGGTGCGCAGCGGCTGACCCGGGGGCAGGCTCGGCGGCGGCTGTTCAGCCTGGGGCACGCCCTTCGTCGGCAGGGGCTCGGGCCCGGCGACGGAGTGGGACTGTTCCTGGCCAACCGCGTGGACTCCGTCCTGGTGCAGCTCGCGGTCCATCTCATCGGCTGCCGCGTCGTGTTCCTGCCGCCGGAGCCGGGGCCGGGCGAACTCGCCGCGCTGGTCGAGCAGTCCAGGGCGCGCGCCGTGGTCACCGACCCGCTCTTCGCCGACCGGGCGGCCGACGCGGCCGGCCGCAGCGTCCACGCACCCGTGCTGCTCAGCCTCGGCCCCTGTGCACAGCGGTGCACGGACCTGCTGGCCGTGGCGGCCGAGTGCCCCACGGAACGCCCCGAGGGCGTGCCCGCCCCCGAGCCGGACGAGGCCGTCACCGTCCTCTACACCGGCGGCACCCTGGGACGCCCCAAGCTCGCCGCGCACAGCCACCGGCTCTACGACGTGCTGACGCACCTGGTGGGGGACGGCTCGGAGGGCTCAGGACCCTCGGTCTTCCCTGCCATGTCCGAGGGCACGGACCGAGTGCTCGCCGCGACGCTGCTCACCCACGGCAGCGGCCATCTCACCTCGCTGCAGGCGCTGGTGACGGGTTCCGTCCTCGTCGTGCTCCCCGAGTTCGAGGCGGGCGCGGCGCTTCAGGTGCTGCGCGATGAGCGGATCACCGCCACCATGTTCGTACCGCCCATGCTGTACGCGCTGCTCGACCACCCGGAGTGCGTCCCCGGCGCACTTCCCGACCTGCGCCGGATCGCCGTCGGCGGCGCGGCCTCCTCGCCCAGCCGCCTGCAGCAGACGGTCGAGCTCTTCGGCCCCGTACTCAGCCAGGGCTACGGGCAGTCGGAGGCGCTCGGCATCGCCGCGTACGGCGCCGAGGAGATCGCCTCGGCGGGCGCCGAGCGGCCCGAGCTCTGGCGCAGCTGCGGTCGCGCCATCGCCGACGTCCAGATCGAGATCCGGGGCGAGGGCAGCACGGAGGCGCTGCCCGCCAGGCAGGTCGGCGAGGTGTGCGTCCGGGGCGAGACGGTCATGCTCGGCTACTACGAGGACCCCGAGCGCACCGCGGAGGCGCTGCGCGACGGCTGGCTGCGCACCGGCGACATGGGCTACCTCGACGCCGACGGGTATCTCTACCTCGTCGACCGGGCCAAGGACATCATCGTCACCGGCAGCACCAGCGACAACGTCTACTCCCGCGTCCTTGAGGACTTCCTGCTCACGCTGCCCGGTGTGCGCAACGCTGCGGCGCTGGGCGTGCCGGACGAGGAGTACGGCGAGGCCGTGCAGATCTTCCTGGCCACGGCCGAGGACGCCGACGTGGACCCGGACGCGGTCGGCGCGGCGGTGACCGCCGAGCTGGGCGAGCTGTACACGCCCCGCAAGACGGTCCTGCTCGACCGGCTGCCGACGACGAAGGTCGGCAAGGTGGACAAGAAGGCGCTGCGCGCAGCGTGGACGGGCGGGGCCCTGCAGACGCGCTAGTTCTCCCGGTCGTACACCTGCCCCCGGCCTTCGGTCACCGCCAGAACTCCCGGAGCGCGACGACGAGTGCTTCGGGCGCCTCCTCGGCGATGTGGTGCCCGGAGGCGATGGGGCCGCCCTCCAGTCGGCCGCCCGCCCAGTCGCGCCAGACGCCCAGCACGTCACCGTAGAGGTCGGTCATGTCGTCGCGGGTGGCCCACAGCACCTGTAGGGGACAGCCGACGCGCCGGCCGGCCCGCCGGTCGGCGTCGTCGTGCTCCCGGTCGATGCCGAGACCGGCCCGGTAGTCCTCGCACATCGCGTGCACGGTGGCCGGGTCGTGGATCGCGCGCCGGTAGTCCTCGTACGCTTCGGCGCCCATCTGCTCGCGGGTGGCCTTGTACCAGGCGTCGGGGTCGGCGTTGATGACGCGTTCGGCGGGCTTGTCGGTCTGGCCGAGGAAGAACCAGTGCCACCAACTCGCGGCGAACGCGGCGTCGCAGCGCCTCCCAGATGGGGACGGCGTCGAGCACACTGAGGGCGGACACGGCCTCGGGATGGTCAAGGGCGAGACGGGTGGCCACGTACGCGCCCCGGTCGTGCCCGACGACGGCGAACCGTTCGTGCCCGAGCCGGCGCATGAGCGCCAGGCAGTCGTCGGCCATGGCGCGCTTGGAGTACGGGCGATGCAGCTCGTCGGTCGGCGGCTTGTCCGACTCGCCGTAGCCCCGCAGGTCGGGGCAGACCACGGTGTGACCGGCCGCGGCCAGCAGCGGGGCCACGCGGTGCCAGGTCGCGTGCGTGCGCGGATGACCGTGCAGAAGCAGCACCGGCGGGCCGCTGCCGCCGTGCCGCACCCTCAGGCGAACGCCGTCGCCCTCACACCGCATCAACTCGAAGCCGTCGAACACGCAGCCTCCTGTATCTCAGACGTCTGCATCTCAGACATATGCATCTCAGACGTCTACATGTCAGACGTCTGCGTCTCGGACACCCGCACCTCAGACATCTACACGTCAGACACCCGCACCTCGGACATCTACACGTCAGACGTCTGCACCTCAGACGTCCATACCTCAGACAACTTCCCCGCCGGCGCCGGCGCCAGCGCCTCTGACGCCACCGCCGTCAACATCCCGGCCCGTCTGCCCCGGAGTGCTCCCTCCATACCTCGGCGCCCGCTCGCTCGGCCCGCGAAATGCAGTCGAGCCCCGGTGGCGGAGTTCGTAAGGTTCTGCCATGCCCACGCCCGTAACAACCCCCGACATCCAGCTCCTTCGCCCCGACCACGCGCCCGCGCTGCTCTCCTTCGAGGAGACGAACCGCGCCTACTTCGCCGCTTCGGTGCCCGACCGCACAGACGCCTACTTCCGCGACTTCGACGACCGCCTGCGCGCACTCATCGCCGAACAGGACGCCGGGATCTGCTACTTCCACGTGCTGGTGGGAGACGGCGGTGAGGTCGTCGGGCGGGTCAACCTGGTCGACGTGGCGGACGGCCGCGCCGACCTCGGCTACCGGATCGCGGAGAAGGCCGCGGGCCGGGGCCTGGCCACCTGGGCCGTCCGACAGGTCTGCGAACTCGCCGTCACCACCTACGGGCTGACGGGACTGCGCGCCGCGACGACGCACGACAACCCGGCCTCCCGAGCCGTGCTGGCCCGCACCGGCTTCGAGCCGGTCGGCGAGGTCCGGCTCTCCGGTAGTCCCGGGATCAGCTACGCCCTGACGTTCTGACGCGCGCGGCCCGGGGATCAGTCGGTGCGCGGCCGCGACTCGTGCAGCCGCGTGTGATAGCGGCCCTCCGACTCGTACCCCGTGGGGTCCGCACCCGCGAGGATCACCTGACGGACGGCGTCGCGACGTTCCTCGGGGCTGGTGAACAGGCGCTGCGCATAGGTCCGCGAGGAGTCCGTCACCGTGGTGAGGCCGTGTGCGGCCAGGGTCTCGGCGATACGGTCGTAGGGCACGGTCCGCAGCACGAACGCACTCACCCACACCGGCTCCCGCGCGCAGCCCAGCAGGGCGTCGAAGGTGCGGTGCGAGATGTAGCCGATACCGCCGGTGACCGTGATCAGGCCGGTGCGGGCGACCGCGCGGCGCAGCCCGTCGCTGGGCGGATGCCGCTCCAGGTTCTCGGCGTACGCCTCGTCGAGCAGTCCCGCGTCGAGTGCGTAGCGGGTGGCGTTCTCCGCCATGTCGAGACCGATGACCGGGGTGGCGTCGAGGCGGCGCCGTGAGGCGTAGAACTCCTTGTCGCGCTCGACGAGTTCGTGCGGAGTGAGGGCCGCCGCCTCGTCGCAGGTGTAGTGCGCGTACAGGTCGGCGAGGGTCAGATCGTGGTTGAGCAGCGCCGCGTTGATGCCGTACGAGCAGCACAGGTCGAGGACGGTCACGGGGCCCTCGCCGCCGGACCGCTGCCGGGCCCGCAGGTCGCGGGTGCGGCGGAACACGGCCTGGGCGTGCTGCGGGATCTCGTACTCGTAGGGCGCCAGCGTCCGGAAGTAGGCGCGCGGGTCCGGCTGGTCGTAGATGTCGTCGAATCGGGTCTTGCCCGATGCGGTCCTTGTCCTGTTCCGGTCTGTGGCCATGGGGCACCTCCGGGAGCGAAGAACGGGTCTGGGGCGAAAGTGCACCTCTACCCGACCCGTACCGCCCCCCGGTAGACCTCCTGGCGCTATCCGGCCACGTCGCCGCCCCGGCGGAGACCCGCGCGGCCGTCCCCCTGGCTACCCTGGAGCCGATGTTCTCCTCCCAGGGTCCCACGCTGCGTGAGCTCGCCGTTCAGGCGCTGTCGTCCACCGAGCACGGGTACGACCTGCTCGCCCCCAAGTTCGACCACACCCCCTTTCGTACGCCTGGCCGGTTCCTGGCGGCGACCGCCGACGTGCTGTGCCCCTTGGGACCCTTCGACGCGGGCCTCGACGTCTGCTGCGGGACCGGCGCGGGCGTCGGGGCGCTGCTGCCGCTGTGCCGCGAACGGATCACCGGTGTGGACTTCAGCGCGGGGATGCTGGCCGCCGCGGCACAGGCGGTGCCCGAGCCCGGCCCCGGCGGCCCCGCGGTCGACTGGGTGCGCGCCGACGCCCGCGCCCTTCCCTTCACCGAGGGCTACGACCTGGCCGTCAGCTTCGGGGCGTTCGGCCACTTCCTGCCCGCCGAGCGGCCCGCCCTGTTCGCCGGCGTCCACCGGGCACTGCGCCCCGGCGGCCTCTTCGCCTTCCCGATCGGCGCACCGCAGGGCTTCACCTCTCGTTGGTACTGGGCGTTGCGCGGTTTCGACGGCGTGATGCGCGTGCGCAACCTGCTGTGGCGCCCGCGGTTCGTCATGTACTACCGGACGTTCCCGCTCGGCGGTGTGCGGGCGGATCTCGTCGACGCGGGGTTCGACGTGCGGCTGCGGCCCCTGGAGGAGTTCGGGCGGCGCGCCGACGGGGCTCCCCACTGGCGCCTCGTGGTGGCGCGAAAGATGTAGGACGGGCCCCGGCCGTGTACCGGCCGGATCTCGCCCGTGCTTCCGGAGCCGCTACACCTTGCCGTCGGCCGCCGCCTCCAGCGCGGCGACGTCCAGCTTCTTCATGCCGAGCATCGCCTGCATGGCGCGCTGGGACCGCTCGGGGTCCGGATCGGTGATGAGCTCGCCGAGCACGGCCGGTACGACCTGCCACGACAGGCCGTACTTGTCCTTCAGCCATCCGCAGGGCCCTTCTTCGCCGCCCTCGGAGAGCTTCGTCCAGTAGTGGTCGACCTCTGCCTGGTCGGCGCAGTCGATGTGGAAGGAGACGGCCTCGTTGAAGGTGAAGTCAGGGCCGCCGTTGATCGCCGTGTAGGACTGCCCGTCCAGCACGAACTCCACCGTCAGGACGGTGCCGGCCGGGCGCGGGGCGCCTTCTCCGTAGTAGGAGACCTTCTTGATCTCAGAGTTCGGGAAGACCGAGACGTAGAACTGGGCGGCCTCCTCGCTCTGCAGGTCGAACCAGAGGTTGGGCGTGATCCTGGGCATGATGCTCTCCTGTCGCGTACGGGCGGTCCTGCCCGCGTTCTCCATGTCCGGCTATGTGGCTCTGCCTATGTGGTTCTGCCTATGTGGACCGTCGCGGTGCCCGGAACTCATCGGCCCGTGCCGACCGGATCGCGTCATCCGCCCGTCAGCGGAGCTCGCGCACGCGCGGCTCCCGTTCGAGCACGATGCCGAAGTGCTGCTCGTACGCCGCGAGCACCTCGGCCTCCGTGGTCAGCTCGGTGGTCTGCCGTTCGCCGGCCACGGTGGTCGTCAGGTTGCGGCCGCTGAGGGTGATGCGGCCGGTGCCGGTCAGGCGGGAACAGACCAGGGACTGCGTGAAGTGGGAGTCGGGCGACGTGCGGTGGTACCAGGCGCCGACCTTGAAATCGGTCAGGGCGCGCGGCCTCGGCTCGGCGAGGTACTGCGGCTTGCCGTCCCGGGAGACCGCCAGATCGCCCTCGGGAGTCTCCGTGACGCGGAACGTACCGTCCGGGTCCGCCTGCTCGCCCCGGTCGCCGAAGGCCAGCGGCAGTTGGCTGTGCGCCCCGAAGCCGACATCCGCCAGCCAGTCGCCGCCGTCCTCGGTGCGTACGCGCAGCGCCAGATGGTCGTAGGGGATGCCGGGCTGCCCCGCGTCGTCGTACACCCGGGCCTGCAGCAGCGCGACGTCGAAACCGAGGCTCGTCAGCAGGGCGGCGAACGCGCCGTTGAGTTCGTAGCAGAAGCCGCCTCGGCGCGCGTCCACGACCTTCGACACCAGTGCCTTGTCGCTGAGTTCGATGTCCTCGTCCAGGTGGATCGAGAGGTTCTCGAAGGGAACGCCGCGCAGGTGTGCCAGGTGCAGGTCGTGCAGGGCCCGCGAGGTGGGGTCGACGGGCCGGTCGGCGCCGATGCGCCGCAGGTACGCGTCGATCTGTTCGGTGTCCATGGAGACCAGTGTGGCGGGGCGGCGGGGAACCCGGCTCGGGCCTCGGACGGCGCCCGCGCCCTCCGTCGGTCCTAGGACTCCGGAACGAGTCAACCGGACGACGAGAACAGGCCATCGGCCGTTCACGCCGTCGCCCGGCACCGATAACGATGCGTGAATGATGCAGGTAAATGGCCGAAGGCGCCGGACGGCAAAAAGGGAATGGGCAATTCCGCGCCAATGATGAAGAAGTCATTGACACGTGACTGCACCCTGTGAACTAGAAAAGGAGATCGGCCCTCCTCCCATGGGATGACTTCGCGCACGGTGCACTACAACGGCCGTGGGCCGATAGTCCGGCTCGCAGGCGGACTTGTTCCGCGCAATCGGCAGTGAGGATGGAGAGGAATCCTGCTGAACACCCTGACGTGCGCCGATCACGGCGGAAGAGGGGCGTTCCTGCTGCCGAACCCGACGGGAGTCCCCTTCGCCGTGGCTACGTTCCTGTACAAACTAGGCCGCCTCGCCTTCCGGCGGCGCCGCTATGTGGCGCTGCTCTGGGTGGTGGCGCTGGCGGGGGCCATCTTCGCCTCCTCGGCCGCCCCCGCCCCGCCCGAGGACTCCTTCTCGATGCCGGGTACGGAGTCGCAGAAGGCCTTCGACCTGCTGGAGAAGCGCTTCCCCGACGCCAGCGCCGAAGGAGCGAGCGCCCGCGTAGTGATCCGCGCCCCCGAAGGGGAGAAGATCGACTCGGCCAAGCCCAAGGCCGAGGTCGAGAAGCTCGTCGCGGCGATAGGCAAGGGCCCGCAGGTGTCGAGCGTCGACGACCCCTACAAGGCCCAGACCGTCAGCAAGGACGGCTCCACCGCCTACACCTCGGTCACCTACAAGGTGGCGGCCACCGAGCTGACCGACAAGGCGCGTGACGCGCTGACCGACGCGACCGACAAGACCCGCGACGCGGGCTTCACGGTGGAGACCGGCGGCGACGCCGTCATGGCCGAACAGGAGATGGGCGGCAGCGCCGAACTCATCGGCATCGCGATCTCCGCGGTCGTCCTGATCCTGACCTTCGGTTCGCTGGTCGCCGCGGGCATGCCGCTCCTCACCGCGCTCATCGGCGTCGGCATCGGCATCTCCGGCATCGCGGCGCTCGGCAGCACTCTCGACCTCTCCGCCACGACCTCCACGCTCGCGATGATGATCGGCCTCGCCGTCGGCATCGACTACGCCCTCTTCATCGTCTCCCGCTTCCGAGCGGAGATCACCGAGGGCCGGACCCCGGAGGAAGCGGCGGGCCGGGCCACCGGAACCGCGGGCTCCGCCGTGGTCTTCGCCGGACTGACCGTCGTCGTCGCCCTCTCGGGCCTCTCGATCGTCAACATCCCCATCCTCACCAAGATGGGCCTGGCCGCGGCAGGCACCGTCGTGATCGCCGTCCTCATCGCGCTCACCATGATCCCCGCGCTGCTCGGCTTCGCCGGCCGCAAGGTGCTGCGCCGCAAGGACCGCAAGAAGTCCGCGAGCGAACTGGCCGACCCGAACGCCAAGCCGAAGCTCGGCACCCGCTGGGCCCGCTTCGTGCTGCGCCACCCGCTCGCCGTGCTCATGGTCGCCGTCATCGGCCTCGGCGCCGTGGCCGTCCCGGCCGCCAGCCTGGAACTCGGTCTGCCGGACGAGGGCACGTCGGCGCCGGACACCACGCAGCGCAAGGCGTACGACATGCTGTCCGAGTCCTTCGGCGCCGGCTTCAACGGCCCGCTGATGGTCACCGTCAGCAAGGACTCCGGCGTGGCGGCCGCCGCCAAGACCGTCGGCGACTCCATCGGCAAGATCAAGGGCGTCGCGACCGTCACCCCGGCCCAGGCCAACAAGGCCGGCGACACCGCCATCATGAACGTCGTCCCGAAGACCGGGCCGAGCGACCACGAGACCGAGGAACTGGTCAAGTCGATCCGCTCGACCGCCGACGGCATCGGATCCGACACCGGCTCCGAGATCCTGGTCACCGGCCAGACCGCGATGACCATCGACTTCTCGCAGACCCTGGACGACGCCCTCCTGCCCTACCTCGGCCTGGTCGTCGGACTCGCCTTCCTGCTCCTGATGCTCGTCTTCCGCTCGGTCCTCGTCCCGCTCAAGGCGGCGCTCGGCTTCCTGCTCTCGGTGGCCGCTGCGCTCGGCGCCGTGGTCGCGGTCTTCCAGTGGGGCTGGCTCGCGGACATCGTGGGCGTCGACCAGCCCGGCCCGATCATGAGCATGATGCCGATCTTCATGATCGGCGTGGTCTTCGGCCTGGCGATGGACTACGAGGTCTTCCTCGTGACGCGGATGCGCGAGGCGTACGTCCACGGGGCGAACTCCGGGGAGTCGGTCGTCACCGGCTTCACCCACGGCGGACGGGTCGTGGCCGCGGCCGCGATCATCATGATCAGCGTCTTCTCCGGCTTCATCATGGAGAACGACGACATGATCAAGATGATGGGCTTCGGTCTCGCCGTCGCCGTCCTCTTCGACGCCTTCGTCGTCCGCATGGCGATCGTGCCCGCGGTCCTCGCCCTGCTCGGCAAGTCCGCCTGGTGGCTGCCGCGCTGGCTGGACAGGCTGCTGCCCAACGTGGACGTGGAGGGCGAGAAGCTGCACAAGAACCTCGGCGACACGGGGTGGCCCGAGGCCGACGAGAAGGACCGCGAGCTCGCCCCCGTGAGCAGGTAGGACCGCACCGTCGAGGACGGGCGTGCCGGTCAAGTACGGGCGGGCTGGTCGGGACATCCCTTCAGAGGGAGTGCCCCGACCGGCCCGCCCGTCTTGGCGGTCCACGTAGACCATCCGGACCTGACCTGACCAGGGGCTAAGGGCATCGGCTCACCGTTGGCGCGGGTGAACGTGGTGCGGCACCGCCCCGTGCGCCCCGGACCTCCTCCGTCGGCGAGAATCATGTGCATGGCAGCGCTGAGCGAGATCCTCCCCGTGGAAGCCGTGCTCCTCGACGCCCCGGCGGCCGACTGGCGCGAGGCCGTCCGGCGCGCCGGTGACCTGATGGTCGCGACGGGCGCCGCCACGGACGCGTACACCGCGGAGATGATCCAGAACGTCCTGGACAACGGTCCCTACATCGTCATC
The DNA here is from genome assembly GCF_042881135.1 of Streptomyces sp. NPDC058284. NCBI lineage: Bacteria > Bacillati > Actinomycetota > Actinomycetes > Kitasatosporales > Streptomycetaceae > Streptomyces > Streptomyces sp. NPDC058284. The sequence continues at coordinate 357,990 of NZ_JBHVYE010000004.1, forward strand.
GCGCCCGGACTCGCCTTCGCCCACGCCCGGCCCTCGCCCGCCGTCCTGCGCACCGGCATGTCCTGGGTGCGGCTCGCGGCTCCGGTGGCGTTCGGGCACGAGGCCAACGACCCGGTCGGGCTGGTCGTCGGTCTCGCCGCCGAGGAGGCGTCCGAACACACCGCCGCGATGGGCGGCCTGGCCAGGATGCTCGCCGACCCCGGGACGGCGCGCGCACTGCGGGAAGCGGCGACCCCGCAGGCGGTGCGCGCCATCCTCGTAGGCGGGGGAGCGCAGGCGGGAGCGCGGCAGGAAGAGGACGCGGGGTCGCGGCAGGATGCGGCGCGTGGCGGAGAGCCGCACAAGATCCTGACGGTGTGCGGCAACGGGGTCGGTACGAGTCTCTTCCTCAAGCAGACGCTCGAAGGCGTCCTGGACCACTGGGGGTGGAGCCGGTACGTCACCGTCGAGGCGACCGACACCATCTCGGCCAAGGGCAAGGCCAACGAGGCCGTCGCCATCCTCACCTCGCGGGAGATCGCCGGGGCCCTCGGTGACGTGGGCGTACCGGTGAAGGTCGTCGAGGACTTCACCAGCGCGGCCGAGGCCGACCGCGTGCTCAGGGACACCTACGACGTATGAGGATCACCTACGTCGTCTGAGGGACATCTACGACGCCTGAGGGGCACCTGCGACGTCTGACGGCCCGGCCCCCGGGCAAGGAGAACCACCATGGACCGGCTCGTGTCGATCGCCGAGTTTCTCGTCAACGAGATCCTCAGCCAACCCGCCTACCTCATCGGCCTCATCACGGCCGCGGGCCTGATCGCGCTGCGGAAGCCGACCGGGCAGGTCGTCGGCGGCGCCATCAAGGCGACGCTCGGCTTCCTGCTCATCGGGGCGGGCGCCACGCTCGTCGTCGGCGCCCTCGCCCCGCTCGGCGAGATGATCCAGGGCGCGACCGGAGCGCACGGCGTGATCCCCACCAACGAGGCGATCGTCGGCATCGCGCAGCAGGAGTACGGCGCCCGCGTCGCCTGGCTGATGATCCTCGGGTTCGCCATCAGCCTGGCCCTCGCCCGCTTCACCCCCCTGCGCTACGTGTTCCTGACCGGGCATCACATGCTGTTCATGGCGACCCTGCTGACGATGGTCCTGGCCGTCGCGGGCCGGCCGTCATGGGTCGTGGTCGTCGTCGGCGGAGTCCTGCTCGGCATCCTGCTGGTGGCCCTGCCCGCCTTCGCACACCCCTGGACCAAGCGCGTCACCGGCAACGACAGCGTCGCGATCGGCCACTTCGGGACGGCCGGGTACATCGCGGCGGGCGCGACAGGGCAGTTGGTGGGCAGGCGCAGTCGCAGCACCGAGGAGATGAACCTCCCCGAAGGGCTGCGCTTCCTGCGCGACTCGATGGTGGCGACCGCCCTGTCGATGGTGCTGATCTACGTGATCATGTCCCTGGTCTTCCTCGGGAAGGTGGGAAAGGAGGAGGCGTTCAAGGCGTTCGGCGAGCACGGGGCCGCGGGCGCGAGCGGTGTCGGCGACTACGTCATGCAGTCGGTCATGCAGGGCCTGCAGTTCGGCATCGCCGTCGCCGTGATCCTCTTCGGTGTCCGCACGATCCTCGGTGAACTCGTCCCCGCCTTCCAGGGCATCGCCCGCAAACTGGTGCCCGGCGCGGTGCCCTCCCTCGACGCGCCCATCGTCTTCCCCTATGCACAGAACGCCGTCCTGGTCGGCTTCATCGCCAGCTTCACCGGCGGTCTTGTCAGCCTCGGCCTGCTCGCCTGGGTCTTCCACCCGGCCTTCGGCCTCGCCCTCGTCCTGCCCGGCCTCGTCCCGCACTTCTTCACCGGCGGCGCGGCGGGCGTCTACGGCAACGCGACCGGCGGCCGTCGCGGCGCGGCCCTCGGCGCCTTCGTCAACGGCGTCCTCATCACCCTCCTGCCCGCCCTCCTCCTGAAGGTCCTCGGCGCCTTCGGCGAGGAGAACACGACCTTCGGCGACGCCGACTTCGGCTGGTTCGGCACGCTCACCGGCTACGCGGCCAAGACGGGCGGGACCGGCGGAGTCGTCCTGATGCTGCTGCTCGGCGCGGCGGTCCTGCTCGGCGCGGTCGTCTTCCAGAAGCGCGTCGTGGAGACCGGCTGGGACCCCGGAGCCCACCGCGACGCCCTGCTCCCCACGCACGGGGCGGGCTTGCCGTCGGCGACCGGGACCGCCGCGGGTTCACCCGTTGCGTACGCGAAGATCGCGCCTCCGCGCGGTGCCCCGAAGCCGCCCCCGCCCCTGGGCGACCGGCCCTGAGCAATGCCCGTGTACAGCCTCTGAACAGGGGCGCACGCGGTGGTACACGCGCCCGCGTCTGCCACCCCCACCACCATGGCGCGAGTTGTCAGCAGATCAGTTGCGCACTAATGTCACCACGCCTTGGTGCTCGGGAAATCCGGTGTGATGCCGGTGCGGCCCTCGCCACTGTGATCGGGAAGTCCGGCTCCAGCCCTCGCGGCAGCCACTGGGTGCACACGTACCCGGGAAGGCGGAGTCCGGTCGGTACGACCCGTCAGCCAGGAGACCGGCCAGGGCGCGTTGTCCATCCACGAGGTGCTGGAGAGGGTCTGCCGAGCCATGCACATAGCCGAGGGTTTCCTCCCGCCGGCGCACGCGATCGCCTGGGGCGTAGCGTCCGCGCCGTTCGTCGTCCACGGAGTCCGCTCCCTGACCCGTGAGGTCAAGGAGCACCCGGAGAGCACCCTGCTCCTCGGCGCCTCCGGGGCCTTCACTTTTGTCCTTTCCGCACTGAAGATCCCGTCCGTCACGGGCAGTTGCTCGCACCCGACGGGAACCGGGCTCGGAGCGATCCTGTTCCGGCCACCCATCATGACGGTGCTCGGCACCATCACCCTGCTCTTCCAGGCCCTGCTGCTCGCCCACGGCGGCCTCACCACCCTGGGCGCCAACGTGTTCTCGATGGCGATCGTGGGGCCCTGGGCCGGATACGCGGTCTACCGGCTCCTCAAGCGGTACGACGTGCCGCTCATGGTCGCCGTGTTCTTCGGGGCGTTCGTCGCCGACCTGTCCACGTACTGCGTCACCAGTGTCCAGCTGGCGCTCGCCTTCCCCGACCCCAGCAGCGGGTTCCTCGGCGCGCTGGGGAAGTTCGGCGGCATCTTCGCCGTCACCCAGATCCCCCTCGCGGTCAGCGAAGGGCTGCTCACCGTCCTGGTGATGCGGCTGCTCGTGCAGTCCAGCAAGGGCGAGCTGACCCGGCTCGGCGTGCTGCTGCAGGGCAAGCGGAAGCAGACCGTGACGACGACGACCACGACCACTACGGAGACGGGGGCCAGCGCCTGATGAGCCGGAACGCGAAGATCAACATCCTGCTGGTCGTCGTCGTCGCCGCGCTCGCGGTGCTGCCCCTGGCCCTCGGGCTCGGCGACGACAAGGAAGAACCGTTCACCGGCGCCGACTCGCAGGCCGAGACGGCGATCACCGAGATCGAGCCGGACTACAAGCCGTGGTTCTCCCCGCTGTACGAACCCCCGTCCGGGGAGATCGAATCGGCGCTGTTCGCCCTGCAGGCGGCCCTCGGCGCCGGTGTGCTCGCGTACTACTTCGGGCTGCGCAAGGGGCGCCGCCAGGGCGCGGAGCCGGCGCTAACTCAGCAGGAGCGGACGGAGCAGGCGGCCGGTACGCAGGCCGACGCCGAGGGCGCCCGTCCCGAGACCGAGCAGGTCTGATCCGGCGTGCTGCCCATCGACGCGGGGGCGCCCCCCACGCCCGGGCGCCCCCCCCCCCCCCAGGGGCAGGCCGCGCTGGGGGGCGGGGCCACCCCCCAGGCCCCCAGGCTGACCCCCGGGGCGGGCGG
>NZ_JBHVYE010000004.1:361846-372460 GCF_042881135.1 Streptomyces sp. NPDC058284
CCGCCGGCCGCCGCGGGGGGGCCCGGACCCGAGACCTCGCTGTTTGCCCGGGGGGGGCGCCCCCCCCCGGGGGCGCCCCCCCCCTGGGGGGGCCCCCCCCGCCACCCCGTGGACAAGGCCGTGCTCGGGCTCGGCCTCACCGTCCTGGCCATCTCGCTGCCGCCCTGGCCGGGCGCCGCGCTCGTCCTGGTCACCGCGCTCGTCCTGCTGCTCGGCCCCGCGGGCGTGCCCCCTCGCAAACTGTGGCGCGCCTACCGGGTGCCGCTCGGCTTCTGTGTCACCGGCGCGCTGACGCTGCTCGTCCAACTCGGCGGCCCCGACGGATTCGTCACGTTCGCCGACGGCGGCCCGGCGCGCGCGGGCGGCCTCCTCCTGCGCACCTCCGCGGCCTCCCTCGGCGTGCTCCTCTTCGCCTTCACCACACCGATGTCGGACCTGCTGCCCCGGCTGGTGAAGGCGGGCGTGCCCGCACCGGTCGTGGACGTGGCACTCGTCACCTACCGGATGAGCTTCCTGCTCCTCGACTCCATGAGCCGGATCCGGCAGGCCCAGGCCGCCCGGCTCGGTCACACCACTCGCGCCGCCACCTGGCGTTCCCTGGCCGGTCTCGGCGCCACCGCGTTCGTGCGGGCCTTCGACCGGGCGAGCCGTCTGCAGGCAGGGCTCGCGGGACGCGGCTACGACGGCACACTGCGCGTCCTCGTGCCCGACGCCCGCATCTCGCGGCCCTTCGTGGCCGTCGGCGCGGCACTCCTCGTGGGCCTGGTGGCCCTCACCCTCGTACTGGAAAGGTTCCTGCCATGACCGAGCCGAGGGTTCTGCGCGAGCCGGGCGCCCGCGGCGGACCGGGCGACCCGGTGGTCGCCCTGCGCGCCGCGTCCTACGCGTACGAGGACGGGCCCACCGTGCTCAGCGGCCTCGACTTCGATGTCGTCGAGGGCCGCGCCCTCGCCCTGCTCGGCCGCAACGGCAGCGGCAAGACCACCCTCATGCGGCTGCTCAGCGGCGGACTGCGGCCCGCCGCGGGCCGGTTGACGGTCGAGGGCGTCCCCGTGACGTACGACCGCAAGGGCCTGACCCGGCTGCGCACGACCGTGCAGCTGGTCGTCCAGGACCCCGACGACCAGCTGTTCGCCGCCTCCGTCGAGCAGGACGTGTCCTTCGGGCCGCTCAATCTCGGCCTGTCCGACGCGGAGGTGCGGGCCAGGGTCGCCGAGGCGCTCACGGCGCTCGACATCACCGCGCTGGCCGACCGCCCGACCCACCTGCTCTCCTACGGCCAGCGCAAACGCACCGCCATCGCCGGCGCCGTCGCGATGCGCCCCCGCGTACTGGTCCTTGACGAGCCGACCGCCGGACTCGACCCCGACGGCCAGGAGCGTCTCCTCGCCACGCTGCAACGGCTGCGGGACGCGGGCACGACGGTGGTCATGGCGACCCACGACGTGGACCTGGCCCTGCGCTGGGCCGACGACGCGGCGCTGCTCACCCCCGCCGGGGTGCGGACAGGACCGGTCGCGGAGATGCTGGGCCGCCGTGACCTGCTCACCCAGGCCGGCCTGCACCTGCCGTGGGGAATCGCGGTCGCCGAACTCCTGCGCACGCACGGCCTGGCGGCCGACACGGGCGAGGGCCCGCGCACGGCGGAGGAGCTGGCGGCGCTGGTGGCGGGGGCGGGGGCGGGGGAGCGCTGAGGGAGCCGTTCCCCGCCCCGGGCCCACCGGGCGGCTCAGCAGTGGCGGTACACGTGACCGTCCTCGCCCGCGGGCCGGACGTCGCGGTCGCGCAGGGTGATGGACAGCTTCCTGCCCCAGGTGCGGCAGGCGGCGTCGAAGTCTTTGCGCACGTACTCGATGTCGAAGACCTTCCCGTCGTACGCGGACGCGAAGTCGGGGCACTCCTTGTAGTGGGCGCACTCCTCCGTCACGGCGAAGTCGAAGCCGATCCGCTTGCGCCGGTCCAGCAGGTCGGTGGTGTTCTTCTGCGCGATGGCCAGGCCCTGGCCGTGCGCGCGCCGGGCGAGGAGGCGGGCGAAGGCCGCGGCGTCGTCGGGGGTGAGCAGGTCGTCGGAGCGCTCGTAGGAGTCGAGGTTGTCGGGCTCCACCGCGTCGAAGCCCGCCTTCGCGCAGCCGTCGATCCACTTGCCGACGATGTCGGCGAGGGCCGTGCGCTTCTTCGGCGTGGAGATGTCGAGCAAGGGCTCATCCCAGTCCTCGTCTACGACCGTCTCCCCCTCGTCGTCCCGCAGGAGAAGCGTGGGGTGCTCGTGCTTCCACCAGGAAGTCGCCTCCTTGCCGGGCTGGGCCTGGAAGGCGTTGACATAACAGATGTTGTAGCGGCCAGGGACGGGCTCGGCGGTGCGGTCGCGCGAGACGGCCCGTACCTTCGGCCCAGGCGGGTACGGGCCGCCCAGCTGGTAGTCGAAAGCGGCGTCGACCGGTGGCTGGCGGACCTCGCCCCCGTGCGGGCGGGCCGCGGGGCTCTCGAACTCAGGGGCGCCGGAACCGCCGGTCGAGCAGCCGGCCAGGAGGGCGAGGAGCACCGCGCCGCCCAGAGTGATGCGCACGGGCCGTCGGGCCCGGGCCGCCGCGGTGCCCGTCGGCCGCGCGGCGGAGTTCCCGTCAGTCCACGCGAGGCTCCCTCCGGTCCGCGCGGAAAGGGTCTCATCGGTCCGCGCGGAGCGGTTCTTGCTGGTACGCCACTTGATCCCGGTCACCCGACAAGGATCGCAGCCCTCAATTCCGGGCCGCGCGCAGGGCGGGTCAGGACAGGGCTTCGGTCGTCTGCTCGGCCATGCCCGCCTCGCCGGCCGCGTTGGGGTGCACGGGCACGAAGTTCGTGCCGAAGAGCACCGGTTCGATCCAGCGCTGCCCCGCCGGACGGCAGGCGTCGTGCGCGTCGGACGCCGCGGCCATGTCGACGAACGTGGCACCGGTCTCCGCGGCGGCGCGCTGCGCCACGCCGTTCAAGGTGGCCTCCAGATCACGGAGGTAGGGGACGTCGCCCTCCGCGATCGGCATCTTGGCGAAGCAGCCCGGCACGGACCGCGCCGGAGTGATCCACGGATAGCCGAGGACCGCGACCTTCGCCCGCGGCGACCTCGCCCTGATCTCGTTCAGCGACGCCTTGATCGCCGGGTACGTCTTCGACTCGACCTGGTCCTTGAAGCTGTCGCCGTAGTGGTCCTTGCAGGGGCTGCCCTTGCCGCCGGAGAGGATGCCCGCGCTGCCGCAGGCCAGGATCGAGCTGATGAAGGTGTTGTTGTCGTTGCCGCCGATGGTGAGCGTCACCAGTTGCGTGTCGCTCTTCAGCGCGTCGAACTGTGGGGCCACGCCCGGGTACTGGGACGTGGTGAAGTGCTTGGTCTGCGCCCCGCCGCACGTCACGTCGGTGAGTCTCGCGCCCAGCGAGGCCGCCAGGAGGTGCGGGTAGTTCCGTGAGGTGCGGGCGCACTGGAGAGGTGCCTCGGCGTCGAGGGGAAGCACGCCCGAACCGGCGCTGTAACTGTCCCCCAGGGCGACGTAGCGCAATGGTTCCGCGGTGTCTGCGGCGGCCGGGCCCGCGCCGAGGCCGAGCGCGGCGATCCCGGTGACGGCGGCGAGGACCGCGACGGTGCGACGGGGAGCGGGCATGCGCATGGGAGTTCTCCTCCGGGCAGGGGGAAGCCAGGGGAGGGCGGGGGGCCGGCTTCCAGAGGTGGGTGTGTGCAACGTAGTGCACGATGAGACGGCTCACTACGTACACGCATGCGCATCCGCGTGGTGCCGATTGGCATCCGGGTGACAAGCCCTGTGCGAGCGGACGCGGCGGCACCGGAGGAGGAAGTGCCGCCCGCCGGAATTCGCTCTTTCGGGTACGGGGGTACCTGGGTGTGCGGGTATGTCGGTACGTCAGTACGGCGATACGCCGGGGTGGTCACGCCCCGGCGTATCGGCCGCTGATCCGTATGCCCGCGCGGGGGAGACAGCTTCCCCCGCCGTCCCTCACTTCCGGAGAATGGCGCGGATGTCGTCCACGTTCCCGCGGTGGGCGGCCAGTTGCTTCTCGCGCTCCTTGAGGAAGGCCGAGCCGAGTTCCTCGCGCCGTTTCATGGCGACGTTCTCGCGGGCATCGTTGAGGATGGTGCGCTCTTCCTCGTCCGTGTGGTGGTTGATGGCCTCGACGAGCTTCTCCAGCTTCTCGTCCCACTCGTCCGAGCCGACGTCTTCGACCTCGAGCAGTTCCAGGAGCGCCTGATTGCCCTCCTCGTGCTCTTCCTCGCCGTGCTCGACCTCTTCGTCGTCGATGTTCTTGTACCGGCGCAGTGCCGGATAGACCTCCGCCTCCTCGGCGAGGGCGTGCGCGATCAGCAGGTCGGCGAACTCGCTGAGCGCGGCGGCACGGTCGGCCTCCATGTTGCGCATGTCGCGGAAGAGGTCCTCCATCGTGCGGTGGTCCTGAAGGATCAGCTCGACGACGTCCTGCGTCTGGGCCATGGGGGTTCCGCCTTTCGATTCTTCCGATTCCGGAAGCCGTATACCCCGTGATCGGGGTTCATCGCACGAGCCGCGCGATGAGCTCCTCCACCTCGGCGGGGCTGAGGTGGAGGAGCAGGGCGTCGTCGGGCGTGCCCGGCGCGGCGGGGGCGATCACGAGCCGCACGTGATCGTCGCGTGGAGCCGGAGCCGGAGCCGGAGCCTCGATATGGAAAGCCGGAGGCAGAGACGTCCGCCAGGAGATCAAGGCGTCGCGCAGACGGCCGTGCGCCGAGGAGACATCGCGTGCGGCCCAGCGCGTGGTGACGGCGTCGAGGCCGTCGGCCCGCCGCGTTCCGGCCCGGGTGGTGGTGTTCGCCATGGCCTCATCCTCACCATCCGACGGAGCGTTCGCCTCCGGTCGGCCGCAGAGGGAGTAACGCCCCCACGAATGCCGGGCCGCCGGACCGCGAGCAGAGCCGCCGGACGCCGGAATTTTCCGGATGCGTATGGCACAGAAGTGCGGGTACAGAAGAGAAACCCAGTGATATTTCACATCGTGGAAGGAGCACAGCGTGCTCAGGCCCAACCCGGCGATTCTGGACGGACTGCTCAACACCTACGCGACCCTGCGCGCCCGGCAGGCCGCCGAGGACTCTGCCGAAATCCGTCGTCGACTGGACGACGTCTCGTACACGCTGTGCGTATCCACCGGTACGCGGAATGTGGAAGCCGCCATCGAGGCCGCCACGGCGCAACTGTCGGCAATGGCCTACGACGACACGCCCGGCCTGGCGGCCTGAGCTCCGGTTCCCACCCCAAAGCCCCACCGGCGCCCCTCGCCGCGCCGCGCGCCCGCGACTGCGCCACGCTGGAGTTTGCCAGAGCCTCTGGAGCGCGGCCGGTGCCGGTCTCCGGAGCGCACGTACGTCGCAGTCCCGGAGGCCGGAGGTGTCGATGGAGCCCGTTCAGGCGTTGGAACGCATCGCCTTTCTGCTGGAACGCGGACGCGCCCCCACCTACCGGGTGAAGGCATTCCGGACCGCCGCCGCCGTAGTCGGGGAACTGGCCGAGGGCGAGGCCGAGCGCCGGGCCGCCGACGGCTCGCTGGAGTCGCTCAAGGGGATCGGGCCCAAGACCGCGGGCGTGGTCCGCGAGGCGCTGGCCGGTGGTGTGCCGGCGTACCTGGAGCGGCTGGAGGACGAGGCGCGCGAGCCGATCACCGGGGGCGGCGCCGACCTGAGGGCCCTGTTGCGCGGCGACTGCCACCTGCACTCCGACTGGTCGGACGGCGGCAGCCCCATCGAGGAGATGGGCCGGGCGGCGCGGGAGATCGGCCATGAGTGGGCGGTGCTCACCGACCACTCGCCGCGGCTGACCATCGCCCGCGGTCTCTCACCGGACCGGCTGCGCGAGCAGCTGGAGGTGGTGGCCGCGCTCAATGAGCGCTGGGCGCCCTTCCGGCTGCTCACCGGCATCGAGTGCGACATCCTCGACGACGGCTCCCTCGACCAGGAGCCGGAGCTGCTCGACCGGCTCGATGTGGTGGTCGTGTCCGTCCACTCCAAGCTGCGCATGGACGCGGCCGCGATGACGCGCCGCATGGTCACCGCGGTCAGTGATCCGCGGGCCGACGTCCTCGGGCACTGCACCGGACGGATCGTCGTCGGCCGCGGCAGGCCGGAGTCGCAGTTCGACGCCGACGCGGTGTTCGCCGCGTGCGCGGACGCGGGCACGGCGGTGGAGATCAACAGCCGTCCCGAGCGGCTCGACCCGCCACGGCGGCTGCTCCGCCAGGCCGTGGCGGCCGGAACGCTGTTCTCCGTGGATACGGACGCCCACGCGCCCGGCCAGCTGGACTGGCAGATCATCGGGTGCGAGCGGGCCGAGGAGTGCGGTGTTCCGGCTGCGCGGGTCGTGAACACCTGGTCGGCGGAGAAGCTTCTGACCTGGACGCGGATGAGCCGGGCGAGGGCTCGCTCCGCCTCCTGACGGCTACGTTCTCAAGGCCCGGACCCAGGCCTGCCCCGCCGCCCCGACGGATTGCCTACGCCGTCGGCTCAGTCGTCGTCCTCCAGCGCCGTCAGGACGCGGTCCGGGGTGAGCGGCAGTTCGCGCAGCCGTACGCCGATCGCGTGGTGCACCGCGTTGCCGATGGCCGCGGCCGTCCCGACGATGCCGATCTCGCCGATGCCCTTGCTCCCCATGGGGTTCAGGTGCGGGTCGTCCTCATCGATCCAGTGCGCCTCGATCACGGGCACGTCGGCGTGGGCCGGAACGTGGTAGGAGGCGAGGTCGGACTCCGCGAAGTCGCCGAAGGCGGCGTCCATCGTGCTGCTCTCGGTCAGCGCCATCCCCAGGCCCATCGTCATGCCGCCGATGAACTGCGAACGGGCCGTGAGGGCGTTGAGGATGCGCCCCGCGGCGTAAACGCCAAGGAGACGGCGCACCCGGACCTCGCCGGACACCGTATCGACCGTGACCTCGGCGAAGTGGGCGCCGAAGGCATGGCTGGCGTAGTCGCTCTCGGCGTCGGCGGTGCCCGTCGTGTCGGCCGTGGCGCTGACGCCCTCCGGGGGCAGCTGCTGCCCCTGCTGTCCGGCGAGCCGCTCGGCCAGCCGCGTACAGGCCTCGTGCACGGCCCAGCCCCAGGAGGCCGTGCCCATGGAACCTCCGGCCAGTGGTGCCGACGGCAGGTCGCTGTTGCCGACCTCGGTGCGCACCCGCTCCACCGGGACGCCGAGCGCGTCGGCGGCGACCTGGGCCAGCACGGTGCGGGCGCCCGTGCCGATGTCGGTGGCGTTGACCCGGACCACGAAGCTGCCGTCCGGACAGGCGTGGGCGGCGGCCTGGGAAGGCGAGGCGGAGGCCGGGTAGGTGGCCGCGGCGACCCCCGTGCCCACCAGGAGGGGCCCTTCCCGGCGGGTGCGCGGGCGCGGGTCGCGCTCGGACCAGCCGAAGCGGCGGGCGCCTTCCCGCAGGCATTCGGCGAGATGGCGGCTGCTGAACGGCCGGGAGCTGTCGGGTTCGGTGTCGGTGTCGTTGCGCAGCCGCAGTTCGACGGGGTCGACGCCGGCCGCATCGGCGAGCTCGTCCATCGCCGACTCCAGCGCGTACATGCCGGGAGCCTCGCCCGGGGCGCGCATCCAGGAGGGGCTCGGCACGTCGAGGGGGACCACGCGGTGGGTGGTGCGGGCGTGCGGCGAGGGGTACATGACGCGGGTCGCGGCGGCGGCCGTCTCGACGAACTCCTTGACGTGGGAGGTGTGCGAGGTGACCTCGTGGATCACGGAGGTCAGCGTGCCGTCCGGCTCGGCGGCCAGCCGCAACCGGTGCAGCGTCGGGGAACGGTGCCCCACGACCGTCGCCAACTGCCGCCGGGGCAGGGAGAGTTTGACCGGCCTCTCGGTCACCCGGGCGGCCATGGCGGCGAGCACCACGTGCGGCCGTGGCGTGCCCTTGGAGCCGAAGCCGCCGCCGACGTGCTCGGAGACGACCGTGATGCGGTCCTCGGGCAGCTCGAACAGACTGGCCAGGACGCCGCGGACCGTGGTGGCGCCCTGGCTGGAGTCGTGCACGGTCAGGTGCCCGTCCTGCCAGCGCGCCGTCGCGGCGTGCGGCTCCATGGGGTGGTTGTGCAGGGGCGGCACCGTGTAGTTCACGTCGACGCGTACGGGCGAGGCGTCGAACGTCTTCTCGGCGTCGCCGCGGGTGTGCTCTCCCGACGTACCATCGGAGTCCTCCGGTACGTAGGCGTCGGGGTGGTCGGCGCGCAGGGTGACGTCGTGGGACTCCTCCGCGTAGGTGACCCGCACGGCATCGGCGCCTTCGCGGGCCGCCTCCAGGGTGTCGGCGACGACGAGTGCGACGTACCAGCCGCGGTGCGGCACCCGGGCGTTCTGCAGCACGGCGAGGGTCGCGTCGTCCGGCTCGGCCAGCTTCGGTGCGTTCAGATGGCTGAGGACTGCGACGACGCCGGGCAGCGCGAGGGCTTCCTCGTCGTCGACGGCCGTGACCTCACCGCGTGCCACCGTGGCGGGCACCGGCCAGGCGTAGGCGCAGCCCTCGGGTGAGTGCTCGGCGGCGTAGCGGGCGGTCCCGGTCACCTTGTCGGGGCCCTCCCTGCGTTCGGCGGGCGCCCCGAGAGCACTGACGGTGTCCGGCATGAGGTTCTCCCTGAGAAGCGGATACGGGCGGGGGCGGGGTCAGGACGCGGACGTGCCGGGGGAGCGGGGCGAGTCGGCGAGGCGCCGCAACACGTCGCACGCGAGATTGCGGGCAAGACGCACCTTGAAGGCGTTCTCCCGCAGCGGCTCGGCGGCGGAGAGTTCGGTGTCGACGGCGCGCAGGAACGCCTCGTCCGTCGGCGCGGCACCCGTCAGTGCCTCCTCGGCCCGCAGGGCGCGCCACGGCCGGTGGGCCAGGCCGCCGAACGCGATCCGTACCTGGCGTACGACGGAGTCCTCGACGTCGAGCACCACTGCCACGGACGCGAGCGCGAAGGCGTACGACGCCCGGTCGCGCGCCTTGCGGTACGCCGAGGGCAGGTTCGCGGTCGAGGGCGGCAGCGTCACCCCGGTGATGAGCTCGCCGTGCGCGATCTCGGTGTCCTTCTCCGGCCGGTCGCCGGGCAGCCGATGGAACTCGGCGGCGGGCAGCGTGCGGGAGCCCCGGGGGCCCCGCAGTTCGACCTGGGCGTCGAGTGCGGCGAGTGCGACGGCCATGTCGGAGGGGTGAGTGGCCACACAGTGCGGCGAGTGGCCGAGGACGGCGTGGTCGCGGTCGACGCCTTCGCGCGCGCCGCAGCCGCTGCCGGGCTCACGCTTGTTGCACGGCTTGCCGAGGTCCTGGAAGTAGGGGCAGCGGGTGCGCTGGAGCAGGTTGCCGCCCGTCGTGGCCATGTTGCGCAGCTGGCCCGACGCGCCGGAGAGCAGCGCCTGCGCGAGGACGGGGTAGCGGTCGCGGACCAGTGGGTGGGCGGCCAGGTCGCTGTTGCGCACGGCCGCGCCGACGCGGACGGAGCCGTCGCGGAGCTCCTCCACGGAGTCCAGCGGCAGCCGGCTGACGTCGATCAGCGTCTCGGGCCGCTCGACTCCCAGCTTCATCAGGTCGACGAGGTTGGTCCCGCCGCCGAGGTAGCGGGCGGCGGGGCGGCCGGCGTGGGCCGCGGTCGCCTCGTCGACGCTGTGGGCGCGCACATACCTGAAGGTCTTCACGAGGTCACGTCCTCGACGGCTTCGACGATGTGCGGGTAGGCGCCGCAGCGGCACAGGTTGCCGCTGAGCCGCTCGCGGATCTCGTCCTTGGTCAGCGGTACGGGTGGGCCGGTGGCCGTGCCCGGCTCCGTCACGTAGGAGGCACGGCCCGCCTCGGCCTCCGCGATGGCGCCGACGGCCGAACAGAGCTGACCCGGCGTGCAGTACCCGCACTGGAAGGCGTCGCGCTCGACGAAAGCCCGCTGAAGCGGGTGCGGTGCCTCGCCGTCGGCGTCCCGCAGCCCTTCGACGGTGGTGATGTCGCACCCTTCGCAGGCGACGGCCAGCAGCAGACAGCTGTTGGCGCGGCGCCCGTCCACAAGGACCGTGCAGGCACCGCACTGGCCGTGATCACAGCCCTTCTTGGCGCCTGTCAGGCCGAGCTGCTCCCGCAGGACGTCCAGCAGGGTCGAACGGTGGTCCACGACGGGCCCGCAGCCCTTGCCGTTCACCGTCATGGGCACTTCCGAATGGAACACATCGGTTCCCATGGCGCGCTGCTCCCTCGTCCGAACATGATCTGTGACGACATCGTTTAACCAGCCTGAGCCAGAACACACATTCCGGCATGCCGGAGGGAGTGGGCCGGGGTGCGGGATTGCGGCCAGTTTTGTCGGGTTCCGACGGGGCAACCGACTGGTGCGAGGCTGTGCGGCGACGCACAGCAATTTGACCACTATCGAGCCAGAGCTCTATGGAGGCCCATCATGCTGAAGGCCATTGCAGACGTTTTCCGTGCCATCGGTGGAGCCATTGCGACGGTGGTCACCCTGCCGTTCCGTGCGGTCGCACGGCTCTTCGGAGGCGCTTCCGACACCGCGCACGGTCATCACTGACGACAAAATGTGTCAGTCAGCCCATTGGCCCGTGGGAAGGGGGCCGGAGCAATTGCTCCGGCCCCCTTC
>NZ_JBHVYE010000005.1:0-3383 GCF_042881135.1 Streptomyces sp. NPDC058284
TTGGTCCTGCCCCAGTGGTAGGTGTCGCCGGTGAGCTCGTCGCGCACCGGCACGCTCTCGTGCCAGTCGAGGCCGAGCAGCGGCATGTCCAACGAGACCGTCGCCTCCTGGGTGTGGTGAGGGTCGAGGTTGGCGACCACCAGAACCGTGTTCGAGTCGTGTGCGGAGCCGGCTGATTTTGAATAGGCGATCACCGATTCCTTGTCGGTGGGATGGAAGTGCAGGTCACGCAGTTGCTGCAGAGCGGGGTTGGCGCGTCTGATCCCGTTCAGGGCGGTGATGAGCGGGGCGATCGTGTCGCCGCTGCGCGCCGCCGACTCCCAGTCGCGCGGGCGCAGTTGGTACTTCTCCGAGTTCAGATACTCCTCGCTTCCCGGCCGCACGGCGGTGTTCTCGCACAGCTCGAATCCGCTGTAGACACCCCAGGCGGGCGAGAGCGTGGCGGCGAGCACGGCGCGCACCTCGAAGGCGGGGCGCCCGCCGTCCTGCAGATAGGCGTGCAGGATGTCGGGGGTGTTCACGAAGAAGTTGGGCCGCAGGAAATGGGCGGTCTCGCGGGACAACTCCGTCAGGTACTCGGTGAGTTCGTCCTTCGTGTTGCGCCAGGTGAAGTACGTGTACGACTGCTGGAAGCCGATGGCGGCGAGGGTCCGCATCATCGCGGGGCGGGTGAACGCCTCGGCGAGGAAGATGACGTCCGGGTCGGTGGCGTTGATGTCCGCGAGCACCTGCTCCCAGAAGACCACCGGCTTGGTGTGCGGGTTGTCGACGCGGAACACGCGGACCCCGTGGTCCATCCAGAACCGCAGCAGCCGCACGGTCTCCGCGATCAGCCCCGGCATGTCCTGGTCGAAGGCGAGCGGATAGATGTCCTGGTACTTCTTCGGCGGGTTCTCCGCGTACGCGATGCTCCCGTCCGCGCGGCGGCGGAACCACTCGGGGTGCTTCTCCACCCACGGGTGGTCCGGCGAGCACTGCAACGCGAAGTCCAGGGCCACTTCGAGCCCGAGCCGCCCGGCCTCGGCCACGAAGGCGTCGAAGTCCTCCAGCGTGCCCAGATCCGGATGGACGGCGTCGTGCCCGCCCTCGGGCGAGCCGATCGCCCACGGCACACCGACGTCGTGCGGTCCCACCGAAAGGGAGTTGTTGGGTCCCTTGCGGAAGGTGGTGCCGATGGGGTGGATCGGCGGCAGGTAGACGATGTCGAAGCCCATCCCGGCGATGGCGGGCAGCCGCGCCGCCGCGGTACGGAACGTCCCCGGGGCCGGCGGCTCCCCCTCCCGGACGACGGCGCCCTCCGAACGCGGGAAGAACTCGTACCAGGAGCTGTAGAGGGCCCGGCGCCGCTCCACGATCAGCGGCAACTCCTCGGAGGAGGTGACGAGTTCGCGCAGCGGGTGGCGGTCGAGCGCCGACTCCACCTCCGGGGTGAGGGCGGCGGCGAGCCGGGCGGCGGGGGAGCGGCCCGTGTCGCGCAGGGCCCGCGCCGCGCCGAGGATCACGGCCCGCTCGGCCCGTGGGGCGCCGGCCGCGGCCCGCTCGTGGAGGCGGGCGCCCTCCTCCAGGACCAGGTCGGTGTCGAGCCCCGCCGGTATCTTGATCCGCGCGTGGTGGCGCCAGGTCGTGACGGGGTCGCCCCACGCCTCCACGGCGTACGTCCAGCGGCCCTCGGCGTCCGGCGTGACCTCGGCGCCCCACCGGTCGGTGCCCGGCGCGAGCTCCCGCATCGGGGTCCACGGGCCGGGCCGCCCGCCCCGGTCGCGCAGGACGACGTTGGCGGCGACCGCCTCGTGCCCCTCGCGAAAGACGGTCGCGGTGACCCGGAAGGTCTCTCCTGGCACCGCCTTCGCCGGTTTTCGCCCGTGGTGCACGGCGGGGCCGACGTCCAGGACGGGGATGGTGGGCTGTACGGGCGGGCCTGGCTGGGTTGAGCCGAAAGGCATGTCTGACCGCTCCTGTCCGCGTGCACGGATACGTGGGTGTGGAGGGGGTCCGCGGTGTGCGCCGGCCACTGTGCCGGCGTGCGTACCGGAAAAGCCTTCCCACCCTTATCGGGTGAGCAATCCGGCGCTTTGTTAACTACTAGTGCGTAAGGGCGCATGCAAGACCGGCCCCGCCATGAATGGCGGGACCGGTTCAAATCGCATATGCCTTATGGGGTGTTGACCTGTACGCATATGCCTGGGGCGCTGTTCGTCCGGGGCGGCCCGTGCGACGCCCGAGGCGCGGGCCGGGCGCCGGGTCGGCACGGCCCGTGCCCCGCCGACCTCGGCGAAAGCGGCTTCCGGGCGGTCCGCGGGGCTGCGCGTGCCGGGCCCCGCTGCCCGTGCGGCGAGGCCGTCGGCGTACCGGGGAAGGTGCCCGCGGCGTGGTCGCCCGCGTCGGCCGGCGCGGTTCTCCGCGGGCGGGCGGGCAAGTCCAGACTGGCCGGAACTCCATCGTCGCGGGCGGCCGGGAGCGGATCCGCCGGGACGCCGGGACACGGCGACGGCCCACCGCCCGCAGGCGGTGGGCCGCGCGGTTCCGTCGGATCAGACGGAGTCGAAGTGCCACATCTGGCTGTTCTCGCCCTGCCAGGGCTCAAGGGTCAGCTGGGTGCCCTCCTTCTCCGACCTCAGGGTCGCCACCCCGTCCATGTACGGGAAGTGGATGCGGACCTTGCCCTCGCCGACCGGCTCGATCGACCACCGCTCCGGGTAGGGCTGGTTGGCGATGAGGGGCGGGAAGATCTTGAGGTCGCTGAGCGCGAAGTGCGCCTCGTGCGAGGTGATCTTGCTCTTGATCACGTAGAGGTTGCCGCTGGTGTGGACCACGTCCCACTGCTGGTTGTCGCCCTTGTGGTACCTCCAGCCGATGACGGGCACGTTGGGTTCGGCGGTGCCCCCGCTGAGGTCGACGACACGGTCCTCGTACGCCGCGTTCCTGATCACGTACACACCGTTCGAGATGATCTCGGCCATGAAGGCTCCTTAGGGGTGTCGCGCTCGCCGGCGGCGGTGCCCGGTGGTGTGGGCCGCTCGGCGGCGCCTCCTGATCGGACGCCCTCAACCTAGGAGGCGGCCGACCGCCCCGAAAGCGGTGTTTCAGGTCGTGACATGGTGGTTTGGTGTGGCTGAAGTGCATCGTCACGCATGTCACGCTTCACCCGGGCCGCACTGAACTACCGCACCCGGGCCGCGTGCCGCCCCGGCCCCGGGGCAGGACCGGCGGATCACCCACGGCCGGGACGGGCCGATACCCGCCGGTGCGCTGCGGCACGGCCGCGGGCCGGGGCACCGGAAGGGTCGTTGGCGGCACGCCTGCGGGTGCGGGCTGTCGGTGGTTGTTCGCGCAGTTCTCCGCGCCCCTGAGAGCAAGCTCTCCTCCCGCGGGCCGCACCGGCC
>NZ_JBHVYE010000005.1:3482-163878 GCF_042881135.1 Streptomyces sp. NPDC058284
GTGGCGGCACGCCTGCGGGTGCGGGCTGTCGGTGGTTGTTCGCGCAGTTCTCCGCGCCCCTGAGAGCAAGCTCTCCTCCCGCGGGCCGCACCGGCCAGCCCGCCACACCACGCAGAGGCGTCTGCCGGCGGCGGCCGAGCCGCGGCCGTTGCGCCGCCACGCGAATGTGGTGTCGAGTGACGCCATGACCGACCGTCCGAGCCCGGCCGTCACCACGGTCCACGGCCCCGTGCGCGGCGAGCGGCGCGCGCACGGGCTGCGGTTCCTCGGCATCCCGTACGCCGCGCCGCCCGTGGGCGGGCTGCGCTTCGCGCCGCCGGTGGCGCCCGCGCCGTGGAC
Source organism: Streptomyces sp. NPDC058284 (assembly GCF_042881135.1). Classification (NCBI taxonomy): domain Bacteria; kingdom Bacillati; phylum Actinomycetota; class Actinomycetes; order Kitasatosporales; family Streptomycetaceae; genus Streptomyces; species Streptomyces sp. NPDC058284. The sequence continues at coordinate 3,822 of NZ_JBHVYE010000005.1, forward strand.
CGAGCCGCTGGACGCCACCGCGTACGGGCCGACCGCGCAGCGCCGCGGCTTCGGCGCGGGCGCCACGATCCCCGAGCCGTCGGTGCCCGGCCCCGGCACCCTCAACCTCAACGTCTTCACGCCCGCCGCGGACCCGGCAGCGGCGCTCCCCGTCCTGGTCTGGATCCACGGCGGCGGATACGTCGCCGGATCCGCGGCGAGCCCCTGGTACGACGGGGACGCGTTCAGCCGTGACGGCGTCGTCCTCGTCTCGCTCGGCTACCGGCTCGGCATCGAGGGCTTCCTCCATCTGGCCGATGCCCCCGACAACCGTGGAGTGCGCGACTGGATCGCCGCCCTGGAGTGGGTGCGGGACAACATCGCGGCGTTCGGCGGAGACCCCGCCAAGGTCACGGTCGCCGGCCAGTCGGCGGGCGGCGGCGCCGTCCAGACACTCCTCGCCACACCCGCCGCCCGCGGCCTGTTCCGCGCCGCCCTCGCCATGTCAGGGGCGATGATGGAGCCGCAGGAGCGGTGGGCGGGCATCGCGGTCTCCGAGCTCTTCACCCGGCGCACCGGCCGCCCCGCCACCGCGGCGGCCCTGCGCGACGCGTCGGACACCGAGCTCCTCGCCCTCCAGGACGCCGTGAGCGCGCCGGGACCCGACCGCGCGGAGCTGCCCGGCCTGCTGCTCGCCCCCTTCGCCGACGGCGATCTGCTGCCGCGCTCCGCCCGCACCGAGCTCACCGAGGGCGACCTCGCGGCGGACGTGCCGCTGCTGCTCGGCTTCACCCGGCACGAGTTCGACGCGTTCGGCGGCCAGGAGCTGACCGACCTCGTCTTCCGCCGGCCGAACCTCGCGGTGGCCGAGGCACGCGCCGCCCGCGGATACCCCGTTTGGCTGTACGAGTTCGCCTGGCCCTCACCCGTGCCAGGACCCGCCCACGGGCTCGCCTTCCACTGCCTGGATCTGCCCTTCGCCTTCGACCTGCTCGGCGCCGACGGCGTCACCGCGGCGGCGGGCGACACGCCGCCCCAGCCGCTCGCCGACGCGATGCACGGGGCGTACGTCGCCTTCGTCCGCGATCTCGACCCCGGCGGAGCGTGGCCGCGCTACACGCAGGGACGGCGCGCCGTCCGCGTCTGGGACGCCGAGCCGCGCCTCGCCGACGACCCGCTGCGGGCGGTCCGGGAGGCCCGCTCCGACTGATGTGCTCCCCGTGCGCCGTGGTTGAGGAGGGCGGCACCCGGCTACCGTCGATGCGAGCCGTCGACACGCTCACGCGCACGTACACGCCGTACGAAGGTGGAGACCGTGAAGGCAATCCGTCGATTCACCGTACGACCCGTCCTGCCCGAGCCCCTCACCCAGCTGGCCGATCTCGCCCGCAACCTGCGCTGGTCCTGGCACCCGCGCACCCGTGACCTCTTCCAGGCCGTCGACCCCCGGCTCTGGGAGGCCTCCGGCTGCGACCCCGTGCGCCTCCTCGGCGGCGTGCCCGCCGCCCGGCTCGCCGCGCTCGCCGAGGACCCGGAGTACCTGCGGCGGCTCGACGAGGCCGCCGAGGAGCTGCGCGAGTACGTCACCGGGGAGCGCTGGTACCAGGAGCGGGCCCGCAGCGAACCCCTGCCACGCGCCGTCGCCTACTTCTCGCCCGAGTTCGGCATCACGGCCGCCCTGCCGCAGTACTCGGGCGGCCTCGGCATCCTCGCGGGCGACCACCTGAAGGCCGCGAGCGACCTCGGCGCCCCGCTCATCGGCGTCGGGCTGCTCTACCGGCACGGCTACTTCCGCCAGACGCTGTCCCGGGACGCCTGGCAGCAGGAGCACTACCCGGTGCTCGACCCGAACGAGCTGCCCCTCGCCCTGCTGCACGAGCCCGACGGCACGCCCACCACCGTCGCGCTCGCCCTGCCCGGCGGGCGCTCGCTGCGCGCGCACATCTGGCAGGCCCAGGTCGGGCGCGTACCGCTGCTCATGCTCGACTCCGACGTCGAGGAGAACGGCCCCGGCGAGCGCGACGTGACCGACCGGCTCTACGGCGGCGGCAGCGAGCACCGGCTGCTCCAGGAGATGCTGCTCGGCATCGGAGGGGTGCGCGCCGTCCGGGCGTACTGCCGCCTGACCGGCCACCCCGAGCCCGAGGTCTTCCACACGAACGAGGGCCACGCGGGCTTCCTCGGCCTGGAGCGCATCCACGAACTCGCCCTGGAAGGAGTCGAGTTCGACGCCGCCCTCGAAGCCGTCCGGGCCGGCACCGTCTTCACCACCCACACCCCCGTCCCGGCCGGCATCGACCGCTTCGACCGCGAGCTGGTCGCGCGCCACTTCGGCCCCGGCGCCGAACTGCCCCGCCTCGACGCGGCGGACGTCCTGCGGCTCGGCATGGAGACCTACCCGGGCGGCGAGCCCAACCTCTTCAACATGGCGGTGATGGGCCTGCGGCTCGGCAGCCGCGCCAACGGCGTGAGCACCCTGCACGGCGCGGTCAGCCGGGAGATGTTCGCGGGGCTCTGGCCCGGATTCGACGCCGACGAGGTGCCGATCGCCTCCGTCACCAACGGCGTGCACGCCCCGACCTGGGTGGCCCCCGAGGTCTTCAGGCTCGGCGCCCGCCAGATCGGCGAGCGGCGCACCGAGGACGCGCTCTCCGTCGGCGGCTCCGACCGCTGGGACGCGGTCGCCGACATCCAGGACGCCGACATCTGGGAGCTGCGCCGCACCCTGCGCGAACAGCTGGTCCACGAGGTCAGGCGGCGCCTGCACGACTCGTGGCGGCAGCGCGGCGCCGCCACCGCCGAGTTGGGCTGGATCGACGGGGTGCTCGACCCGGACGTCCTCACCATCGGCTTCGCCCGCCGCGTCCCCTCGTACAAACGGCTCACGCTGATGCTGCGCGACCGCGACCGCCTCATGGAGCTGCTTCGCCACCCCGAGCGGCCGGTGCAGATCGTCGTCGCGGGCAAGGCGCACCCGGCGGACGACGGCGGCAAGCGGCTCATCCAGGAGCTGGTCAGGTTCACCGACGACCCGCGGGTGCGCCCGCACATCGTGTTCCTGCCGGACTACGGCATGGCGATGGCGCAGAAGCTCTACCCCGGCTGCGACGTGTGGCTGAACAATCCGCTGCGCCCCCTCGAGGCATGCGGCACGAGCGGCATGAAGGCGGCCCTGAACGGCTGCCTCAACCTCTCCGTCCTCGACGGCTGGTGGGACGAATGGTTCGAGCCGGACTTCGGCTGGGCCATCCCGACCGCGGACGGCGCCGCCACCGACGAGGACCGCCGCGACGACCTGGAGGCCGCCGCGCTCTACGACCTCCTGGAGCGCCGCATCGCGCCCCGCTTCTACGAACAGGGCCCCGGCGGCCTGCCCGACCGCTGGATCGAGATGGTCCGCCGCACCCTGACCCGGCTCGGCCCGAAGGTCCTCGCGGGCCGCATGGTGCGCGAGTACGTCGAGAAGCTGTACGTCCCCGCCGCGCGCGCCCACCGCACGCTGGACGCCACGTCCGCCGGGGAACTGGCCGCCTGGAAGGCCCGGGTCCGCGCCGCCTGGCCGCGGGTGGCCGTCGACCACGTGGAGGCGTCGGCGATCGGCGCCACGGCGGAACTGGGCGCGACCCTCTCGCTGCGGGTCCGTGTCCATCTGGGCGAGCTGACCCCGGACGACGTGGAGGTGCAGGTGCTCGCGGGGCGCGTCGATCCGGAGGACCACATCGCGGACGCCGCGCCGGTGCCGTTGAAACCGGCGAGCGGGCCGGACGGGGAGGGGCGGCGGGTGTACGAGGGGCCGCTCGCCCTGGACCGCACGGGGCCGTTCGGCTACACGGTGCGGATTCTTCCGGCGCACCGGCTGCTGGCGGGTGGCGCGGAGCTGGGGCTTGTCGCGGTGCCGTCCGAGGCGACGGGGGAGGAGGCGGGGGTTCTCATGCGGTGAGAGGTGCCGGGCGGTCCCGTGGAACCAATCCGCGCATGGGTATTGTCATGTCCCCCATGAAGCCCTCGCCCCACCAGGAGCTATGGCTGTGGGCGCGCGACTTTTATCAGCACGGGGGAATGAACGATGTCGTACCGGCCGACCGACTGGCATGTCCTGGATCTGGAGAAGGATCCGACGCCGGGTGATCCGCACCGGGTGCGTTCGCTGGCGAAGAACCTGCACGATTTCTCCGATGATGTCGGGCGGGTGTTGCGGGACATCAAGGGGATGGCGGGCGACGAGGCCATCCTGAAGTGGGTGGGCAAGACCGCGGACGCGTTCACGGAGAAGTTCGAGGACGCCCCGAGCAAGCTGAAGAAGCTCCAGAAGAGCTACTCGATGGCGGGCGACGCGCTGGCCGCGTACTGGCCCGAGCTGGAGCGCGCCCAGTCCCTGGCCGACAAGGCGCTGGCCAAGGGACGAGAGGCGCAGGCCGACCTCACCTCGGCCAAGTCCCGGCTCTCCTCGGCCGACTCCTGGGTGGAGAGGGCGGGCAAGGAGGCCGACAAGTACAAGGACGAGGGCGGCTCCAAGGGCAAGGACGTGCCCAAGCCGGACGAGGAGAAGGTGCGCGCCGCCACCCGCAACGCGACCTCCGCGGAGAAGGCGCAGAAGTCCGCGAAGTCGGATGTCTCCGCCGCGCAGAGCGCACTGGACGCGGCGAAGAAGATGGCCGAGGACGCGCGCAAGATGCGTGCGGAGGCCGCGGGGACGGCGAAGAAGAAGATCGACGAGGCGTCCGACGCGGGGATCCGGAACCGGCACTGGTGGGAGGAGATCGGCGACTGGGTCTCCGACAACTGGGACACCATCGTCGCCGTGTGCAAGGTCGTCGTCGCGGTCGTGGGTGTGATCGCGATGATCGTCGGCGGTCCGATCCTCGCCGCGATCGTCATCATCGCGGGCGCTATCGTGCTTGCCGACACCTTGAGCAAATACGCAAAAGGCCAGGCCAGCCTCATGGATGTCGCCTTCGCCGCCATGGACTGCATCCCCGGCGGCAAAGGCATCACCACCGCCGCCAAACTCGGCAAGGGTCTGAAGGGACTCAAGGGCGGGCTGAAGGGGTTCAAGTCCGCGCGCACGGCGCTCAAGGACGGGGCGAAGGGCGCGTACAACCGGGTCAAGTCCAAGATCAAGGGCTGCGGCGACCCGGTCGACGCGGCCACCGGGCAGATGTTCCTGGACGAGACCGACGTCACCTTGCCCGGCACACTGCCGCTGCTCTTCACCCGCAGGGTCGCCTCGGGCTACCGGTCCGGCGGCTGGTTCGGCCCCACCTGGACCTCGACGATCGACCAGCGCCTGGAGCTCGACGAGGACGGCATCGTCTTCGTGACAGTGGACGGCATGCTCCTCGCATATCCGCACCCGGAAGGACCGGACACTCCGGTCCTTCCGGAGTCCGGGCCGCGCTGGCCCCTGACCCGCCTCGTCGGCGGTGGCTACGTCGTCCACGAGCCGATCACCGGTCACAGCCGCCACTTTGCCGAGCCCACCGACGACGACCGTCATGTGGCGCGCCTGCACCGGATCAGCGGCCGGAACCACCACACGGTCGACATCGACTACGACGCCGACGGCACGCCGCTCGCCCTGCGCCACTCCGGCGGCTACCACCTCGGACTGACCGTCGAGGGTGACCGCGTCACCGCCCTCGACCTGGCCGGCCCCGCGGGCGGCATGGATATTCCGATCAAGCGGTACGGCTACACCGACGGCAACCTCACCACCGTCACCAACTCCTCCGGCCTGCCACTGCGGTTCACCTACGACGATCAGCTGCGCGTCACCTCGTGGGAGGACACCAACAACAGCCGTTACCACTACATCTACGACGACCAGGACCGGTGCGTCGCCCAGTGGGGTATGGCCGGGCACCAGGCGTTCAACTTCGCCTACGACCTAATCGACCCCGCCTGGCCGGGCTGCCGCGTCACGGAGGTCACCACGGCCGAGGGCGCCTGCTCCCGCGTCGTCGTCGACGACGACTGCCTGGTGGTCGCCGAGACCGACCCCCTGGGCGCCACGGTCACCACCACGTACGACTCCCACCAGCACGTCTCGGCCACGACGGACCAACTCGGTCACCGCACGGATTTCGTGAACAACGAGCTGGGACAGCCTGTCCAGGTGACGCGACCCGACGGAAGCGTCGTGCGCATTGCCTACGACGACCTGTACCTCCCCACGGAACTGACCCTTCCTGACGGCACCTCCTGGCGGTACACCAACGACGAGCGCGGAAACGTCACGGCCATCACCGACCCCACCGGCGCCACCACGACATACCTCCGTGGTCCGGACGGCAGCTTCACCGAGACGCGGGACGCCGCCGGCCGCACTGCCACCCAAACGAACAATGCCGCGGGTCTGCCGCTTTCCGTGACGGACAGCCTGGGCAACACCACTCACTACGCGTACAACCCCTTCGGCCTGACGACCGAGGTGACTGACCCTCTCGGCCACCGCACCCGCCTCGACTGGACCGTCGAGGGGTTGCCGGCCCGACGCACCGATCCGGACGGAGGGTACGAGAGCTGGGAGTACGACGGTGAGGGCAACTGCGTCCGTCACCTCGACGCCATGGGCCGGGCGAGCACCTTCGAGTACACCCACTTCGACCGGCAGAGCGCGCGTATCGAACCGGGAGGGGAGCGGTATTCCTTCACGCACGACGCCGCCCTCCGCCTCACCCGGGTGACTAATCCTCAGGGGCTGACCTGGGACTACTCCTACGACGCGGCGGGACAACTGCTCTCCGAAACCGACTTCGACGGGCGCACCACCAGGTACGCCTACGACGCGGCGGGTCGGCTCTCCGAGCGGACGAACGGGCTCGGTCAGCGGATCCGCTACCGGCGGGACCCGCTGGGGCAGATCACGGCCAAGGACGCGGACGGGACGGTCACCACCTACACCTACTCGGCGACCGGTTCCCTGACCGGTGCCACCGGCCCGGGCAGCAGCCTGCACGTGGAACTCGACGCGGTCGGCCGCCGCGTCACGGAGACGGTGGACGGCCGGACCATGCGCTTCGGCTACGACCCCGCGGGCAACCGCACCCTGCGCACCACGCCCTCCGGCGCCCGCAGTACCTGGGAGTACGACGCCGCGGGACGCGCCGTCCGCCTCTCCACAGCCGGCCACACCATCGACTTCACCCATGACGCGGCCGACCGCGAGGTCCAGCGCCACATCGACCAGGCCCTCACCTTCACCCACGGCTACGACAGCCTCGGCAGGCTCGTCACGCAACAGAGCACGGCGCCCGGGAACCAGCCGATCGCGGCGCGCTCCTACACCTACCGGCCCGACGGCTACCTCATCGGCACCGATGACTCCCGCACCGGCCGCCGGAGCTTCGACCTCGACGCTCAGGGCCGCGTCACGGCGGTGCGGGCGGCGGGCTGGAGCGAGCGTTATGCCTACGACTCGGCGGGCAACCAGACCGACGCGGAGTGGCCCGCCAAACACCCCGGCCATGAGGCCACCGGGCCCCGGACCTACGTGGGTACGCGGCTGACCCGGGCGGGTGGCGTGCACTACGAGCACGATGCCCAGGGGCGTGTGGTCGTGCGCCGTAAGACCCGGCTCTCCCGTAAGCCCGATGTGTGGCGCTACGAGTGGGATGCCGAGGACCGCCTCACCGCGGTCACCACACCGGACGGCAGCCGCTGGCGCTACACCTACGACCCCTTGGGCCGGCGGACGGCGAAGCTCCGTCTCGGCGTCGACGGGGAGCACGTCCTGGAGCGGACAATCTTTGTCTGGGACGGCAACACGCTCTGTGAACAGACCACCGAGCAGGGCGGCACGGGCCGGTACACCACGCTCACCTGGGACCACAACGGGCTCTCGCCACTGAGCCAGACCGAACGCGTCTGGGCCGCCTACGCGCCTCAAGAAGTGATCGACGAGCGCTTCTTCGCCATCATCACCGATCTGGTCGGTACCCCGACCCAGTTGCTCACTCCGGACGGCGAGACGGCCTGGCACACCCGGTCCACACTCTGGGGGACCACGGCCTGGAATCGCGACGCGACCGCGTACACCCCCCTGCGCTTCCCCGGCCAGTATCACGACCCGGAGACGGGCCTTCACTACAACCACCACCGGCACTACGACCCGGAGACCGCGCGCTACACCAGCCCCGACCCCCTCGGCCTGCTCCCCGCGCCGAACCCCGTCACCTACGTCCACAACCCCCACAGTTGGTCCGACCCGCTGGGCCTCGCGCCCCTCTGCCATCAGCACGGCGGCGACACCGGTAGCCCCGATGGCCTGGGCCTGCTTCCTGGCCCCGCACCGAAGAAGGCGCAAGATATGCTGGATAAGGTCAACAGGCGGCCCGACGGGCTCGGGAAAGTCGACGGGTACCATGGCAACCAGAACTGGGCCAACAAGAAGAACGAGCTGCCTGGCGGCAAGTTCAAGGAATGGGACGTCAACGCCAAGGTCGATCTGCCGAGGTGCAGTGCGCCGGGTTGCGGAAAAGAGATCAGGGGACCCGAACGTCTCCTGACTCCGAAAGACGGCCCTGGTCCCGCGTATTACACACCGGACCACTACGGAACTTTCTATTACGTCGGTGAATTCACAGGGTGATGCAGTCATGACCGGATTCGACCTCGCGGGCACCTCGGAGCCTTGGGTCATCTTCGTCCCCGAGGGGTCCGCCGAGGTGCGTCAGCAGATGACCGCCCTCGAAGGGAAGGGCGGACGCGTCCACCGCTTCGCCGCATCCGACCTGATGACCGAGCAGAGCGTCTATCGGGTATTCGCTGAAGCTCTCCAATTTCCCGGGTACTTCGGGCGGAACTGGGATGCCATGGTGGACTGCCTGGATGATCTGTGCGGCGCGGTCACGGGTGGCCAGGTCGGGATCGCAGGCGTCATTACGGGAACGGACGACCGGCTGCTCGAAGCCGAGCATTTCCCCGACTTCGTTTCGGTCCTGTGCCTGGCGGCGGACCGGGCCAATTCCGCAGTGGATCTCGACGGGTGCCCCCTGGACCGGCCTGCTATCGCCGAGCATTTCGTTTTCGAGTTTGTCGAGTTCGATCGGGAGATGCAGGAGAAGGTCGCTCGCAGAGTGGAGCAACCCGATCTGATCGTCACGAGGGGCGAAGGGTTCGTGGCAGCTGCTCTTGATCCCGACGAGTGGCACTGAGCAGCGGTGACCCTGCGTTCCGACGTGGCCGAGTTGCTGGCGCAGGCCGGCATCGTCGACGTGGACGTCGACGAGGCCGTCGCGGACGACCATGCCCGGACCTCCGCGTACCTGCGCGTCGTCTCGGCGACCGCTTCCTCGCCGAGCCGCGGCCGGGACCGGGACCGGGACCGCGCGATCGTGGCCACGATTCTGCGCGACCCCAACGGCATGGGGGCCAGGACGGCGGTCGTCGCCTTCGTGGACGAGATCGCGGAGAAGGCGACAGGGGCTGCCGAGTTCCGGCGGTGGTCGGACGAACTGCTGCCGGAGATCGACCGGTTCGAGGCGGGGGGCTCCCGCGAGTTCATCCGCCGCCGCATCCACGACTGGCTGCTCTACTTGTCCGTGAGGGACGGCCACGTGCCGACGCCGGACGAGCTGGCGGGGGTCACCGACTGGATGCAGCGCCACCTCGCCGAGTGGTCGAGGTCGCCGGAGGCGCTCGCGGTCGTCGCCGAGTCGGCCCGCACCAAGAAGACCCGCAACATCGCGAAGAACCGGGCCAACAGCCGTGAGCTCAAGGCGGAGTGAACGGGCTCAAGGCGGAGTGAACGGGCTCAAGGCGGAGTGAACGGAAAAGCGGCACCCGGGGGAGGAAGGAACCCCCGGGTGCCGCCGGTCGCGCGTCCCTACTTGACCGCGACGCCCGTCCAGGCCGCGCCCACGGCCTTGACCTCGGCCGAGTCCGCGCCGTACAGGTCCGTCGCCGCCTTCAGCGTGCCCTCACGGGCCGCCTTGTAGTCGGTCGTCGACGTGAAGTACGCCGTCAGGGCCTTGAACCAGATCTTCTCGGCCTTGTCGCGGCCGATGCCCTCGACCTTGGAGCCGTCGGCGGTCGGGGAGTCGTACTTGACGCCGTTGATCTCCTTCGCGCCGCTGCCCTCGGAGAGCAGGTAGAAGAAGTGGTTGGCGATGCCCGAGGAGTAGTGGACGTCGACGTTGCCTGCGTCGGCGCTCCAGCTGTCCAGGGAGCTGCCGTCCTTGCTCGGCTTGTCCATGTAGCGCAGCGGGGTGCCGTCGCCGTTGATGTCGATCTCTTCGCCGATGAGGTAGTCGCCGATGTCCTCGGGGCTCTTGGCGTTGAACTCGACGGAGGAGCCGAAGATGTCCGAGGTGGCCTCGTTGAGGCCGCCGGACTCGCCGCTGTACTCCATGTTGCCGGTCGCCGAGGTGACGCCGTGCGACATCTCGTGGGCGGCGACGTCGATCGAGGTGAGGGGGGCCTTGTTGCCCTCGCCGTCGCCGTACGTCATGCAGAAGCAGCTGTCGTCCCAGAAGGCGTTGACGTAGTTGTTGCCGTAGTGGACGCGGGAGGTCGCGCCCTTGCCGTCGCCCTTGATGCCCTCGCGGCCGTGCACGTTCTTGTAGTAGTCCCAGGTGACCTGGGCGCCGTACGCGGCGTCGACGGCGGCGGTCTGCGGGTCGTCGGCCTTGCCGGTGCCCCACGTGTCGTCGTCGTCCGTGAAGAGCTTGCCCTCGCCCTCGCCGTTCGACAGGTTGACCGTGGAGTGGCCGCCGCGGGTGTCGTCGGTCAGCTCGAAGCCGCCCGTGCCCTTCTTGGAGCCGACCTCGACCTTGCCGCTGTACTGGCTGTTGCCGGTGCCGTTCTCGATGGCCTGGTGCTGGAAGAGCTTCTTGCCCGTCGCGGCGTCCGTGACGACGTGGAGTCTGCTGGGCGTGCCGTCCTTCTGCGTGCCGGTGACGACGGTCTCGTAGGCGAGGACCGGCTTGCCGGTGGCGGCCCAGATCACCTTGCGGGGCGACTGCGCGTCGGCCTTGGCGGTCCTGGCCTTGGCGGCTGCCGACTCGGCGGACTTGGCGACCGATGCCTTGCCGAGCTTCGCGTCGGTGGACGCGACCCGCACGCTCGCCTTGGTGGCCTTCGTGACGCTCTTCACCTTGCCGCTCTTCGCGGTGTGCACGACGAGGTCGCCGCCGAGGACGGGCAGACCGTCGTAGGTGCGCTCGTAGCGGGTGTGGACCGTACCGTCGCGGTCCTTGACCACGTCGCGGACGACCAGCTTCTCCTTGGCGCCCAGGCCGATCTTCTCGGCGGTGGCGGCCTTGCCCGCGTCGGCGTCCTTGAGGAGGCCCGCCTTGGCGGAGATGGAGAGGGCGGCGGGCGCGCCGGAGGGCGCGGCCGGCTCGGCCGAGGCACCGGTGGCCAGACCGGCGGTGAGCAGCGCGCCGGCCGCGACGGCGGTGGCTATGGCCAGGGTCGAACGCTTAACGGATATGTGGGGGGTCACGCAGGCTCCTTCTGTGGGGGGCCCGGGAGGCATGGGGGACTGCCCGGGCATGAAAGATGCGGTGCGGATGGTGCTTGTGTGGTGCGAGGGAAGAGTGTCATTCGAGCCAGGTACATGTCAGCCCTTGGCTGGATGTTGGCCGGAAATCGTCCGTTGAGCGATGGTCAACATACGTAATGCGAACACGGTGTGAACGGCGTGACGCCGTGAACGAGCGCGCCGCCCCGGGGAGTTGATCGACCCGGGGCGGCGGCGTTCGTTCTGCTCGGAGCTGCGTGAAGGGGGACCGTCGGGCGCGCGATGGCGTCCTCGGGCGTCTTCAGGCGGGTTTACGGGAAGGTGACCTTCCAGCTGTTGATGTAGCCGGTGTCCTGCGCGGCCTTGTCCTGAACCCGCAGCTTCCAGGCGCCGTTGGCCACCTCGGACGAGGCGTTGACCGTGTAGGTCTCCTTGACGTTGTCCGCGGAGTCCGAGGCGCTGGTCGGCTTCAGCGGGTAGACCGACCCGTCGGGCGCCACCAGGTCGACCTGGAGGTCACCGCGCCACGTGTGCACGATGTCGACGCCGACCTTCAGGGCGCTCGGCGCGTTGCCGGTGCGTCCGGTGACGTTGACCGTCGAGGTGACCGCGGGGCCGTTGTCCGGAATGCTGACGTCCGTGGTGTTCTCGAAGGACGTGCCGCCGCCGGGGTCGCCGCCGGGACGGCCGCCGACGTTCACGCCGGCCCAGGCGTTCGCCACGGCGTTGTACTCCGGGCTGGTGGTGCCGTACAGCTCACCGGCCGCCGCGAGCGTCCCGGTGCGGGCCGAGGCGTAGTTGGTGGTCGAGGTGAACTTCGTGGTGAGCGCCTTGAACCAGATCAGCGACGCCTTGTCACGGCCGATGCCGGTCACCGGCAGGCCGTCGGAGGTCGGCGAGTCGTACTGGACGCCGTTGATCTCCTTCTTGCCGCTGCCCTCGCTCAGCAGGTAGTAGAAGTGGTTGGCGACACCGGACGAGTAGTGCACGTCGACGTTGCCGATGCCCGAGTACCACGAGTCCTTGGACGCGCCGTCCTTGCTCGGCTTGTCCATGTAGCGCAGCGGGGTGCCGTCACCGTTGATGTTGATCTTCTCGCCGACGAGGTAGTCGCCCTTGTCCTGCGGGTTGTTGGCGTTGAACTCCACGGCCGCCGCGAAGATGTCAGACGTACCCTCGTTCAGGCCGCCGGACTCGCCGCTGTAGGTCATGTTGCCGGTCGCCGACGTGACGCCGTGCGTCATCTCGTGCGCGGCCACGTCGATGGACGTGAGCGGCTTGGAGTTGCCCGAGCCGTCGCCGTACGTCATGCAGAAGCAGCTGTCGTCCCAGAAGGCGTTGACGTAGTTGTTGCCGTAGTGCACCCGGGAGTACGCGCCGACGCCGTCACCGCGGATACCGCTGCGGCCGTGCACGTTCTTGTAGTAGTCCCAGGTGAGCTGGGCGCCGTAGGCGGCGTCCGCGCCCGCGGTCTCGGCGTTCGACGGGGAGCCGTTGCCCCAGACGTCGTCCGGGCCCGAGAAGAGGGTGCCGGTGCCGGACGTGCCGTGGTTCAGGTTGTACGTCTTGTGGTTGCCGCGCCCGGAGTCGGTGAGCGTGTAGTTCGACCCCGACTGGACGCTGCCCACGGTGACCTGGCCGCTGTACTGCGTGTTGCCGGTGCCGTTCTCGATGCCCTGCCACTGGAACAGCTTCTTGCCGGTGGTGGCGTCCGTGACGACGTGCAGCTGGTTCGGCGTGCCGTCGTGCTGGAGGCCGCCGACCACGGTCTCGTACGCGAGCACCGGCTTGCCGTTGGCCACCCACACGACCTTGCGGGGCGCCCGGTCGGCGTCGGTCTTCTTCGAGCCCTCGGCCTTCGCGGCGCCGAGCGCCTGCTTCTCGGCGGCCGACGCCTTGACGGCGGCGCTGGTGTCGACGCCCTTGAGCTGCGCCTTCGAGGCCTTGGTGACGCCCTCGGTCTTCCCGGACTTCGCCGTGTCGACCACCAGGTCGCCGCCGAGGACCGGCAGGCCCGCGTAGGTGCGCTCGTAGCGGGTGTGGACCGTGCCGTCGCGGTCCTTGGTGACGTCGCGGACGACGAGCTTCTCCTTGGCACCCAGCTTCAGGTGCTCGGCGGTGTCCGCCTTGGTGGCGTTGGCGTCGCGTATGAGCTCCGCGCGCTGGGCGGGGGAGAGCTTGACGGCCAGGGCGCCGGGGTCGACCTTCCCGAGCTTCTGGGCGGCGGGCGCGGCCTTGGCCGCGGGGTCGTCGGCCGAGGCGGGGCCCGCCTGAACGGCGACGGCGAGGAGCGCGGCGACTGCGGAGAGGGCGCCGACGGCGGTCGCACGGGTGCGGACCGAACGGCTGTGGGAGGTGGGTCTGTGGGAGGTGTTTCTCAACACGGACTCCTTCTGCGCGGCCGCGTGGGTGCGCGGCCAGAACTACCGGATGGCTGGGTCGCCCTCCGGGCAGAGCAAGGCGGAACGCAGAACTGGGCGGTGCACAAGCAGTACTGGCGTTGCGCGGAAAGAACCGGGCGATGCGCAACGGGTACTGCGTGAAAAGAAACCGTCGGCTTGTTGAAAGCCGTGCGACGGTCGAGGGGAAGAGTGGCACCAGAGGACCCCAGTTGTCAGGTGCGCATCAGTAGTTGGCCGGAATCAGTCCGTTGGCCGGTGGGGCACGTTCGGTATCCGGAGTTCGGTCGGGGGGCCTGAAGGGAGGGGGCGGGGGCGCTCGCGGGAGACGGGAGCGGGCCTTCGGCGGGACCCTCCGGCGTGCTGGGCCGAGGCCCGCGTAGGCACTGAACGCCCGGTGGGCCGGACGCCGGGTGGGCCGGATGTCCGGCGAGGTCCCGCGCGGGTGGGGCCTGGGCTCCCCGGTCCGTGCCCTGCCCGGCTCAGCTGCTGGGCGTCGCCCGCGGCCCTTCCCCGTTGTCCCACGGCCCCGGCCGGGCGGCCGGGGCCCGCCCCGCTCGCCGGCGGCCCCGTCGCCTCTCCACGGGCGTACCCGCCACGCCACCTCAACGACACCGTGCGGCACACTGTTCGAAAGCGGAGCGCTGCCAGTGATCGGTGGCGCGTGGCTGTATTTCGCCGGTGGTCCATGCCTGTGACGCGATGGGGTGAGCAGTCCCGGTCCGCCCCTTCTGATCACCGTGAGTTGATGTGGAGAAGGTTGGAATGTGCGTCCGTGACACCTCCGTCCGGCCGCTTCACCCTCCAGGGGACGTGGCGCATCTCATGCAAGGGTTGAGACCCTTCGCCCGCATCGTTTGCCTACGGGCGCCCCGGGTGGTCAGTCCGCTCCAGTTCGTTGCAGGCGTCCAGTAGTGCGGTCAGCCGGTGGGACGGGGGACCTGGGCGTACGGCCAGGCAGGTCCGGACGGCCGGGGCGGGTTCGGCGAAGGGCCGGAAGGTGACGCGGGGAGCCGGCTGGATCCGGGCTTGGGCCTCGTAGTAGACCGTCCAGCTCGGCCTGCCGGAGGCGATGGCGGCCAGGGTGTCCTGGTCGGTGGTGAAGGCGGGGCCCATGATGGGTTCGAAACCGGCTGTCCGGCAGGCGCCGACGACGATATCGGCCAGGTGCGGGTTGGCTTCCCGGGGTGCGAGGCGCAGGGCCAGGTCGGCCAGGTCGGCGAGAGCGACCTTCTGTTGTGCTGCCAGGGGGTGCCGCGCGGGCAGGGCCGCCACCAGGACGTCGCGCCACAGGGGGAGGAACTCCAGGTCTGGGCTGTGCTCGACGCCCCGGATGAAGGCGGCGTCCAGTTCTCCTTCGCGGACCTGCTGGAGCCGGGTCGCCGGGGGCGCGCTGACCAGTTCGACCATGAGCTGGGGAGCCCGTTCGGCCAGTGCCGTCAACAAGGCGTCCAGGCGGGTGCCCAGCCCCACGTTGGTGCCGAGGCGCAGGATCGCTTCCTGGTCGGTGCGCAGAGCGGCCATCGTCTCGGTCGCCGCGCGCTCGGCCTGCAGGATGGCGCGGGCATGCGGCAGGAAGGCCCGGCCCGCCGCGGTCAGGGTCACAGTGCGGGTGGTGCGGTCGAACAGGTCCAGCCCGAACTCGCGCTCCAGCCGGCGGACCTGCTGGCTGACGGTCGGCTGCACGATGTGCAGCCGCTCGGCGGCGCGTCCGAAATGCAGTTCCTCGGCCACGCCCACGAAGTAACGCACCTGACGCAGTTCCACGGACACCTCGCATTCATCACGCTTCTTGATCAGTCTAGGAGCGGATCTCTCCTTGGTCGTCACCGGCCGCTCCGCTGGAATTGCCTACGTCAGCGCAGCTCGGCGAGAGCGGCCCCGCAAGGCGGGACCGCTGAAGGAAGGACGAGAAGATGACCTACGCGACCGTCAACAGCACCCGGCTCTACTACGAGGACCACGGCGCCGGCCGCCCCCTGGTGTTCCTGCACGGCTGGGGCACCAGCGGCCGGGTGTGGGACGCCCAGGCCGCCGACCTGATGGCCGACCACCGCGTGATCACCGTCGACTGGCGGGGCTGCGGCCGCTCCGACCGGCCCGTCACCGGCTACACCATCGCCGAGGTCACCCACGACGTCCTGGAGTTCCTCGACGCTCTGGCACTGGACAAGCCAGTGCTGATCGGGTCGTCGATCGCGGGGGCGTTCACCATCGAGGCCGCCCTGGCCGCTCCGGACAAGATCGGTGCCATCGTTCCCGTCGACGCCGGCATCCACCATTTCTCGGGGATGCAGAACGCGATGGACAAGCTGCTGGCTGACCTGCGCGCCGACCGAGCGGGCACACTCGCCGACTTCGTCCCGCAGTGGTACCGCCCCGGCGTCAGTACCGCGATGATCGACTGGACGGTGCGGCAGCTCCTGGATTCGGCCTTCCTCATCGACCAACTCGTCGTCGACCAGGCCAACTACGATCCGCGCGGCCGCCTGGGCCGGGTGCGCGTGCCCACCACGTTCCTGCACGGCGAACTGGACACCGAGGTCCCGCTCGGCATTCCCCGTGAGTGCGCGAGCCTGATCCCCGACGCCCGGCTCACGGTCATCAAAGGCGCCGGCCACATGTCGCAGCAGGACCAGGCCGAGCGTTTCAACCAGGCGCTTCGCGAGGCCCTGCGCTAGACAGCCCGGCACGCCGCCCTCGACCGCTTCCACCTCGTGGCACGCGCTCGGCGCCGTCGTCGCCACAGCTGCCGCTGGTCTCCACCCCGACCTGGTCCACTCCTTGACGGCCCATGCCGGATGGGTCAAGCCCGACTTGCAGATGGTGTTCCAGTTCGAACTGTGGCAACAGCTGGTGCTCACCGACTCCGCCGCCATGGCATGGGTGCTCTTGCCCACCGCCAGGGGCAAAGACACCCTGCGCGCCTGGGACCGGACCGGTTTCACGCAGGCGGCAGTCGCCTTCACCGACCTGAGAACCCGGCTTTCCCGACCGCCAAAGTCACCGAACACCTCGACCGCGTCAGATGGCCTCGCACCCGCAACAGCACACCACCACCCCCCAGACCACGACAGCGCCATCAGCGCCGACCTCACCTCGTGGACGGGACGGTCACCGGCCAACCGCCGCTCTGCGACGCCCATCGGATCGCCGTCGCAGCCAGCCGACACGGCTGAGCGAAGATCTCGCGTAATGCCGGATCGAAGTCCGACAGCAGCAAACGGGCCGGCTCCACACGGCTCTCCCGTGCCACGTGCTCGCCCGTCGTCGCCGAGACACAGCTGCCCGAGTAGCGCCTTCCCGTGCACCGACCGGACCCGCCGCCATGGCGGCCGACGCCAAAAAGTCCGCCAACCGCAGCCAATCGAAGGAGACTTGCCGTAGGGACTCATTCGAGGGATCAACATCAACGGCTACGGATCGCATCCAGTGCGCACCGAACCCCGGATTTGCGCATCCAGTGCGCATCGGGCACCGACATTGCGCATCAGATTGCGGACCCTGCACCGCGCCAGGCACGCCGCGGAGCGTCACCGCGCCCTCAGCTCACCACGCTCTCCCGCCACGCCCTGTGCAGGCCGGCGAACTCTCCCGTACCGGCGATCAGTTCGTCGGGGGCGCCGTCCTCCACGACTCGGCCGTGTGCCATCACCAGGACCCGGTCGGCGATCTCCACCGTGGAGAGCCGGTGGGCGATGACCACGGCCGTGCGGCCGCGCAGCACCGTGTGCATGGCGCGCTGTACGGCCCGTTCGCCCGGGATGTCCAGGGAGCTGGTCGCCTCGTCGAGGATCAGTACCGCCGGATCGGCGAGCAGCGCGCGGGCGAAGGCCACCAGTTGCCGCTGGCCCGCGGAGATCCGGCCGCCCCGCTTGCGTACGTCGGTGTCGTACCCGTCGGGGAGCGACATGATGAAGTCGTGGGCGCCGATGGCCTGTGCGGCGCGCTCGATCTCGTCGCGGGTGGCGTCGGGCCGGCCGATCGCGATGTTCTCCGCGACCGTCCCGGAGAACAGGAAGGCCTCCTGGGTCACCATCACGACCCCGCGCCGCAGCTCAGCGCCCGCAAGTTCGCGCAGGTCGACGCCGTCCAGGAGGACGCGGCCCTCCGTCGGGTCGTAGAAGCGGGCGAGCAGCTTGGCCAGCGTCGACTTGCCCGCGCCGGTGGAGCCGACCACGGCGACGGTCTGCCCGGCCGGCAGCGTCAGATCGAAGCGGGGCAGCACCTCGCCGCCCGTGCGGTAGGCGAACCGCACCCCTTCGAACCGCACCTCGCGGCCCGGCCGGCCGGATTCCGGTACGGGCAGCGGGCGCACGTCGGACGCCGCGGGCTCGGGCACGGTCGGCGTCTGGGCGAGCAGCCCCGCGACCTTCTCCAGGGACGCCGCCGCCGACTGGTAGGAGTTGAGGAACATGCCGAGCCGGTCGATCGGGTCGTACAGGCGCCGCAGGTACAGCACGGCGGCGGCCAGCACGCCGAGCGCGAGCCCGCCGTCCGCGACCCGCTGGGCGCCCCACAGCACGATGGCGGCGACGGCGGTGTTGGCCACGAGCCGCGAGCCGACCACGTAGCGGGCCATCTCCAGCATGGCGGCGCCGTTGGTCCGCTCGTGCCGGCGGTTGAGCTCGCCGAACTCCGCGTCGTTGGCCTGCTCCCTGCGGAAGGCCCGCACCGGCCTGATGCCGTTCATCGTCTCCGCGAACTTCACGATGACGGCGGCGATCGCGGTCGAGCGGTCGCGGAACATCGCCCCCGCGCGCCGCTGGTAGAGGCGGATGAGGAGGTAGAGCGGCACGAACGACGCGACCGCCACCGCGCCGAGCCCGAGGTCGAGCCAGAGCAGCATCGCCGAGATGTAGACGAAGGAGAGGATGACCGTGATGAGTTCTTGCAGGCCTTCGCTGAGGAGTTCGCGCAGCGACTCGACGTCGGTGGTCGAGCGGGAGATCAGCCGTCCGGACGTGTACCGCTCGTGGAAGTCGACGCTGAGCGCCTGCGCGTGCCGGAAGATGCGGCCGCGCAGATCGAGCAGCACGTCCTGGTTCACGCGCGCGGAGGCGACGATGAACGCGTACTGCAGCGCGCCCGATGCACCCGCGCAGCAGAGGTAGCCGATGCCGACGGCGATCAGTGGACCGTAGTGGTCGGCGCGCACGGCGGGCACGCCGCGGTCGATGGCATACGCCACGAGCAGTGGTCCCGCCTGCACGACGGCCTGCTGCACGAGGAGCAGTACGGCGGCGAGCGCGACGCGGCCGCGCAGCGGCGAGAGCAGTGAGCGCAGCAGGGCGCGGGTGGCGCCGGGCGGCGCGGGCAGCTCGTCCTTGTCGAAGGGGTCGTCCGGCGCGGGCGAGCCCGCGGGACTCCCGGGGGCGCGGTGCCCCGCGGGCTCCCCGCGTTCGCCGCTTCCCCCGTCCCTCCCGTGCTCCTCGGGCTCTTCCGGGTCTACGGGCTTCTCCCGTACGGATGTCGACGAGGTCATCGGGCGGGCTCCTCGGCGGGGCGGTGGGCGGCAGGGCGGTCGGAGGGGTGCTCGGCCCCGGCGTCGGGGTCGGGGCCGGCGTCGGGGCCGTCGGCGGCGTCCGCTCCCGACATCAGCCACGCGTACTCCGCGTTCTCCCGGAGCAGCTGCTGATGGGTGCCGACGGCGGCGACACGGCCCCCGGAGAGCAGGGCGACACGATCGGCGAGCAGCACCGTGGAGGGGCGGTGGGCGACGATCAACGCGGTCGTGTCCGCGAGGACCCGCCGCAGCGCCGCCTCCACCAGCGCCTCCGTGTGCACATCGAGGGCGGAGAGCGGGTCGTCCAGGACCAGGAAGCGGGGGCGGCCGACCACCGCGCGGGCCAGGGCGAGGCGCTGGCGCTGGCCGCCGGACAGGCTCAGGCCCTGCTCGCCGACCTGGGTTTCGGTGCCCTGCGGCAGGGCGTGGACGAAGTCGGCCTGGGCCACGTCGAGCGCCCGGCGCAGCTCGGCGTCGCCCGCGGACCGCGCCGCGCCCATCAGGACGTTCTCGCCGACCGTCGCGGAGAACAGGGTCGGTTCCTCGAAGGCGACGGCGACGAGCGTACGCAGGTGCTCGCGGTCCATCGCCGTGATGTCCTCGCCGTCCAGCGTGATGCGGCCGTCGGTCACCTCGTGCAGGCGGGGCACCAAAGCGGTGAGCGTCGTCTTGCCGCTGCCTGTCGCGCCGACGAGAGCCATGGTCTCGCCGTGGCGCACATGCAGGTCGACGCGG
Organism: Streptomyces sp. NPDC058284; assembly: GCF_042881135.1. Classification (NCBI taxonomy): domain Bacteria; kingdom Bacillati; phylum Actinomycetota; class Actinomycetes; order Kitasatosporales; family Streptomycetaceae; genus Streptomyces; species Streptomyces sp. NPDC058284. Next base: position 23,905 of record NZ_JBHVYE010000005.1, read on the forward strand.
TCGAGGACGGCGGGGGCGTCGGGCGCGGCGTCCGGATACCTGAACACCACACGGTCGAAACGGATCCCACCGGTATCGGTGCCGGGACGGGTCTCGGTGTCGGGACGGGCATCGGTGTCGGGATGGGGATGGGTATCTGCGTCCGGACGGGTATCGGTCTCGGGGCGAGCATCGGTGTCGGGACGGGTATCGGTCTCGGGACGAGCAACGGTGTCGGGACGGGTATCGGTCTCGGGGCGAGCAACGGTGTCGGGACGGGTATCGGTCTCGGGGCGAGCATCGGTGTCGGGACGGGCATCGGTACCCCCCACCCCGTCCTCCGGCTCCGCGTCCATCACCTCGAAGTACCGCTCCGTGGCCGTCGCCGACTCCTGGCTCATCGCGAGCAGGAAGCCGATGGACTCCACCGGCCAGCGCAGCGCGAGCGCCGTCGACAGGAAGGCGACCAGCGTGCCCGCCGACAGGTCGCCGTCCGCGACCCGCACCGTGCCGAGCACCAGCGCCGCCCCGATCGCCGCCTCCGGCAGCGTCATGATCACGGCGTAGATCGCGGCGAGGATCCGCGCCTTGGCCAGTTCGGTGCCGCGCAGCGTGTGCGAAAGGTCGCGGAAGGCCCGCGCCTGGCTGCGGTGGCGGCCGAAGCCCTTGATGATGCGGATGCCGAGCACGCTCTCCTCGACGACCGTCGTCAGATCGCCGACCTGGTCCTGCGCGCGCCGCGCCACGGCGGTGTAGCGCCCCTCGTAGTACGCGAGCGCGATCACCATCGGCGCCACGGGCGCGAGCAGCACCAGGCCGAGCGTGAAGTCCTGCCCGAGCAGGATGATCACGCCGACCAGGATGGTCGCGCCGTTGACCAGCAGGAACGTCAGCGGGAAGGCCAGGAACATCCGCAGCAGCATCAGATCAGTCGTACCGCGCGAGAGCAGCTGTCCGGACGCCCACCGGTCGTGGAAGGCCACCGGGAGCCGCTGCAGATGGCGGTAGAGGTCGGCCCGCATCGCGGCCTCCACGCCCGCCAGGGGTCGCGCGATCAGCCACCGCCGCAACCCGAAGAGCAGCGCCTCCGCGACACCGAGCAGAAGCAGCAGGAGAGCCCCCAGCCACACCCCGGCCGCATCCCGGTCGGCCACGGGACCGTCGACCATCCACTTGAGCACGAGGGGGAAGACGAGGCCCGTACAGGAGGCGACGACCGCGATGACCGCCGCTGTGACGAGGCGGGCGCGGATCGGCCGTACGTACGGCCACAGGCGCAGCAACGTCCGTACGGTGGACCGTTCTTCGGCGGGGGCAGCTGATTTCGGCATCAGGAGTGAGCCTACGTATCGCCACTGACAGAGCCCACCGAGTTTTCCACCGGAGGGCGGCGCGCGGCCGGGTCGTACGTCATGGGCGGAGGGGCCACCGGTGGGGGAGTCGTACCCCGCCGTCAACCGATCGGCTGATGCGTCTTCGAGCGTGATGGGCGATGCCCGTGCCCGGGCCGGCCGGGGAACCTCGACGTATGCCCCTCATCGAAGCGCATGGACTCAAGAAGGCCTACGGCGACCGTACCGTCGTCGACGGCGTCTCCTTCGCCGTGGAGGAGGGTGAGATCTTCGGCATCCTCGGACCCAACGGCGCGGGCAAGACCACCACCGTCGAGTGCGTCGAGGGGCTGCGCGTCCCCGACTCCGGCACCGTCCGCGTCGCGGGACTCGACCCGGTCGCCGACCACGAACGCCTCACCCGCATCCTCGGCGCCCAGCTCCAGGAGAGCGAGCTCCAGCCGAAGCTGACCGTGCGCGAGGCCCTCGAACTGTACGCGGCGTTCTACCCCGCCCCGGCCGACTGGCGGCCCCTCGCCGAACGCCTGCGCCTGACCGACAAGCTCGACAGCCGCTTCGGCAAGCTCTCGGGCGGTCAGAAGCAGCGCCTGTTCATCGCGCTCGCGCTCATCGGCGATCCGAAGGTCGTCGTCCTCGACGAGCTCACCACCGGCCTGGACCCGCGCGCCCGCCGCGACACCTGGGAGCTGATCGAGGACGTCCGCGACCGCGGCGTCACCGTCCTCCTGGTCACCCACTTCATGGAGGAGGCGCAGCGCCTCTGCGACCGCGTCGCCGTCATCGACAAGGGGCGGGTCGCCGCCCTGGACACCCCGGCGGGCCTGATCAGCCGCTCCGCGAACTCCACGGTGATGTCGTTCACGCCGTCCGCGCCGCTGGACGAGCGCGCGCTCGCGGGGCTGCCCGCCGTCACCTCCGTCGAACACCGCGACGGCCGCTACACCCTGCACGGCACCGACGAGAGCGTCGACGCCGCGATCACCCTGCTCGCCAGGCACCAGATCACCGCCCACCAACTCCGGGTCGCCGACGCCACGTTGGACGACGCCTTCCTCGACCTGACGGGAGCATCGGCATGACCACGGCCACCGCCGCACCGCGCAACCCAGACAACACTGGCAACTCTGGTAACACGGGCAACACAGACACCGCCCGCAACAAGGCCGCCAGGGCCGTCCTCAAGGCCGAGATCCGGCTCTTCCGCCGCGAACCGGGCGCCGTCTTCTGGATCCTGGCGTTCCCCACCCTGCTCCTGGTGATCCTCGGCTCCATCCCGTCCTTCCGGGAGACCGACGCCTCGCTGGACGGCCTGCGCCTGGTCGACGCGTACGTTCCCGTCACGGTGCTGCTCTCCCTGATCATGGCCGGGGTGCAGGCCATGCCGCCGCTGCTCACCGGCTACCGCGAACGCGGCATCCTGCGCCGCATGTCCGCGACCCCGGTGCGCCCCTCCGCCGTGCTCGGCGCGCAGATGGGCATCCTCGGCGCCGCCGCGCTCGGCTCGGCACTGCTCTCCCTGACCGTGGGCCGCCTGGCGTTCGACGTGCCGCTGCCGCGCCAGCCCTTCGGGTACGCCCTCGCGCTGCTCCTCGCCGTCGCGTGCGGACTCGCCCTCGGCGCCCTGGTCGCGGCGCTCGCCCGCACCACGAAGGCGGCGACCGCGATCGGCTCCGCCGTCTTCTTCCCGATGATGTTCAGCGCGGGCGTCTGGCTGCCGGTGCAGGCGATGCCCGACGCGCTCGCCCGCGCCGTCGAGGTCACCCCGCTCGGCGCCGCCTCCCAGGCACTGGGCGACGCCGCATCCGGCGACTGGCCCGGCTGGGTCCACCTGGGCGTCCTCGCGCTGTGGGCCGTGGCCCTGTCGGCGGGAGCCGCGCGCTGGTTCCGGTGGGAGTGAGGCCGCGGTGGGCAGGCCCGTGACCGACACTTGGTCCATGGACGCGACCTCGGCGGACGCCGTGACGACGGTCGAGCAGCGCTGGGGCCTGTTCAACCGGTGGGGCCCCTACGGCCTGCTCTGCTTCGGCACCCTGATGGCCCTCGCCACCGGCGGCGTGGTCGGGATGGGACCGGCCGACTGGTACGCGGCCGGGGCCCTGGTCGCCGCGGCGTTCGTGCTCCAGCTGTGCTGGGGCCGGGCCGCCCACACGCGGCCCGGCCCCTCCGCCGCGGGCGTCTGCTACTACGCCGTGCGGTGGGCGATCGCCTTCGCCCTCACCTGGATCAACCCGTTCTTCGCGTTCTACGCCGTCGTCGGCTACTTCGGCGCCGAACGGCTGCTGCCGCCCCGCCTCGTCAAACCCGGCCTCTTCGCCACCGCCGTCATCATGGCGGGCTCCCAGTCCGGCGGCCTGCCACCGGCGAACGGCGCGGCCTGGGGCGTGTTCGGCGCGCTCCTCGCCGTCAACGTCGCCCTGCTCACCGTCTTCGCCCACCTCGCCGCCCAGGAGGACGAGCGGGCCCGCGTCCAGGCCGTCACCATCAAGGAACTGGAGTCCACCAACCGCGCCCTGAAGCAGGCCATGGACGAGAACGCCGCCCTTCACACCCAGCTACTCGTCCAGGCACGGGAGGCCGGTGTCGCCGACGAGCGGCGCAGGCTCGCCGCCGAGATCCACGACACCATCGCGCAGGGCCTGACCGGCATCATCGCCCAGCTCCAGGTCGTCGCGAACGCCTCCGACGAGACCCTGGCCCGCGAACACCTGGGCCGCGCCGCCGACCTCGCCCGGCACAGCCTCGGCGAGGCCCGCCGCTCCGTGCACAACCTCTCGCCCGCGCCGCTCGAGCACGACCGGCTCCCCGAGGCGCTCAAGAAGACCGTCGCCGAGTGGGCGGAGCGCACCGGCGTACGCGCCGACTTCACCGTCACCGGCACCGCCGAGCACCTCCACGACGAGATCGAGGCGACCCTCCTGCGCATCGTCCAGGAGGCCCTGTCCAACGCCGCACGGCACGCCGACGCGGCCCGCCTCGGCGTCACCCTGTCCTTCATGGGCGACGAGGTCAGCCTGGACGTGCGCGACGACGGCCGGGGCTTCGACCCGCTCGCCACGGCCGCGCGCACCGGCTCGGGCGGGTTCGGCCTCGACGGCATGCGGGCACGGGCGGAACGCATCGCGGGATCGCTCACCGTGGAGTCCGAGCCGGGCGGCGGCACCGCGGTGTCGGCTCGCGTACCGTTGGTGCGTCATGACCACTGAAGTGATCACTCTCCTCCTCGTCGACGACCACCCCGTCGTCCGCGACGGGCTGCGCGGCATGTTCCTGTCGGCCCCCGGTTTCGAGGTGCTCGGCGAGGCGTCGAACGGCGTGGAGGCCGTCGCCCTGACCGCCGAACTCGACCCGGACGTCGTCCTGATGGACCTCCGCATGCCGGGCGGCAACGGCGTCGACGCGATCGCCGAGCTCAACCGGCGCGGCTCCCGCGCCCGGGTCCTCGTTCTCACCACGTACGACACGGACTCCGACACGCTGCCCGCGATCGAGGCGGGCGCCACGGGCTACCTCCTCAAGGACGCCCCGCGCGACGAGCTGTTCACCGCCGTCCGCGCCGCCGCCCAGGGCCGCACGGTCCTCTCGCCCGCCGTCGCGTCCCGGCTCGTCTCACGCGTACGCGCCCCCGGCAACGAACCGCTGAGCACCCGCGAGAAGGAGGTGCTCGCACTCGTCGCCAAGGGCACGTCGAACCGCGCCATCGCCGCCGAACTCTTCATCAGCGAGGCCACCGTCAAGACGCACCTCACCCACATCTACGGCAAGCTGGACGCCAAGGACCGGGCGGCGGCGGTGGCGACGGCGTACAGCCGCGGAATCCTCGGCTGACGCCCTACGCCCGCTCCCACAACGCGGGAACATTCGGCGGCTCCCAGCCGGTCTGCGCCTGGTGCCCCTGAAGGCAGCGATAGCTGGACCCGCCGTAGGTGACCGTGTCACCCGCCGCGTACACCTTGCCCGCGGCCCACGTGCCGCCCGGCTCGGGGTCGCCCGGCCCGGGGTCGCCCCCGCCCGTCGTCCTCAGCGTCAGGCCGAACTGCTGGAGCAGCGGATTGATGGGCTGGTAGAACGTCGTGCCGCCGCCGGAGCAGTCGCCGGAGCCTCCGGACGTGACGCCCTGCGCCTGGCTCCCGGATATGAAGGAGCCGCCCGAGTCGCCCGGCTCGGCGCAGACCGTCGTCCGCGTCACGCCGTTGATCGTGCCCTCGGGGTAGGTGACGCTGGTGTTGTGCTGCTGGATCGTGCCGCAGTGCCACCCCGTAGTGGAGCCCGAGCGGCAGATCGACGCACCCACCGGGGACTGTGTGGAGCCCCCGACGCCGACCTGCTGCCCGCCCGGGCCCTCCACGTACGGGGTGGCGGTCCATTGGGAGTTGGCGGCGACCCAGGCCATGTCCAGGCCGGGGAAGATCGACGCCTGGAACGTGCCCTGGGCCACCTGGTTGTAGCCGCTGGTCGCGGTGCCCGCGCGCCCGCAGTGGCCCGCCGTGGCGAAGCCCTGCTGCGTGCCCTTGGTGACCGGGAAGCCGATCGAGCAGCGACCGCCGCCCATGTAGTACGCGTCGCCGCCCACCAGGTCGTACAGCGGCCGCGGCCGCTCCGCGGTCCTCTCGACGCGTACGAGAGAGGCGTCGAGGCCCGCCGCGGCGACGAGGGACGCCGCCGCCGAGGCGCGCACGGCCCGCACCACGACCGCGTTGGAGCGTACGTCGACGTACCGGACCGGCGCGTCGAGCGTCGCCCTCTTCGTCGCCACCCGGTCCAGCCTGGCTTTGGCGGCGTCCAGTTGGGCGGCCGAGTGCGCGACCACCGCGGCCCGCGCGCCCCGTGCCTCGATCACCGGGACGTCGGCGGCGTCCGTGGTCGCCACCGTGAGCCGCGCGGAGGTGGCGCCGTGCACCCAGGCGCCCGCGAAGTCGCGGCCGAGGGCGTTGCGCAGCGCCCCCGCGACGGCGCCGGCCTCGGCCTCGTTGACCAGCCGGGCCCTGGCCTGTGCCGCGGTGAGGCCGAGGTCGCGCCGCATGGCCCGCAGCACTTCGGGGGAGGTCTGGCCGACGGCGGCGCTCCGGGCGGGGGAGAGGGGCCGGGAGGGGGCGGGGTCACTCTGCGCGGAGGCGGTCGCGGGCAGGCCGGCGAGGACCAGCGCGCCGGTCGCGACCGCCGCGGCACACGCCGCCGCGACACGTCGGGGAGGGGTGGGGAGCATGCGGGGTCTCCTCGATCTACCAGGGAGAAGGAGTTGCCGGGGAAGCGGGGATCGCCCACACCGTAGAAGCCTCAACTGCCCGCAAGTAGCTGTCAGCCGACCCCCGGCACCGGCGTTATGGAACACGGGTGCGGCCGTGCGCCGGGGTGACGGTCACATCGACGGGGGCGACGGCGCGGAGAGCCACGCCGTGTAGCTCTCGCTGCGCGCCGCGGCCTCGGCGTGCGCGGCCCGCGTCTGCGCGAAGACGGCGGCCGCCGTGTCGTGGGCCGGCGCCGCGGGGTGCCAGCCGAGCAGATGCCGCCAGTACAGCGGCGCCCCCGCCAACGGTCTGGTGACCAGACCCGGCGTCGGCGGGAACGTCGCGCGGCAGAGCCCCACCGCCCGCCCCACCTGCACCAGATGGACGCACGACGCGACATCCGTCTCGTACACGCGCGTCGGCGTGAACCCCGCACGCGCGCACGCCGCGGAGAAGCAGTCCGCGAAACAGCCGTCGCCCGGCACGTCCGTCCACGCCTCGTCCGCGAGCAGCGCGAGATCGATCTCCGGGCGGTCGGCCAGCGGGTGGCCGGTCGCCAGCATGACGAAGACCGGATCGCGGGCCACTTCGCGCCAGACGAGGAGCTCGTCCTTGGGCGGCGCGCTCGCCCCGCACGTGCCCACCAGCGCGAAGTCGAGACGGCCCGCCGCCGTACGGGACGCGATCTCCCGCTCGGACCACGAGGTGTGGGTCGTCACCGGCGCCCCCGGATACGCGGCGGCGAGCCGGTCCACCAGGGCGCCGAGCAGCGGCCCGTGGGTGCCGCCGAGCCGGAACCCCGCGCCGCCCTCCCAGGTCTGCGCGAACCGCTGCGCCTCCTCCCGCAGCCCGCTGACCGCGGGCAGTACGACCCTGGCCCGGGCCAGCACGAACTCGCCGAGCGCGGTGGCCCGCACCCCGTGCCTGCCGCGCTCGAACAGCTCACCGCCGAGGGCGCGCTCGATCCGCTTCAGCTGCGCGCTCAGCGCGGGCTGCGCGAGCCCGAGCGCGGTGGCGGCCTTGGTCAGGCTGCCCGCGTCGGCGATCGCCCGGATCGTCCGAAGGTGCCGCAACTCCAGGTCCATAAGGCGAGCTTGGGGTCCTCCCCGGGCCGGGGCAAGACTTTGGTCCGGACCAAAGGGCACCTTCTTCAGCCACCGGTCACCCGCAACAGCACCACCGACCTCCCCGCCACCGTCATCGTGTCCCCCGCCCGGTGCACGGCCCCGGGCGCCGCGTCCTGCTTCTCGGCGGACGTGTCCACGACGACCTCGTACGCGTCGGCCCACGGCGGCCCCGGCAGCACGAACGCCGACGGCTCCTGCGCCGCGTGCAGGACCGCGAGGAAACTGTCGTCGACGACTGGGACGCCCCGGGCGTCGCGGCCCGGTATGTCGCGCCCCGACAGATACATGCCGAGCGTCGCCGTCGGCGCGTACCAGTCGGCCTCCGTCATCTCCCTGCCCGCCGCCGTGAACCACGCGAGGTCCCGCAGGCCGTCCGCCGAATGGGCGCGTCCGGAGAAGAACGCCCGCCTGCGGAGCACCGGGTGACGGCGCCTCAGCTCGATGAGGCGGGCGGTGAGCGCGCACAGCTCGCGCCACCCCGGCTCCTCCCTGAGCCCCCAGTCGACCCAGCTGATCTCGTTGTCCTGGCAGTACGCGTTGTTGGAGCCGCGCTGCGTCCGGCCCATCTCGTCGCCCGCCACCAGCATCGGCACGCCGGTGGAGAGCAGCAGCGTCGTCATGAGGTTGCGCAGCTGCCTGCGCCGCAGCGCCGTGATGCCCTCGTCGTCCGTCTCGCCCTCGGCGCCGCAGTTCCAGGACCGGTTGTCGTCCGAGCCGTCCCTGTTGCCCTCGCCGTTGGCCTCGTTGTGCTTGCGCTCGTAGCTGACGAGGTCCCGCAGCGTGAAACCGTCGTGCGCCGTCACGAAGTTCACCGACGCGTACGGCCTGCGCCCGCCCCACGCGTACAGGTCGCTCGACCCCGAGAGCCGGTAGCCCAGATCCCGCACATCGGGCAGCGCGCCCCGCCAGAAGTCCCGCACCGCGCCCCGGTAGCGGTCGTTCCACTCCGTCCACAGCGGCGGGAACGCCCCCACCTGGTAGCCGCCCGAGCCCACGTCCCACGGCTCGGCGATCAGCTTCACGCGCCGCAGGACCGGATCCTGCGCGATCACCGCGAGGAACGGCGAGAGCATGTCGACGTCGTGGAAGGAGCGCGCGAGCGCCGCCGCGAGATCGAAGCGGAACCCGTCCACGCCCATCTCCGTCACCCAGTACCGCAGGGAGTCCGTGATGAGCCGCAGGACATGCGGCTGGACGACCTGCAAGGTGTTGCCGCAGCCCGTGTAGTCCGCGTACCGGCGGGCGTCCGGCTGCAGCCGGTAGTAGCCGCGGTTGTCGATGCCCTTGAGCGACAGCATCGGGCCCAGCTCACCGGCCTCCGCCGTGTGGTTGTAGACCACGTCGAGGATGACCTCGATGCCGGCCTCGTGCAGCGCCCGCACCATCCGCCGGAACTCGCCGACCTGCTCGCCCCTGGTGCCGGTCGCCGCGTACGCCGCGTGCGGGGCGAAGTAGCCGATGGAGTTGTAGCCCCAGTAGTTGCGCAGGTTCCGGCGCAGCAGGTGGTCCTCGTGCGCGAACTGGTGCACCGGAAGCAGCTCGACCGCCGTCACCCCGAGGCGTACGAGATGGTCGAGCGCGGCCGGATGCGCCAGCCCCGCGTACGTGCCGCGCAGCTCCCGCGGCACGTCCGGGTGCAGCTTGGTGAAGCCGCGCACGTGCAGTTCGTAGATGACCGAGTCCGCCCACGGCGTCTTGGGCCGCCGGTCGTCCGTCCACTCGTCGTCCGGCGCGTCGTCGTGCACGACCACGCCCTTGGGTACGTACGGCGCCGAGTCCCGCTCGTCGCGGACCGTGTCCGCCACGTGCTGCTGGGGCCAGTCGCGCACGTGCCCGTACACCTCGGCGGGCAGCCGGCCGTAGTCGTTGCCCGGGCCGCCATCCACCGCGCGCGCGTACGGATCGAGGAGCAGCTTCGCCGGGTTCCAGCGGGCGCCGGTCCAGGGGTCCCAGCGGCCGTGTACGCGGTAGCCGTACCGCTGCCCGGGGCGTACGCCCGGCACGAAGCCGTGCCAGATCTCGTGCGTCAGCTCCGTCAGCCGGCAGCGCGTCTCGATGGACCTGCCCCCCTCCGTGTCGAACAGGCACAGCTCGACCGCCTCCGCCCCGCCCGCCCACAGCGCGAAGTTGGTGCCCGCCACCCCGTCGGGCCCCACCCGGAACCGGGCGCCCAGCGGCGTCGGCGCACCCGGCCACACCGGACGCGTCGGCGCGGCGCGCGGCGCGGCCCGCCTGCTCCTGCTCCCGTTCACCGTCGGGGCGGGCCGCTCGGTCGTGCCGTGCCCCATCGCCCGCGCCTCGTGCACTGCCCCTTGATCGGGTGCGCTCGACACCTGCTCGCCTCCCGCGGCTCCGTCGGCCGACGCGCGAAGAAGGGCGTGCGGCGTCCCGGCCGCGGCTCCCCCCTACGTCGTCCTCCCCCATGTTCTGCCCACCGTGCGCGTCGCACTCACGTTTCCCGGGCAGGGGGAACGTCGTTGGGTCCCACGTGAGACAGGTTGCGAGGCGCGCACGGCGCGCAGGGGCCGTGCTGGCCGCGGTGGTGACATGGGCGGGCCTGCTGGCAGGGGCGTCCGGCTGCTCCGCAGGGAAGATCGACACGATCATGGGGAAACCGCGCTCGCCCGCGGACGCGATCCGGGTGTCGCCCGGTGACGACAGCAAGGGGATCAAGCCGGACGAACGCATCGAGGTCACCGTCCCCACCGGCCGCCTGGAGTCGGTGAAGGTCGTCCGGACGCAGGACGCGCAGCGCTCCGACGTGCCGGGCCGCATCGACGAGGACGGCATGACCTGGCGGCCCCTCGGCGAGAGACCGCTCGCGCTCGCCGCCACGTACAAGATCGACGCCGTCGCCCTTGACGGCCACGGCCGCCGCTCGGCCCGCCACACCACCTTCCGTACGTACGTCCCCGACGAGCGCTTCACCGCGTACGTCACGCCGGAGAACCGCGCCACGGTCGGCACCGGCATGATCGTCTCCCTGGAGTTCAACCGGGAGGTCGAGAACCGCGACGCCGTCCAGCGCGCCATCCGCGTCACCGCGCACCCGGCCGTCGACATCCGCCCGCACTGGTTCGGCAGGACCCGCGTCGACTTCCGCCCCGAGAAGTACTGGAAGCCCGGCACGAAGGTCACCGTCGGGCTGCGGCTGCGCGACGTCCAGGCCGCCCCCGGGGTCTACGGCCTCCAGGACAAGAGCTTCTCGTTCACCGTGGGCCGCAGCCAGCAGTCCCTGGTCGACGCCGCCGAGCACACCATGGAGGTACGCCGCGACGGCGAGCTGCTCTCCACTGTGCCGATCACCGCGGGCGCCCCCAAGTCCACCACGTACAACGGGAAGATGGTGGTGACGGAGATGCTGGAGGTGACCCGCATGAACAGCCGCACCGTCGGCTTCGGCGGCGAGTACGACATCCCCGACGTGCCGCACGCCATGCGCCTGACGACCTCGGGCACCTTCCTGCACGGCAACTACTGGTCGCCGGACGCCCCGGGCAACACCAATGTCAGCCACGGCTGCGTGGGCCTGCGCGACGTGAAGGGCGGCAGCTCACGGACGCCCGCGGGCTGGTTCTTCGACCGGAGCCTCATCGGGGACGTCGTCGAGGTGGTCAACAGCAATGACAAGACAGTCGCTCCGGACAACGGCCTCGGCGGCTGGAACATGGAGTGGAAGGACTGGGTGAAGAACGGCTGAACTCGCGGGTACTCGCACGGTGATCCCCGGGTGTCCGGCCGGGGACCGCCAGGTGACCCTGGTCCGCCCGCACCCCTGGGCAGTTGGAACGCAACGGTGACATTGGCGGGGAGTCATCGCCGGGGACCGTGTGGTTACCTATCGCTGGCGCGTGTCCGAAACGGGCAGGTGCAACGGGGTGCGGGCCTGGATCAGGCCGTGCGAGGGGAGACGACATCTTGAACGGGCGACCGATATCGGGGACGTCGGTTGGCGCGCGATCGCGCGCGCGGCGGCGGGGCGCCAGAGGTCTGACGGCGGTGGCATCGGGGGCGACGCTGCTGTTCGTCGCGGCATGCGGGGGCGGCTCGGATTCCGGCGACGGTGACGGCAAGGGCGATACGGGCAAGAACGCCCCCTCGGCGGCCGTCGTGACGATAGCCCCCAAGGACGGCGCGGACTCCGTGGCCACCAGCGGCGCGCTGAGGATAGGCGCGACGAAGGGCAAGCTGTCCGAGGTCGCGGTCGAGGACAGCAAGGGCAATCCGGTGCCCGGCAGGATCACCGGGGGCGGCACCGCCTGGAAGCCCGCGCACCACCTCGCGGCCGCCACGAAGTACAAGGTGCACGCGGTGGCCAAGGACTCCGAGGGCCGCGCGTCCGCCAAGGACACCGCCTTCACGACGCTGACCCCGAAGAACACCTTCGTCGGCCAGTTCAACCCGGAGGACGGCTCCACGGTCGGCGTCGGAATGCCGTTCTCGGTGCACTTCACCCGGGGCATCACCGACCCCGGGGCCGTCGAGAAGGCCATCGAGATCAAGACTGATCCGGCCGTGCCGGTCGAGGGCCACTGGTTCGGCAACGACCGCCTGGACTTCCGCCCTGAGCACTACTGGAAGGCCGGCACGAAGGTCACCGTCAAGCTCAACCTCGACGGCGTCGAGGGCCGCCCCGGTGTCTACGGCAAGCAGGCCAAGACCCTGAAGTTCACGATCGGCCGCAGCCAGGTCTCCACCGTCGACGCCAAGACGCACCAGATGAAGGTCGTCCGCGACGGCAAGCAGATCAAGAAGATCCCGATCACCGCGGGCGCCCCCGGCACCACCACGTACAACGGCGAGATGGTCATCAGCGAGAAGCTCCAGGTGACCCGGATGAACGGCGAGACCGTCGGCTTCGGCGGCGAGTACGACATCAAGGACGTCCCGCACGCCATGCGCCTGTCGACCTCCGGCACGTTCATCCACGGCAACTACTGGTCGGGCGGCGCCTTCGGCAACACCAACGCCAGCCATGGCTGCATAGGCCTGAGCGACGTGCGGGGCGGCTACAGCAAGAAGACGCCCGCCGGCTGGTTCTTCGACAACTCGATGATCGGCGACCTCGTCGTCGTGAAGAACTCCGCCGACAAGAAGATCCAGCCGGACAACGGCTACAACGGCTGGAACATGTCGTGGGACAAGTGGAAGGCGTAGCCCTTACGACGATCCGCCGGTGATCCGCCGGTGATCCCGGCGAGAGGCCCGGCGCACTGTGACCAAGTGCACCGGGCCTTTCCCCGTTAACCCCCGCTAACGTGCCTGTCATGACTGCAACCCTCGAAGTCGCCGAAGGCGTCGGCACGATCCGACTCGACCGCCCCCCGATGAACGCCCTGGACATCGCCGTCCAGGACCGCCTCAAGGAGCTCGCCGAAGAGGCGACGCGCCGCGACGACGTACGCGCGGTGGTGCTCTACGGCGGCGAGAAGGTGTTCGCGGCGGGCGCCGACATCAAGGAGATGCAGGCCATGGACCACGCGGCCATGGTCGCGCGCTCCGGGGCCCTGCAGGAGTCCTTCACCGCGATCGCGCGCATCCCCAAGCCCGTCGTCGCCGCCGTCACCGGCTACGCGCTGGGCGGCGGCTGCGAGTTGGCGCTCTGCGCCGACTTCCGGATCGCCGCGGACAACGCCAAGCTCGGCCAGCCGGAGATCCTGCTCGGCCTCATCCCCGGTGCGGGCGGCACCCAGCGCCTGGCCCGGCTCGTCGGCCCGTCCCGGGCCAAGGACCTCATCTTCACCGGCCGCCAGATGAAGGCCGACGAGGCGCTCGCCATCGGCCTGGTGGACCGCGTCGTGCCCGCCGCCGAGGTGTACGAGCAGGCGCACGCGTGGGCCGCGCGCCTTGCGCGGGGTCCGGCCATCGCGCTGCGCGCCGCCAAGGAGTCCATCGACGCGGGCCTGGAGACGAGCCTCGACACGGGTCTGGCCATCGAGCGCACGTGGTTCGCGGGCCTGTTCGCCACCGAGGACCGCGAGCGGGGCATGCGCAGCTTCGTCGAGGAGGGTCCGGGCAAGGCCAAGTTCGTCTGAACTGGCCATCGCGGGAGCGCAGTTGGACGCCCGCCAGAGAGCATGTCCCTCGAAGGGGCGGATTATGCGCGACTTAACACAAGCTTAAGTGCGGCCGTATCAAGGCGTTGGGTGATCACCCGTAAGCGGGAAGTCATCGCAGGTCAGCGCCATTTCTGAGCCTCTCGGCTGCCAATGGCATATGTCAGACGAGCCCCCCGGAATGGATGGTTCCGGGGGGCTCATTCCGCCAGAACGGCCCCGGAAAGCGCTCTGGGCGGCCATGATGGTTGCATGGCGGGGCTGGAGGGTCATGAACGGCCGCGGCGGCAGGGCAGTGCGACCGCGGCACGCTGGTCGCCGGCGGTAGAGGACGAACACGCGCTCAAGGCGCTCGAGTTGTTCGGCAATCCGACGGACGCGGAGGTTCCGCTGCCGTCGCGCCCGGAGTCCGCCGCCATCGCGCGCCGTCTCGCCCAGGTCGTCGTCCTGCGCCACTGGGGGCTCTCCCCGAAGCTCACCGAAGACGTCGTCCTCCTCGTCTCCGAACTCGTCGGGAACGCCGTGCGGCACACCGGCGCCCGCATCTTCGGCCTGCGCATGCAGCGGCGGCGCGGCTGGATCCGCGTGGAGGTCCGCGACCCCTCACGCGGGTTGCCCTGCCTGATGCCCGTCCGCGAGACGGATCTGAGCGGCCGCGGCCTGTTCCTGGTCGACAAGCTCGCCGACCGGTGGGGCGTGGACCTGCTGCCGCGCGGCAAGACGACGTGGTTCGAGATGCGGGTCGCCGACCGCTGAGGCGGGGGAGCGGATGGGGCCGGATACGCGAAAGCCCCCGGCGGCCGGGGTTCGGCGCGATGGGGGCCTTCGTGAAGCGCCGTGGATGTTTGGGGTGTGTCCACGGCGGCTGATGACGACCTGAGCCCGGGTCAATGGGGGTCGTGTCTCCGACTATGGCAGACGGGCGCCGACGCGCCAAAATCCCGTACCCCATCATAGAGGGACAAATGCGGACAGTTTAGAAGTGAATCCTTGGTGAGATGGGACACCTGCCTGGTAAACGCTGGTTAAGCGACAGCTGTGGCAGATGATACCCAAGGTCCTAAGGTGCGGAATCGAACCCGGGGAGCCCGACCCGTAACGCCCCCAACCGGGCAATCAGCATCTTTTGCATGTTCTTCCCATTAAATGGGTGGGTGAACGAGACCGATCGCCGCAGAGCCCTGCGCGCGGGCGTCGGCCTTCTCGCCGCGGGCGCGCTCACCACCGGGTGCGCCGCGGACGGCCCCGCCCCCGCACCCGACCGCCCACCCGCGTCCCCCGCAGGCCCCCCGGACAAGGGCCGCCGCCCCGCCCCGGCCGCCGCCCCCGCCCCCCGCCGCTTCCCTGGCCTGCCCACCCAGATCGCCCACGGCCCCCGCACCCGCCCCCAGGTCGCCCTCACCTTCCACGGCCAGGGCGACCCGGCCACCGCGAAGGCGCTGCTCGCCGAGGCGGAGAGGGCCGGCGCGAGGGTCACCGTGCTGGCCGTCGGCGGCTGGCTCGACGACCACCCCGAGCTGGCGCGCCGCATCCTCGACGGCGGCCACGACCTCGGCAACCACACCCACCACCATCTGGGTATCAACGGCATGCCCGAGGCGCGGGCCTACGCCGAGATCACCGGCTGCGCGGAACGGCTGCGCCGCCTCACCGGCTCCATCGGCACCTGGTTCCGCCCCTCGCGCGCCCGGACGGCGACCCCTCTCGTCGAACGGCTCGCCCGCCGCGCGGGCTACCCGCACGTCCTCTCGTACGACGTCGACTCCCTCGACTTCACCTCGCCGGGCGCCCCGGCCGTCACCCGCAAGCTCGCCGGTGAGATCCGCGCGGGGTCCGTCGTGAGCCTGCACTTCGGGTACGCGGACACGGTCGCCGCGCTCCCCGCCGTCCTGGAAGAACTGGAACGCCGCGGCCTGCGCGCGGTCACGACCACGGAGCTGCTGACCTGATGTCCCAGAAACTCAACCTCACCAAGCGCACCGCGGCCGTGCTCGCCGCCGGCGCCGCGCTCGCCGTGCTCGCCGGCTGCGGCGCCGACAAGCAGGCCGACGAGGCCCTCGGCACCGAGGGCGTGCGCAAGCCCGCCGAGCCGAAGACGGCCCCCGGCCTGCCCGGCATGCCACCCGTCCTCGACCCGAAGGACGCGTACGCCGCCGACCGCCCGAACGCCCTGCAGCCCGTCGCCAAGAAGTTCCTGAACCGCGTCTACGTGCCCAACACCAACTCCAACACCGTGTCGGTCATCGACCCCGAGAAGTACGAGGTCATCAAGACCATCAAGGTCGGCAGGCAGCCCCAGCACGTCGTCCCGTCCTGGGACATGAAGACGCTCTGGGTCAACAACGACCTCGGCGACAGCCTCACCGCCATCGACCCGGTGACCGGCAGGACCGGCCGCACGGTCGAGGTCTCCGACCCGTACAACCTCTACTTCACGCCGAACGGCAGGTACGCCGTCGTGATGGCCTCCATGGACCGCGAGCTCGTCTTCCGAGACCCGAAGACCATGAACCGCGTCAAGACCGTCCCCGTCACCTGCGCGGGCGTCAACCACGCCGACTTCTCCATGGACGGCCGCTACTTCATCGTGTCCTGCGAGTTCTCCGGCGAACTCCTCAAGGTCGACACGGAGAAGATGGAGATCGTCGGCCAGCGGAAGCTGCCCTTCAAGGGCGCCATGCCGCAGGACGTGAAGATGTCCCCGGACGGCAAGACCTTCTACATCGCGGACATGATGGCGCACGGCATGTGGGTCCTGGACGGAAAGAAGTTCACGGAGCCGAAGCTGCTGCCCACCGGCAAGGGCTGCCACGGCCTGTACGTCAGCCGCGACTCCAAGGAGATGTACATCTCCAACCGCGGCGAGGGCACCATCTCCGTCTTCGACTTCCCCAGGAACAGGCTCACCAAGAAGTGGAAGCTCCCGCAGGGCGGCAGCCCCGACATGGGCGGCATCTCGGCGGACGGCAACACCCTCTGGCTCGCCGGGCGTTACGACTCCGAGGTGTACGCCATCGACACGCGTACCGGCGTCCAGCTCGCCCGCATCCCGGTCGGCGACGGCCCGCACGGCCTCGCGGTCTACCCGCAACCGGGCCGCTACTCACTCGGCCACACGGGGATCTTCCGCTGAACCCGCCGCACCTCCGACGGTCGCGGGCGGAGTGTCACGGGTTGATGGTTGACGGTTGACCGAGGCCAACACCGGGCACCAAACGGGCAGTTCAGGAAGTACAGGGAGCCGACGCACCTGCCTTCCCCCCACCCCTGGAGGCGCCCGTGATCCGTGGCATCGACGTGAGCTCGCACCAATCGACCTTCAGCACGGACGGCCTCTCCTTCGTCATGATCAAGGCGACGGAGGGCCGTTCGTACGTCAATCCGAAAATGCCCGCCCAGGTGAAGTGCGCCCGCGACGCAGGCTGCGTGGTCGGGTTCTACCACTTCCTGTGGCCGGGGAACATCACCGCCCAGGCCGCGTACTTCGTGAGCAAGGCGCCGGAGAAGGCGGGGGATCTCCTGGCGGTGGACTGGGAGCGGACGGGGGACGGCACGGTCGCGTCCAACGCGGAGAAGGACCGGTTCATCCGCGAGGTGAAGCGGCTGCGGCCGTCGCACCGGGTCCTCCTGTACGCGAACCGCGACTTCTGGCTCAACCGCGACACCACGTCCTACGCCGGAGACGGACTGTGGATCGCCGACTACGTGACGGCTGGCAAGCCGCGCATCCAGGCGAAGTGGACGATCCACCAGTACGCGTCGTCGCCGCTGGACAAGGACGTGGCCGCGTTCGCGAGCAAGGCCGCGTTGCGGGACTGGGCCACGCCCTGACGGCCCCGGCGTTCCTGGCGTTCCCGATGTCTCCGGTTGTCCGGGTTATTCGGGGGTCTCAGGCGCGCCACTCCGCCGTGCGCTCCGGGGAGGCCGCCGCCAGGGCCTTACGGATCTCGTCCACGCCACCGGTGTTGCCGTAGACGGGAGTTCCGGGCTGCTGGCGCCAGGAGTCGTCCTGGCCGCCGTTGTCGACGGTGTCAAAACCGAGTTCGTCGATGAGGTCGCGTACGACCTTCTTCGCGGCCTCGTCGTCACCGGAGACCGGCAGGGCGACACGGTCCGGGGCGCCCTTGGATCGCGGCTTGTCGAGGATGTCCTGCGCGTACGTGCCGTTGAAGGCCTTGATGACGGGGTGGCCGATCTGCCGCTCCGTCCAGCGGCTCTCGGTCAGGCCCTCCTCGATCTCGGCGATCCGCCCGTCGCGCTCCTTCGGGTAGTAGTTGCCGGTGTCGAGGACGGCGACGTCGTCGGCCGCGCCGTCGAGGAAGCCCGCGGGCAGGTCGGGGACGGCCTTGAGCGGGATCGTCACGACGACGACCTGCGCGCCGTTCGCGGCCTCCGCGACGGTGACGGGCTTGGCGCCGGTCTCCTCGGCGAGGGCGGTCAGGGTGTGCGGGCCGCGCGAGTTCGCGACGGAGACGTCGTGGCCGAGGGTGGTGAGTCGGCGGGTGAGGTTGCCGCCGATGTTGCCCGCGCCGATGATGCCGATCTTCATGACACTGCCCTTCCGGTGTTCCGGTGTTCCGCTGTTGTAGCGGAGGCAACCTCCGGAAAGGGTGGGGTATTCCCCGCCCTCGGCGACATGTACTTCGGCACCGCGCACGTCCACGGCGTCGAAGCCATCAAGGCGTTCTTCGTTAAGATCGACGAACCGCTGGTCATCACCCACGAGGTCCTGGAATTCTGGGCCGCGGGCGACGGCGTCCGACTGCTGCGCGGAGAGGCCACCATGGCCAGGAAGAGCGAACCCGACCGCGTAGTGCGCGCCCCGTTCATGCACATCTTCCACCTCGCCGACGAGGAGGAGATCCGCATCCGCGAACTGCGCATCACCGCGGGGCCGCTGCGGACCGACGCGGTGATGTGAGGCCGGCGCGGTGATGTGACCCCGGCGCGGTGATGTGACCCCGGCGCGCGCGGTGGATCAGGTGCGTGGTGTATCAGGCCGGCGGCGTCAACTTGCGGAGCGTCGCCTGAAGTTCGGCCTGCGCGACCCGTGCCGCCTCCTCCGCGTCCATGGCCTCGACCGCCCGCACCAGGTCCGCGTGGGCGGCGTCGCCGTGGTTCGCCTCCTCGGCGCGTACGCCGGTCAGTTCCAGAAGATCGACCAGGGCCTCCCGCAGGGCAGGCGCGAACTCCGCGAAGAGATCGGTCAGTACGGGGTTGCGCGCCGCCGCCACGACCGCCGCGTGCAGCGCGATGTCGGCGTCGACGAACGCCGCGTCACCCTTCGCAGCCGCGGCCCCGCGCCCCGCGAGCGCGGCCCGCATCGCCGAGATGTCCTCATCGGTACGGCGCAGGGCGGCGAGCCGCGCGGCCTGCACCTCGACGAGCATCCGCACCTCGTACACGTCGGCGACCGCCGCCCTGCGCAACCGGGTCGGCCAGTCCACGACGGCCTCGGTCGCGACGACGAAGACGCCGGCCCCCTGTCGAGGCCGCACCAGCCCGGCGCCCGCCAGCGCCCGCAGCGCCTCGCGGACCGTGGAACGCCCCACGCCGAGCTCTTTGGCGAGCGTCGTCTCACCGGGCAGCTTGGTGCCGATGGGCCAGGTGCCGCCGGTGATCTGTTCGCGCAGACGGGCGGCGGCCTGTTCGACGAGGGGGCTGGGGCGTACGGAGCCGAGTGGCATCGGCGGGCCTTTCGGGGGTGACGGGCGAAGGGTGAGGGGTGGGGATGGGGGGTGGGGGTGGGGGCTTGTCTGAGTTGTACGTGTCCGAGGAGCAAGTGTCCGAGGAGCAAGTGTCCGAGGAGCAAGTGTCTGAGGAGTACTTGTCCGGCGAGTACTCGGATGCCCGACCCTCCGGACTTGTCTGAGGGGTACACGTCTGAGGAGTACTTGTCCGATGAGTACTCGCCCCAGAACTTGTCTGAGGGGTACTTGTCTGAGGACCTGAGGTGTGGCTAGTGTAGCCGCATGATCTTCCGCGGGCTCCTCCTTCTCGGCTGCCGCGGCGGGGCCTGAAGCGACCGGCACCCCGCCGCGGGGTGCCGTGCTGCCGGTCCTGCCGACCGAGCTCAGGAGCAGTTCTCCCCATGACATCCGCGACCACACCCACGTACGGGCCCACGTGCGAACCCACGTACGACTGGAATCCGCAGCGCCCCAGCCGCATGCCCCACCACCGTTACCGCCCCTACCAGGACCGCGTCGAGGTCCCCGCCCCCGCCCCGGAGCGGAGTTGGCCGGATGCCCGGATCGGGCGTGCCCCGCTGTGGGTGCCCGTGGATCTGCGGGACGGCAATCAGGCGCTTGCCGAGCCCATGGACACCGAGCGCAAGCGGCGCTTCTTCGACCTGCTGGTCTCGATGGGGTTCAAGGAGATCGAGGTCGGCTACCCGTCGGCCAGCAGGACGGACTTCGACTTCGTGCGGTATCTGGCCGGGCGGGCGGCGCGCGGCGGGCTGCCGGACGACGTGAACATCGTCGTGTTCACGCCCGCCAGGCGCGAGCTGATCGACCGCACCTTCGAGTCGATCGAGGGTCTGCCGCGCGCCGTCGTGCACCTCTACATCCCGACCTCGCCCGTCTGGCGCGACACCGTTCTCGGACGGTCGCGGGACGAGGTGTACGGCGTGGTCCAGGAGGCCGCCGCGCACATGGCGCGACTCGCCGACAAGCGGCCGCAGGCCGACATCCGGTTCCAGTTCGCGCCGGAGACGTTCAACCTCACCGAGCCCGACTACGTCCTGGAGGTCTGCGACGGCCTCACCGAGCTGTGGGACGCGAGCCCCGACCGCCCGGTCACGCACAACCTGCCGGCGACCGTCGAGATCGCCACCCCGAACGTGTACGCCGACCAGATCGAGTACATGCACCGCAACCTCGCCCGCCGCGACTCCGTCATCCTCTCCGTCCACCCGCACAACGACCGGGGCACCGGCGTCGCCTGCGCCGAACTCGCCGTCCTGGCCGGCGCCCAGCGCGTCGAGGGCTGCCTGTTCGGCAACGGCGAGCGGACGGGGAACGTGGACCTGGTGACACTCGCCCTGAACCTGTACGCCCAGGGCGTCGACCCCATGGTCGACCTCTCCGACATCGACGCCGTGCGCGAGGTCGTCGAGCACTGCAACCGGCTGCCCGTGCACCCCCGCCACCCCTACGCGGGCGACCTCGTGCACACCGCCTTCTCCGGCACCCACCAGGACGCCATCGGCAAGGGCTTCGCCCACCACGCCCGGCGCGCCGCCGACCTGGGCGTACCGGAACGCGAGGCCCCCTGGGACGTGCCGTACCTGCCGATCGACCCGGCGGACATCGGCCGCAGCTACGAGGCCGTCATCCGCGTCAACTCCCAGTCGGGCAAGGGCGGCATGGCGTACCTGCTGCGGACCCGGCACGGCCTCGACCTGCCGCGGGCGATGCGCCCCGACTTCTCCCGCGTGGTGCAGGAGACCACCGACGACAGCGGCGCGGAGGCGACGGCGAAGGAGCTGTACGAGCTGTTCCTGGCGACGTATGTCGCACCCGGAGAGGACGGTCGGGGCGGTCAGGACGGCGTGGTGGCGCTGAGTTCCTGGACCACCGACCGGGTCCCGGACGGCGCGCACCGTTTCGTCTGCACTCTCCAGGTGGGGGAGAAGGCCGGCGACTACGAGGGCGTCGGCAACGGGCCGCTGTCCGCCTTCGTCGACGCCCTCGCCGCCGCCGGAATCGACGTCGGCATCCTCGACTACGCCGAGCACGCCGTGGCGGAGGGCGGCGGCAGCGAGGCCGTCGCGTACGTGCGGTGTCGGGTCGGCGACGTGGAGCGCTGGGGCGCGGGCCTGGACACCTCAGTGCTCACCGCGTCCGTGCGGGCCGTGCTCGCCGCGGTGAACCGGGCAGGGGCCGTCCGATGAGCCCCACACCACCCGGAGGGGGCCCGCCCGCCCCCGTCCTGCACGCCGACCGCGTCACCGTCGTCCGCGAAGGGCGTCCCATCCTCGACGACGTCACCTGCACCGTCCGCCCCGGCGAGCACTGGGCGCTGCTCGGCCCGAACGGCGCGGGCAAGTCGACCCTGCTCGGCCTCTGCGGCGCCGTCACCCACCCCACGCACGGCACCGTCGAAGTGCTCGGCCGCCGTCTCGGCACCGTCGACCTGCGCGAGCTGCGAAGCTACGTGGGCCATGTGAACCCGCGCCATCCGCTGCGTTCGCCGCTGTCCGTGCGCGAAGTCGTCCTCACCGGGCTCACCAACAGCATCGAGCCGGTGCCGCGTCGGCGCCCCACGCCCGGACAGGAGGAGCGGGCCCGCCATCTCATCGCCCTCCTGGGCCTCGCGCACCGCGCGGACGCCCGCTGGCCCACGCTCTCCCAGGGCGAGCGCGGCCGCACGCTGATCGCCCGGTCCCTGATGCCGAGCCCGCGCCTCGTCCTCCTGGACGAGCCCGCCACCGGGCTCGACCTCGCCGGGCGCGAGCGCCTCCTCGACAGCCTCGACACCCTGCGCGAGGCACACCCGGAACTCGCCACCGTCCTGGTCACGCACCACTTGGAGGAGCTGCCCGCGGGCACCACGCACGCGCTGCTCCTGCGCGAAGGCCGCGCGCTCGCCTCCGGCGCCGTCGCCGACGTGCTGACGAGCGACCAGGTCAGCAAGTGTTTCGACCACCCTGTGCGCCTTGAGCGCAGGGACGGCAGGTGGAGCGTCCGCACGCACCGCTGAGCCACGGAACGGGCGGGCACGAGGACACGAGGAACACAAGGAACACAAGGAACACGAGGAACACGAGGAGGGGCCCGGAACGTGATGCGTTCCGGGCCCCTCCTCGACCGCCGACTACTTGTTCAGGCTCGCCCAGAACTCGTCGAAGGACAGCCGCTTGTCCGCGTTGGTGTCCTTCGAGCCGATCACGGCTTCGGCCACCGCCTCGGTCTGGTAGAAGTCGCCCATCCTGGCCATGGCGCTCTTCCACTCGGCCGCCGTGATGAAGCCGTCGCCGTCCGCGTCGAACTGCTCGAACGTCTTGCGCGCTTCCTCGATGTCCGCCACCGGATCCACCCCTTCTTGGTGCACTACTGACGGGCTCAGGGTAGCGGCCGTTCCGGCACGCGGTGACAGGAGTGCGCACCCGTGGCCAGCGCTTTGGCATCACGGATGGCGTACGGGGTGAGCTGCGCCACCGTGGGATTTCGCCGGGTGGCGGAGCGGGTCGGGCGCAGCGCACGTCTCCCAGTGCGAGGCGAGGTCCGCCGCCTCGGTACGACCCGGGCACGTCGGCCCGGACCGACCCTGGGAGCGCCCCGTTGAAACCCACAGAGCCGCACCGACGCGCCCACCCCCGCACCCGCCCCCGCCCCCGCCCCCGCACCCGTCCCCTCGTCCTCGCCCTGGCCGCCCTCACCGCCGTCTCCCTCACCGGCTGCACCGCGCCGGGCGGCTCCTCCCCGGACGCCGCCGAGCGCCCGGAACTCCAGCGGTTCTACGGGCAGAAGCTGGCCTGGAAGAAGTGCGGCGACCTGCGCTGCGCGCGCCTCACCGTTCCCATGGACTACGCCCACCCGGACAACGGCAAGACCTTCGTGCTGCCCGTGGCGAAGGCGGTGACCGCCGATCCGGAGGACCGCGTCGGTTCGCTCGTCTACAACCCCGGCGGTCCGGGCGCCTCCGGAGTGAGCGATCTGAAGTCGGACGGCGGCGAGGTGTTCAGCAGGGCCGTGCGCGCCCGCTTCGACATCGTCTCCTTCGACCCCAGGGGCGTGGGCGGCAGCGTTCCCGCCGTCAGGTGCGCGGAGCCCGACGACGATGAGGACGAAGACGACGGCCCCGAGCCGGTGGCGCCCCGCACCGCCGCCGAACGGGCCGCCGCGCTGGCCGACGCCGACGAGCAGGCCGCCGCGTGCGCGCGGGGCAGCCGCGGCGTCCTGCCCCACGTCGGTACCGAGGACGCGGCCCGCGACCTGGACGTCCTGCGGGCCGCCCTCGCCGACCGCAGACTCAGCTACCTCGGCTGGTCCTACGGCACGAGCCTCGGCACGTCGTACGCCGAGCAGTTCCCGCACCGCGTCCGGGCCCTGGTCCTGGACGGCGCCGTGGACCCGTCCCTCGACTGGCGCCGACGCGCGCTGAGCCAGGGCACGGGGTTCAGCGCGGCGGTCGACGACTACGCCGAGTTCTGCGCCGACATCGCGGGCGACAGCTGCCCCGGCTCGTCCCCGGAGGAGATATCGGCGCTGATCGACGACTTGTACGAGCGGGCGGCGCGCGAGCCGCTGCCGGTCACCGACGAGGACTTGTACGACGTCGACGCCCGCACGCTCCTCGACGTCGTCACCGGCGCGATGTACAGCCCGGAGGACGACTGGGAGGAGCTGTCGACGGCGCTGGGCGCGGCGTACGACGGTGACGCGACGGAGCTTTCCCGCATGGCGGAGTCCGGGGAGCAGGACACGGAGTCCCGCCGAGGCCGACGCGCCCGCGTCGCCACCGAGAACGACGACGACGCGATCATCGCCGTCAGCTGCCTGGACGTGCCGCACCCGCGCACGGCCGCCCCGTACTGGAAGGCCCTCGGCCCCGCAGAGAAGGCCGCGGGCGTCTACGGCACGTCAAGCGTCGTCGACGAACTGACCTGCAGGAACTGGCCCGCGAAAGCCGGCGGCCGGGGCCCGCACCCCGTCAGTGCCAAGGGCGTGCCCCCGGTCCTGGTGGTCGGGACCACCGGCGACCCCGCCACCCCGTACGAGGAGGCGGAGAGCCTGGCCGAGCAGTTCCCCGGCGGCATGCTCCTGACGTACGACGGCGTCGGCCACACCGCCTACGGCCGCAGCGACACGTGCGTCACGACCGCCGTCGACGACTACCTCATCGACCTGAAGCGGGTCCGCCCGGGCAAGGAGTGCTAGACCACCAGGGCCTGTTCTCAGCACTCGATGATGTTCACCGCGAGCCCGCCCCGCGCCGTCTCCTTGTACTTGACGCTCATGTCGGCGCCCGTCTCCTTCATGGTCTTGATGACCTTGTCGAGGGAGACCTTGTGGGAGCCGTCGCCGCGCATCGCCATCTTCGCGGCGGTGACGGCCTTGACCGCCGCCATGCCGTTGCGCTCGATGCACGGGATCTGGACGAGGCCGCCGACCGGGTCGCAGGTCAGGCCCAGGTTGTGCTCCATGCCGATCTCGGCGGCGTTCTCGACCTTGGAGGGGGAGCCGCCCATCACCTCGGCGAGCGCGCCCGCCGCCATCGAGCAGGCGGAGCCGACCTCGCCCTGGCAGCCGACCTCGGCGCCGGAGATCGAGGCGTTCTCCTTGAAGAGCATGCCGATCGCGCCGGCCGCGAGGAGGAAGCGGACCACGCCGTCCTCGTCGGCGCCGGGCACGAAGTTCATGTAGTAGTGCAGGACGGCGGGGATGATGCCTGCCGCGCCGTTGGTGGGGGCGGTGACCACGCGGCCGCCCGCGGCGTTCTCCTCGTTCACCGCCATCGCGTAGAGCGTGATCCACTCCATGGCGCGGGCCTGCGGGTCGCCCTCGGCACGCAGCTGGCGTGCGGAGTTGGCGGCGCGGCGGCGGACCTTGAGGCCGCCGGGCAGGATGCCCTCGCGGGACATGCCGCGGGAGACGCAGGCCTGCATGACGCGCCAGATGTCGAGCAGACCCTCGCGGATCTCGTCCTCCGTGCGCCAGGCCTTCTCGTTCTCCAGCATCAGCGCGGAGATGGACAGGCCGGTCTCCTCGGTGAGGCGGAGCAGCTCGTCACCGGTGCGGAAGGGGTGCTTGAGGACGGTGGCGTCCGGCACGATCGGGTTGTCGCCCGCCTCGCCCTCCTGCTTCAGCACGGTCTCGTCGATCACGAAGCCGCCGCCCACGGAGTAGTACGTCTTCTCCAGGACGAGGCCGCCGTCCCGGTCGTACGCGAAGATCGTCATGCCGTTGGCGTGGTACGGCAGGGCCTTGCGGCGGTGCAGGACCAGGTCCTCGTCGAAGTCGAAGTCGATCTCGTGCGTGCCGAGGAGGTTGATGCGGCCGCTGCTCTTGATCTCCTCGACACGGCCGTCGGCGCTCTCCACGTCCACCGTGCGGGGCGACTCGCCCTCCAGGCCGAGCAGGACGGCCTTCGGGGTGCCGTGGCCGTGGCCGGTCGCGCCGAGTGATCCGTACAGCTCGGCGCGTATCGCGGTGGTGTGGGCCATCAGGCCCTCGTTCTTGAGGCGGCCCGCGAACATGCGGGCGGCGCGCATCGGACCGACCGTGTGGGAGCTGGACGGGCCGATGCCGATCGAGAACAGGTCGAAGACCGAGATGGCCACGGGAAACTCCAAGGGTGGTTGGTAGACGCCGTTGTCTGCCTGGGTGGTGCAGAAGTACAAGGCGGTGCGGGAACTACGAACACGCGGGCTACGTGGTGCGGGGCACCCCGCTCACTCTCCAGTGTGCGGGGTGCCCCGATGTTTCGTACGTATGAACAACGGCATACGAACGAAAGCGTACAAACGGAGGGTACGGAACTATTTCAGGCCGGGGTACAAGGGGTGCTTCTCGGCCAGAGCGGTCACGCGGGCCTTCAGGCCCTCCGCGTCGAAGCCCGGCTTGAGGGCCTCGGCGATGATGTCGGCGACCTCGCGGAAGTCGTCTTCCTGGAAGCCGCGCGTGGCGAGCGCCGGGGTGCCGATCCGCAGGCCCGAGGTGACCATCGGGGGGCGCGGGTCGTTCGGGACGGCGTTGCGGTTGACCGTGATGCCGACCTCGTGGAGGCGGTCCTCGGCCTGCTGGCCGTCAAGATCGGAGTTGCGCAGGTCCACCAGGACCAGGTGCACGTCGGTGCCGCCGGACAGGACGTCGACGCCGACGGCCTTCGCGTCGTCCTGCACCAGGCGCTCGGCCAGGATGCGGGCGCCGTCCAGGGTGCGCTGCTGGCGCTCCTTGAACTCCTCGGAGGCCGCGACCTTGAAGGAGACGGCCTTGGCCGCGATCACGTGCTCCAGGGGGCCGCCCTGGAAGCCGGGGAAGACCGCGGAGTTCAGCTTCTTCGCGAACTCCTTGCTGCGGGCCAGGATGACGCCGCCGCGGGGGCCGCCGAGCGTCTTGTGCGTGGTGGAGGTGACCACGTCCGCGTACGGCACCGGGTTGGGGTGCAGCCCGGCGGCGACGAGACCGGCGAAGTGCGCCATGTCGACCCACAGGTACGCGCCGACCTCGTCGGCGATGCGGCGGAACTCGGCGAAGTCCAGCTGACGCGGGTAGGCCGACCAGCCCGCGATGATCACCTTCGGGCTGTTCTCCTTGGCCAGGCGCTCGACCTCGGCCATGTCGACCAGGCCGGCCTCGTCCACGTGGTAGGGCACCACGTTGAACTGCTTGCCGGAGAAGTTCAGGCGCATGCCGTGGGTGAGGTGGCCGCCGTGCGCCAGGTCGAGGCCGAGGATCGTGTCGCCGGGCTTGGCGATCGCGAAGAGGGCGGCCTGGTTGGCGGAGGCGCCCGAGTGCGGCTGGACGTTGGCGTACTCGGCGCCGAACAGGTCCTTGATGCGGTCGATCGCGATCTGCTCCGCGACGTCGACGTGCTCGCAGCCGCCGTAGTAGCGGCGGCCGGGGTAGCCCTCGGCGTACTTGTTGGTGAGGACCGTCCCCTGGGCCTCCATGACGGCGACCGGAGCGAAGTTCTCCGAGGCGATCATTTCCAGGGTGGACTGCTGGCGGTGGAGCTCGGCGTCGACGGCGGCGGCGACGTCCGGGTCCAGCTCGTGGAGAGGGGTGTTGAGAAGCGACATCACACGATCCCTATCGGTATGGGTCAGCCGGCGGCGAAGGCGGTGTACTCATCGGCGGAGAGCAGCTCGTCCTGCTCGCCCGTGATGCGCACCTTGAACAGCCAACCGCCCTCGAACGGGGCGGAGTTGACCAGCGAGGGGTCGTCGACGACGTCCTGGTTCGCGGCGACGATCTCGCCGTTCACGGGGGAGTAGAGGTCGCTGACCGACTTGGTCGACTCCAGCTCGCCGCAGGTCTCGCCCGCGGTGACCGTGTCGCCGACCTCCGGAAGCTGCACGAAGACGACGTCACCGAGCGCGTTGGCCGCGTGCTCGGTGATGCCGACCGTCGCCACGCCGTCGGCGTCGGTGGCCGACAGCCACTCGTGCTCCTTGCTGTAACGCAGCTGCTGGGGGTTGCTCATGTCCTGAATTCTCCTGTACGCGGGTGGGTGCTGCGGAACGGGGACGGTGTGCGTGGGGTCACTTCTGTGGCGCCGGACGCCGTGCCCACGCGGGGCGCGTCGCTACGAGCGTCACTTCTGGCGCTTGTAGAACGGCAGGGCCACGACCTCGTACGGCTCGTGGCTGCCGCGGATGTCCACGCCGACGCCCGGCGTGCCCGGGGCCGCGTGCTCCGCGTCGACGTACGCCATCGCGATCGGCTTGCCGAGCGTCGGGGACGGGGCGCCGGAGGTGACCTCGCCGATGACCTTGCCGTCCGCGACCACCGGGAAGCCGGCGCGCGGGACGCGGCGGCCCTCGGCGATCAGGCCGACCAGCTTGCGCGGCGGGGCGGTCTCGGCGCGCTCGGCCGCGGCGGCGAGAGCGGCGCGGCCCACGAAATCCTCCGACCGCGACGTCTTCTCGAACTTCACGACCCGGCCGAGGCCCGCGTCGAACGGCGTGAGACCGGCGGTCAGCTCGTGCCCGTACAGCGGCATGCCCGCCTCAAGGCGCAGCGTGTCGCGGCAGGAGAGGCCGGCCGGGACCATGCCGACCGGCGTACCGGCCTCCATCAGCGCGCCCCACAGCTTCTCCGCGTCGGCGGGGGGGACGAAGAGCTCGAAGCCGTCCTCGCCGGTGTAGCCGGTGCGGGCGATGAGGGCGGGGACGCCCGCGACGGTGCCCGGCAGACCGGCGTAGTACTTCAGGCCGTCGAGGTCCGCGTCGGTGAGGGACTTCAGGATGCCGGGGGACTCCGGGCCCTGGACGGCGAGCAGCGCGTACGCCTCGCGGTCGTCGCGGACCTCGGCGTCGAACGCCTCGACGCGGGCGCTCAGCTCGTCAAGGACGGTCTGCGCGTTGGAGGCGTTGGCGACCACCATGTACTCGGGGGCCTCGGGTTCGCCGAGACGGTAGACGATCAGGTCGTCCAGGATGCCGCCGTCCTCGGCGACGATCATCGTGTAGCGGGCGCGGCCGACACCGATGGAGCCGATGTTGCCGACCAGCGAGAAGTTCAGGAAGTCGACGGCCTCGGGTCCGGTGACCGTGATCTCGCCCATGTGCGAGAGATCGAAGAGACCGGCCTTGGTGCGCACGGCGTTGTGCTCGTCGCGCTCGCTGCCGTACCGCAGCGGCATGTCCCAGCCCGCGAAATCGGTCATCGTCGCGCCCAGCGACCGATGTACGGCGTCGAGGGCGGTCAGGCGGGCAGTGCTCATGAAGGAACTCCCAGGGCAGGACGGGCGAGGTCGATCCTCCCCATCTGTCATCGGAACCTGAGAGGTTCGCCGAGAGCGTCTCGACCTACGAGATGTCCCGGCTTGCACCTTGGGTGGGACCGCCGAAGGCGGCCCGCTTTTCAGATGTGCCTCGCCCGCGCGGTACGGGGCCTGAGAGATTCAAGGGAGGGACTTGCTCCTTCGGCGCCCCGGACACCCAGCGCATGCTGGCTCCGGAGACTCTCCCGCGCGGATTCAAACGGCCGGTATGGAGTTGGCGCGCACATCATTGCACGCGACTCTGTCCGGAGGGACCCGTGACCGGGCACGGATCACGCCGCCCCGAATGACCTTGTGCCGCATTACCTTCTCTTTACACTTGCCGGAGAAGCAGTACGTGACCGCTATGGGGAGGCCGATCACGGTGCGCAGCAGGACCAGTGTGTATGCCACGACCACCGGAGTGGCGCTGCCCGCGCAGGCCACCGCCCCGGCCACGGAGAGCTGCGGCCCGCTCCCCGTCGCCGTCGTCCGCGACCTGCGCCGCCGGGCGGGACACGGCCCGCACCGCCTCACCTTCGACGAGGGCGACCTGGTCGTCGTCTCCGGGCTGCCCGGCAGCGGAAAGTCGACACTGATGCGTCAGGCCGTCACCGGCCCCCGCATCGACTCCCAGGACACCCGCGACCGCTGGGCCGGCCGCCTGCCGCGCCTGCTGCCGTACGCCCTCTACCGCCCTCTGGTCCGCCTCGCGCACTACGCGGGCCTTCGCCGCACCCTGCGCTCCGGGGCGAGCGTCGTCGTGCACGACTGCGGCACCCAGGCGTGGGTGCGCCGCTGGCTCGCCCGCGAGGCCGTCCGGCGCGGTGCCGCCCTGCACCTCGTCCTGCTCGACGTGCCCGTGGACACGGCGCTGCGGGGCCAGCGCGAACGCGGCCGCGGCGTCTCCCGGTACGCCTTCGCGCGCCACCGCAGGACCTTCGGGCGCCTCGTCGGCGCCGCCGAGCGCGGCGACCTGCCGCGCGGCTGCGGCTCGGCGGTGCTCCTCGACCGGGACGCGGCGCGGGTGCTGCGGGGGATCGCCTTCGACCGCGGGGGCGCCCGGCGCTAGGGTTCGAGCCGCAGGCAGAGCGGTCGCGAGCAGGGGTTGGACGGACAGATGGACTTTCCGGCGCAGGCACACGCCCATCCGCACGGCGGATGGCCGGGCAACGAACTGGAGGAGGTCCTCGCGGCCTCCCTCGGCGCCGACGCGTCGGCGGGCGCCCGCATCGTCGAGGTCCTCGGCCGCAGCCACATATGGATCCCGCTGCCGAACGGCGGCGGCCCCGACAGCGGCACCCTGGACCTGCCGACCCTGGAGATCGAGGGCCAGGCGTACGTCCCCGTCTTCAGCTCCGAGCAGCAGTTCCGCCAGGCGCTCGGCGACGCCGCCGACCGGATGGGCCGCACCGTCGCGCCCGCCGTCGAGTTCGCCCGCGGCCTCCCCCCGCAGCTGGGCGTCGCGCTGAACCCCGACGGCACCGTCGGCGTCCCGCTCCCGCCCGCCGCCGTCGCCGAGCTCGCCAGGGCCGGCCGCACCGAGCTCGACGGGCCCGCCACCGGAGGCCGGGTGCGCCTGTTCGAGCCGGACTGGCAGCACGATCCGGTGGACTT
Organism: Streptomyces sp. NPDC058284; assembly: GCF_042881135.1. Lineage (NCBI taxonomy): Bacteria > Bacillati > Actinomycetota > Actinomycetes > Kitasatosporales > Streptomycetaceae > Streptomyces > Streptomyces sp. NPDC058284. Next base: position 54,696 of record NZ_JBHVYE010000005.1, read on the forward strand.
CCTGGCCGCCGCGGGCCAGGAGTTCGAGGCCGCCGGGGTCGTGCTCACCGCGCGCCGCTGCCTGGCGAGCGTCGAGACGGACGAGCCGACGCTCTTCGTCGGCGTCGAGCTGTCCAGCTGGGAGGGGAACGCCCGCGACCTGCCCATGGAGGCCCTCGGCCGCGCGCTCGGCCGGGTCCCGGTCCCGTGGCCGGTCAACCTCGTCCTGCTCGACGTGGCGCAGGACCCGGTGGGCGACTGGCTGCGCGCCCGGGTGCGGCCGTTCTACCAGCGCCCGGCCTGAGCGCCTGTCCTTGAGTGCCTGTGCCATCACCCCGGCGCCCCCCGGACACGGGGCGCGGTAGGCATGGCCCTTCAGGGGTCGTACGTCAAGTCCGTGTCAGGATCGCCGCTTAAGCTGGTTCCATGACCGGGGCGGGGCACATCCGTGCCCGGCGACGGGATTCTCGGGTAGTTCGGGTGCGAAGCGAAGGGGCGGTTACGGGTGAGTGCGTCGGGCACGGCCGCGGGCGATGGGGTCTCCCCTGCACGAGCTGGTTCGAGCGCCCGGGGACAGGTCGAGCAGCTGCTGCGCCAGGTGACCCCGGGGCGCTACGACGCGTACGAGGCACTGCTGCGCGCCCTCGCCGCCGACCGGGTGTGGATGCTGCTCTGGCACGGCCAGGCCGGGTCCCCCGACGCCCAGTACGGGAACATGGAGGTCGAGGGCCTCGGCTACGCCCCCTGTGTGACCTCCGCCCAGGAGCTCTCCGCCAGTGGCTGGAACCGCAGCTATGAAGTGGTGCGCGGCATCGACGCCGCCCGCACCCTCTACCCCGACCACTACGGCCTCTGGCTCAACCCGCACGCGCCGGGCGGCGGCGTCGGTGTGCCCTGGCTCGATCTGCGCCGCATCGCCTCCGGCCTGGACCTGCTGCCCGCGGGGCCGCTGCGTCTCACCGAACCGGGCATCGAGATCCCGCAGTTCTACGCCCTCCTCACGCAGAACGCGCACCGCACCCCCGTCGTGCGCTCGCTGCGCCGCGCCTGGGTGCAGCCCGCGCTCGGGGCGCCATATCTGGCCATCGGCCTCGACGTGTACGACACGTCGCCGCCGTCCGTCGACACGGTCCGCACGATGATGCAGCAGTCGATCCCCGCCGTCCCCGAGGGCCTGCCCGTCTCGACGGTCGCGATGTCCGACGAGGACGACCCGGTCGCGATGTGGCTGCGGGCCAACGCCCGCCCGTTCTACGACCGCGAGGCCCAGCCCGCTCCGGCCCCGGCCGGCGGTTACGGCTACCCGGCGCAGTACTGAGCAGCACGAAGCGGCCGGGGCAGCCGGGGCAGCGCTGAGCGGCACTGAGCAGCACCGACGGATGTGATGTCCGTTGTGATGCGGGTGGGGCTCTATGGGCTCCAGTGGCGCATTGCACCCCAACTGCCCCGTGTTCGACCCTCGTTCACCGGCGTCCGGATAACGGAACACCTCGATCAGCATCACGGTTGCGCATCCTTTCCCCGTCAAGTCTGGTAACAGATCGCGACGTGGATGAAGACTCCCGCTCCAAGGGGCCTTCGCCCCCTGTGTACGACGGACTGATCACGTCGCTACAGCGGCAAGTGCGGGCCGGTCACCACCGGTTGAGAGGGGTCCCTGCCACGATGACGGCACCATTGCATGACACACCTGCGGACGCGGACCCGACCGAGGACGTCGCTCCCGCAGTTGATGCAGGGGTGAAGAAGGTCGAGGGCCGGTCCCTCAAGCAGATCGCCTGGAACCGCCTGAAGCGGGACAAGGTCGCCCTCGCCGGCGGCATCACGGTGCTGGTACTGGTGCTGGTTGCCGTCTTCGCGCCGCTGCTCGTGAGCCTCTTCGGCCACCCGCCCAACGACTTCCACCAGGAGAAGCTCGACGAGCTGACCGGCCTGCCCACCGGCTCCCTCGGCGGTGTGAGCGGCGACTTCGTCTTCGGCGTCGAGCCGAACAAGGGCCGCGACGTCTTCAGCCGGATCGTCTACGGCGCGCGGATCTCGCTCCTTGTCGCCTTCCTCGCGGCCATCGTGGCCGTGGCGCTCGGCACCCTCTTCGGGATCATCGCCGGCTACTTCGGCGGCTGGATCGACGCGCTGATCAGCCGCGTGATGGACGTACTGCTCTCGTTCCCGCAGCTGCTCTTCATCATCTCGCTGGTCTCCGTGCTCCCCGACGACCTGCTCGGACTCGAAGGCACCAGCGTGCGCGTCGCGATCCTCGTGATGGTCATCGGCTTCTTCGGCTGGCCGTACGTCGGACGGATCGTCAGGGGCCAGACACTTTCGCTCCGTGAGCGCGAGTACGTGGAGGCGGCCCGCAGCCTCGGCGGCGGCAAGCGCCACATCCTGTTCCGTGAACTGCTGCCCAACCTGGTCGCCCCCATCACCGTCTACGCGACGCTGATGATCCCGACCAACATCCTCACGGAGGCGGCCCTCAGCTTCCTCGGCGCCGGCGTCAAGCCGCCGACGGCCTCCTGGGGCGGCATGCTGCGCGACGCGCTCAAGACGTACGAGCACGACCCGATGTTCATGGTCTTCCCGGGCGTCACGATCTTCATCACCGTCCTGGCCTTCAACCTCTTCGGCGACGGGCTGCGCGATGCGCTCGACCCGAAGGGGACGCGCTAGAAGGTCCCGACTGGCTTGCCCCTGCCGCATGTCAGGTGGCTATAACCATGGTTCTCCGGCAGCACAAGGCCAGGGACCGCGATCTCGGAGGTTACGAGAAAATGCCCTCAGGTTCCACGAAACGACGGCTCACCAGCGGTGCGGCCCTCGTCGTCGCGGCGCTGGTGACCACCACGGCGTGCGGCGGCGGTGACGGTGGCGACAGCGACTCCAAGGGTGCCGGCTACAACGCGGCACTGAACAAGATCGCCAACCCTTCGAAGAAGAAGGGAGGCACGCTGAAGATGGTCGGCAAGCAGGACCTCGACTCCGCCGACCCGCAGCGCGCCTACTACGGCATGACGTGGGACTTCATGCGCTTCTACACCCGGCAGCTGGTGACGTACGACACCAAGCCGGGCAAGGCGGGCACGAAGCTGGTCCCCGACCTCGCCACCTCCACGGCGAAGATCTCGGACGACGGCAAGACCTACACGTACAAGCTGCGTTCCGGTCTCACCTGGGAGGACGGCTCCAAGCTGACCTCCAAGGACATCAAGTACGGCATCGAGCGCGCCTGGGCGACGGACACCATCACCGGTGGTCCCGGCTACATCCGCCAGACGCTCGACCCGAAGAAGAAGTACAAGGGTCCCTACAAGGACAAGGGCGGCCTCGACGCGATCGAGACCCCCGACGACCAGACCATCATCTTCAAACTGCCCAAGCCCAACGGTGACTTCGAGCAGTTCCTGGCCATGCCCACCGGCTCGCCGGTGAAGGAGGCCAAGGACACCAAGGCCAAGTACACCCAGCGGCCGTTCTCCGCGGGCCCGTACAAGTTCCAGGAGTACAAGGCCGGCAAGAAGATCGTGCTGGTCCGCAACGACAAGTGGAAGAAGTCCTCGGACCCGATCCGCGCGGCGCTGCCCGACAAGATCGACGTGACCTTCTCCGCCAACCAGGAGGAGAACGACAAGAAGTTGATGGAAGGTGACTTCGACGTCGACATCAACGGCACGGGCATGACCCAGTCCGGCCGCGTCAGCGCCGTCACGGACCACCGCGGCAACGTCGACAACATGCACACGTCCTTCGTGCGCTACGTCGCGCTGATCCACAACGCCAAGCCCCTCGACAACGTGCACTGCCGCAAGGCCGTGTTCTACGCGACCGACTTCGCGAGCCTCCAGCAGACCCGCGGCGGCAAGGTCGCGGCCGGCGACATCGCCAACAGCACCTTCCCCGTGGCGATCCCGGGCCACAGCAAGTACGACCCGTACGGCGTCCTTGCGCGCAAGGGCAAGCCGGACGTCGCCAAGGCCAAGGACGAGCTGAAGCAGTGCGACAAGCCCGGCGGCTTCTCCACCAAGCTCACCGCCCGCAGCAACAACCCGGGTGAGGTCGACGCCGCCGAATCGCTGCAGCAGTCCCTCCAGAAGGTCGGCATCAAGGTCCAGGTCGACTCCCTCGACGGCGCCGACACCTCCAGCATCACCGGCTCGCCGTCCGTCGTGAAGAAGCGCGGCTACGGCATGACGATGAGCGGCTGGGGCCCGGACTTCCCGTCCGGCCAGGGCTACGCGCAGCCGCTGTTCGACAGCCGCTTCCTGATGCCGACCGGCAACTACAACGAGTCGCAGATCAAGGACAAGGGCATCGACGCGCTCTTCGACGAGGCGATCGCGAAGACCGACCCGGCCGAGGCGGGCGAGGTCTACAAGAAGCTCGACAAGAAGATCCTCGACCAGGCCGACTGGATGCCCTTCCTGTACGAGAAGAACATCACCTGGCGCGGGTCGCGGCTGACCAACGCCTACATGTCGGACGGCTACAACGGCCGTTACGACTACGCCTCGCTCGGCGTCGTCAAGTAACACCCGGCACCACCGGGCAACTCCCGCAAGGGATGCAGTAGTTGATCGTCCCACCGCCGCCGAATCCCGCCAGTCCGAAGGGCAGGTGATGGCCCCGGGCGATGGCCGGGACCCCTCACAAGGGGGCCCCGGCCACCGCCGGGCCGCGCACAGTGCTTGCTTATCTCATCCGGCGCCTGATCGCCGTAATCATCATGGTGCTGGTCGTACTGCTCGCGACCTTCACCGTCTTCTTCATGCTGCCCAAGTGGGCGGGACAGGACATCGCCGTCCTCTTCGCCGGCAAGGCCACCGGAGCCGAGCAGATCGAAGGCATCCGGACCAAACTGGGACTCGACGACCCGCTGCTCGTCCAGTTCTGGGAGTTCATCAAGGGCATCCCGATGGGGCGCGACTACGTCAACGGCAGTGACGTCACGCACTGCCCCGCGCCCTGCTTCGGCTACAGCTTCCGTACCGAGGCGCCCGTCTGGGAGACCCTGAAGGACGCCCTGCCCGTCACCGCCGCGCTCGCCGCCGGTGCCTGTGTCCTCTGGCTCGCCGCCGGTGTCGCCACCGGTGTCGTCTCCGCGCTCAAGCGGGGATCCATCTGGGACCGCTCCGCGATGACCATCGCCCTCGGCGGTGTCTCGCTGCCCGTCTTCTTCACCGGCATGATCGCGATGGGCATCTTCGTCCACCAGCTCGGGTGGGTGAAGATCGCGGACAGCCTCAGTACCGAGGACTCGGCCGGGGTCTGGCTCCAGACCCTGATCCTGCCGTGGATCGTCCTCGCCTTCCTCAACGCCGCGATGTACGCCCGCCTCACCAGAGCCACCATGCTCGAAGTGCTCGGCGAGGACTACATCCGCACCGCGCGCGCCAAGGGACTCGGCGAGGCCGCCGTCATCCGCAAGCACGCGCTGCGCTCCGCGATGACGCCGATCCTCACCGTCTTCGGACTCGACCTCGGCGTCCTGATGGGCGGCGCCGTGCTCACCGAGTCCACGTTCAACCTGCCGGGGCTCGGCCTCGAAGCGGTCAGGGCCATCAGCAGCAAGGACCTGCCCGTCATTCTCGGCGTGACCCTGTGCGCGGCGCTCGCGATCGCCGTGGCCAACCTCGTCGTCGACCTTCTGTACGCCGTCATCGACCCGCGAGTGAGGCTGGGATGACCGAACTGTCCAAGAGCGGAGCAGCGGTGGGCGAGCCCGTCGCCGACTCGCCCGCTCCCTCCGCCTTCCTCGAGGTGCGCGACCTCAAGGTGCACTTCCCGACCGACGACGGCGTGGTCAAGTCCGTCGACGGGCTCAGCTTCCAGCTGGAGAAGGGCAAGACCCTCGGCATCGTGGGCGAGTCCGGATCCGGCAAGTCGGTCACCTCGCTCGGCATCCTCGGCCTGCACACCGCGGGCCAGTACGGCGCCCGCAGGGCACGGATCTCCGGCGAGATCTGGCTCGACGGCAAGGAGCTGCTGAGCGCGGACCCGAACGACGTCCGCAAGCTGCGTGGCCGCGAGATGGCGATGATCTTCCAGGACCCGCTCTCCGCGCTGCACCCGTACTACTCCATCGGCAAGCAGATCACCGAGGCGTACCGGGTCCACAACGACGTCGACAAGAAGACGGCCCGCAAGCGCGCCATCGAGATGCTCGACCGTGTCGGCATCCCGCAGCCCGACAAGCGCGTCGACTCCTACCCGCACGAGTTCTCCGGCGGTATGCGCCAGCGCGCGATGATCGCGATGGCGCTGGTCAACAACCCCGAGCTGCTCATCGCGGACGAGCCGACGACCGCCCTCGACGTGACCGTCCAGGCGCAGATCCTCGACCTCATCCGGGACCTGCAGAAGGAGTTCGGCTCCGCCGTCATCATGATCACGCACGACCTGGGCGTGGTCGCCGAGATGGCGGACGAGCTCCTGGTCATGTACGGCGGCCGGTGCGTCGAGCGCGGGACCGCGGAGAAGGTCTTCTACGAACCCCAGCACCCCTACACCTGGGGCCTGCTTGGCTCGATGCCGCGCATCGACCGCGAGGAGACCGAGCGGCTCATCCCGGTCAAGGGCTCCCCGCCCAGCCTGATCAACCTGCCGAACGGCTGCGCCTTCAACCCGCGCTGCCCCTACGCGGACATCCCCAAGGACCAGATCACCCGCCGCGAACGCCCCGAACTGCGCCTGGTCGCCGACGGGCACTACTCCGCCTGCCACATGTCGCAGGACGAGCGCACCCGGATCTGGACCGAAGAGATTGCGCCGAAGCTGTGAACGATGCCGCGAAGGACCGGAAAGACGCCAAAGACACCGCGAAGGGCCAGGAGATGACGATCCCGGCGCAGACGAAGGGCTCGCCCGAGCCGCTGCTCAAGGTCGACGGCCTGGTGAAGCACTTCCCCATCAAGAAGGGGCTGCTCCAGCGCCAGGTCGCGGCGGTGCAGGCGGTCGACGGGCTCTCCTTCGACGTACGCCCCGGTGAGACGCTCGGCGTGGTCGGCGAGTCCGGCTGCGGCAAGTCGACGATGGGCCGGCTGATCACGCGGCTGCTGGAACCGACGGGTGGCCGTGTCGAGTTCGAGGGCACGGACATCACGCACCTCAACACCGCCAAGATGCGTCCGCTCCGCCGCGACGTACAGATGATCTTCCAGGATCCGTACTCGTCGCTGAACCCCCGGCACACCATCGGCACGATCGTCGGCGCGCCCTTCAAGCTCCAGGGCGTCAAGCCCGAGGGTGGCGTGAAGAAGACCGTGCAGGAGATGCTGGAGCGCGTCGGGCTCAGCCCCGAGCACTACAACCGCTACCCGCACGAGTTCTCCGGCGGCCAGCGCCAGCGCATCGGCATCGCGCGGGCGCTGGCCCTGCGGCCCAAGCTGGTCGTGGCCGACGAGCCGGTCTCCGCGCTCGACGTGTCCATCCAGGCGCAGGTGGTCAACCTGCTCGACGACCTCCAGGACGAGCTCGGCCTCACGTACGTGATCATCGCGCACGACCTCTCGGTCATCCGGCACGTCTCCGACCGCATCGCGGTGATGTACCTCGGCAAGATCGTGGAGCTGGCGGACCGCAAGGACCTCTACTCCACGCCGATGCACCCTTACACCAAGGCGCTGCTCTCCGCGGTGCCCGTGCCCGACCCCAAGCGGCGCGGCGTCAAGAGCGAGCGGATCCTGCTGCGCGGCGACGTCCCCTCGCCGATCGACCCGCCCGCCGGCTGCCGCTTCCACACGCGGTGCTGGAAGGCGACGGCGATCTGCGCGACGAAGGAGCCGCCGCTGACGGCGCTCGCCACCGGTCACCAGGTGGCGTGCCACCACCCGGAGAACGCCGAGGACCAGGCGCCGCAGGACACCGAGCTGCTCTCGGTGGCCAAGGAGGCGATCGAGGTGGTGACGGTGGTGCCGAAGGCGGCCGAGCCGGTCGCCGAGCCGGGGACCGCCGACGAGCCGGAGCCCGGCGCGAATCCGGAGCCCGTCGCGAAGGCCGACGCCGCGAAGACCGCCGCCGCGAAGGTCGAGGTCGCGAAGGCCGCCGTCGCGGAGGCCGAAGCGGCGAAGGGTGACACCGCGAAGAGCGACACCGCCAAGGGTGACGCCGCGAAGGGCAAGGGCCAGAAGTCGACTGAGTCGTAAGGCAAGTTGACCCGGGCGAAGTACGCGTACCGGGTCATGTACATGCCCTGGCGGGAGAGTGCAGAGTCTGCGTGTCCGTTTCATCGGAACACGCGCGAAGGGATGACTCATGGCACTCTCCCGTTCGGCACGTCTGGGGGCACTGGCCGCCGCCGCCTCCTTCTGCCTGATAGCCGCCGCACCCGCGCCGCACCCCGGCTCCGACGGCATCGGTGACCCGTACTTCCCCAAGCTCGGCAACGGCGGCTTCGACGTCCGCCACTACGGCCTCGACGTGGCGTACAACCCCGACACCGACCACCTCGACGGCCGCACCACGATCACCGCGCGCGCCACCCAGAACCTCTCGTCCTTCGACCTCGACCTCCAGAAGCTGGAGGTGACCGCGGTCGAAGTGAACGGCAGACGCGCCGATTTCACCCGCGAAGGCGACGAGCTCCGCATCAGCCCGCGCAGCCACTTGGGCAAGAACAAGACGTTCACCGCGACCGTCACCTACGGCGGCGTGCCCGAGGCGCTCAGCGGCCCCATCGTCTTCGGCTCCGACTACGGCTGGATGAAGACCACCGACGGCGTCTTCGTCGCCTGCGAGCCCAACGCCGCCTCAACCTGGTTCCCGTCCAGCGACCACCCCTCCGACAAGGCGGCCTTCGACATCCGCATCAAGGCACCCAAGGGCCTGACCGGGGTCTCCAACGGCCGCCTCGTCGGCACGTCCACCAAGGGTGGGCAGACCGTCGCCCACTGGCGCGAGACCAAACCCATGGCGACCTACCTGGCGACGGCCACCATCGGCAAGTTCGACGTGAAGCAGGGCAGGACCCCGGGCGGCATCCCGGTCTACGTCGCCATCGACCCCGTCCTCCAGAACAGCAACAACGTCGACGTGTACGGCGTCACGGCCGCGGTCACCGACTACTGGTCGGAGATCTTCGGGCCCTACCCCTTCGAGGAGACCGGCGCGATCGTCGACGACATGCCGCAGGCGGGCTTCTCCCTGGAGACCCAGACCAAGCCGGTCTACTCCGCGATCCGCAGCGAGTCGACCATCGCCCACGAACTCGCCCACCAGTGGTTCGGCGACTCCCTGTCGACCAGGACGTGGAACCACATCTGGCTCAACGAGGGCTTCGCGACCTACTCGCAGTGGCTGTGGAGCGAGCACAAGGGCACCCAGTCCGCCCACGACGCCTTCCTCGCGGGCTACAACTCGCGCCCCGCCGACTCCGCGTTCTGGCAGACCGTCGTCGGCGACCCGCAGCGCGACACGATGTTCGCCTCCGCCGTCTACCAGCGCGGCGCGATGACCCTCCAGGTCCTGCGCGAGCGCATCGGCGACAAGGCGTTCTTCGAGCTGCTCCCGGCCTGGACCGCGCAGCACCGGTACGGCAACGTCACGACCGACCAGTTCATCCGCCTCGCCGAGAAGATCTCGGGCAAGCAGCTCGACGGGCTCTTCCGGACCTGGCTCTTCACGAAGGGGAAGCCGGCGCTTCCTTCGAGCTGATCCGCCTCCTTTCCGTCCGTTGGTCCGTACTCCTCCAACGCTCCTTCAACTCTGTCATTGAATTCCTTTTTGGGACTTTGCGGACATGGACTCATGCAATGGGCTGGTCGCAGGGGTGCCGGGAGTCCGGAAGTCTCGAGCAGGGGTGAGGGCGGCACGGGAGGCGGGACGCGCGCGGGTAAGAATGGCGCGTGCTCCAGGATCTCTTCACCCCCTCCGTCCAGCACTCGCTCGACATCGTGGGGATCTTCGTCTTCGCGATCTCCGGCGCGCTGCTCGCCGTGCGCAAGAACTTCGACGTCTTCGGCATCGCCGTCCTCGCCGAGGTCACCGCGCTGGGCGGAGGGCTCTTCCGCGACCTGGTCATCGGGGCGGTGCCGCCGGCCGCGTTCACCGACCTCGGCTACTTCATCACCCCCCTCTTCGCCGCCGCGCTGGTCTTCTTCCTCCACCCGGAGGTGGAGCGCACCCAGCTCGCGGTGAACGTCTTCGACGCGGCGGGGCTCGGGCTCTTCTGCGTCTCGGGCACGACCAAGGCGTACGACTACGGCCTCGGCCTCACCGCGTCGGCAGCCCTCGGCCTGATGACCGCGGTGGGCGGCGGCGTGCTGCGCGACGTCGTCGCCAACGAAGTGCCCTCCCTGGTCCGCTGGGACCGCGACCTGTACGCCGTACCGGCCATCGTGGGCGCCACGATGGTCGCCCTGGCCATCCGGTTCGAGGAGCTGACGGCCTTCACCGGCGGTCTCGCCGCCGTGACGACGTTCGTGCTGCGGCTGCTCGCGCTGCACTACCACTGGCGGGCACCGCGCGCCTGGCACCGCCGCTCCACGGCGGTGGAGGCCGACGTGAAGGAGACACCCTAGGGCGGACAGGGGGGAGCCGGGGGCACGAGAAAAGCTACCGCTCAGTAGTTTCCTGTTGTACGTTGCTCGGCATGGAAACGGCAGCAACGGCAGCGTCGGAGGCGTCGGCGTCCTCCGCACCCGCATCGGCGTCCGCCCGCATCGGGGACAGCGAGTTCGACCGCGACACCGCGGTCACCCGGCGCGAGCCCGGCGTCTACGACACCGAGCTCTCCGCGGGCTGGACGATCATCAACGCCGTCAACGGCGGCTATCTCCTCGCCGTCATCGGCCGCGCGCTCGCGGACGCCCTCCCGCACGCCGACCCCTTCACCGTCTCCGCGCACTACCTCACCGCGTCGACCCCGGGGCCCGCGGTGATCCGCACGGAGGTGGCGCGCGGCGGCCGGTCGCTCTCCACCGGTCAGGCCTCGCTCCTCCAGTACGACGACGAGGGCCGCGAGGTCGAGCGGATCCGCGTCCTCGCCTCGTACGGAGACCTCGACGCGCTCCCCGACGACGTGCGCACGACTGCCGAACCGCCCGCCATCCCGCCGCTCGACCAGTGCTTCGGCGCGCAGGACGCCCCGGACCACCGCCCCGTGCCCGGCAGCTCGGCCATCGCCGACCGCCTCTTCCTCAAGCTCGACCCCGCCACGCTCGGCTGGGCGCTCGGGCAGCCGTCCGGCAAGGGGGAGATGCGGGCCTGGTTCGGTCTCGCGGACGGCCGCGACGCGGACCCCCTGTCGCTGCTGCTCGCCGTCGACGCACTGCCGCCGACCGCCTTCGAGATGGGCCTCACCGGCTGGGTCCCGACGGTGGAGCTGACGGTCCACGTCCGCCACCGCCCCGCGCCGGGGCCGCTGCGCGTCGCGATCACCACCCGGAACCTCGCGGGCGGCTTCCTGGAGGAGGACGCGGAGGTCTGGGACAGCCGGGACCGCCTGGTGGCCCAGTCGCGGCAGCTGGCGCGGGTACGGCTGGGCTGAGGCCCTCACGCAGGGCTTCACGGAGCGGCCCTCCCCGGAGCCGGTGTGGGAGATCCTGAACGCGTGAAATCCGACCGGCTGCTCTCGATCCTGCTGCTGCTCCAGACCCGCGGGCGGGTCCCCGCGCACGAGCTCGCGGAGCGGCTCGAAGTCTCCGTGCGCACCATCTACCGGGACATCGAGGCCCTGTCCGCCTCCGGCGTCCCGGTCTACGCCGAGCGGGGCAGGCGCGGCGGCATCGAGCTGCTCGCCGGGTTCCGCACCGACGTGACGGGGCTGACGGCGGACGAGTCGCGGGCGCTGTTCATCCTCGCCGCGCAGGGCGCGCACGCCGCGCTCGGCCTGGACGACGCGCTCGGCTCCGCGCTGCGCAAGGTCATGGCCGCGCTGCCCGCGCCGCACCGGCCGGCCGCCGAGCTGACGAGCCGCCGCATCCTGGTGGACGCCTCGCGCTGGATGCGGGGGCCGCTGCCCGCGGTCGACCTGGACGTGCTGCAGGACGCGGTCTTCGCCGACCGGCGGCTGCGGCTGGTCTACCGGCACAGCGGGGACCCCGAGGCGACGACGTACACCGTCGACCCCTACGGCCTCGTCTGCAAGGCGGGCGTCTGGTACCTCGTCGCCGACCGGGGCGGCGCCCCGCACCTCTTCCGCGCCGACCGGGTGCTCTCGGCGACGCTCACCGACGACGCGGTGCTCCGCCGCGCCGGAGTCGAACTCGCCGACGTGTGGGCGGTGTTGAAGCGCCGGGTCGAGGACCGCCCGAACGGCGTCGAGGTGACGGTCCGGGTGCGGCGCGTACGCCTCGACCGCTTCCTGCGCCTCAACAGCCCCGCCGTCACCGGGTGGCCCGAGGGTGCGGACGGGAGTGAGTGGGTCACCGTCCGGCTCGCCTACGGGGTCCTCGGTGAGGCGAAGATGCTGCTGCCCTTCGCCGACGACGTCGAGGTGCTCTCGCCGCCCGAGGCATGCGAGTTGCTCGCCCGGACGGCGGCCTCGGTCACCGAGTTGTACGGCCCGGGAGGAAACGGCCCAGCTGCGCGGTGAGTTCGGCGGGCGCGTCCTCCTGTACGAGGTGTCCGGCGCCCTCGATCAGGCGCAGCTCGGCGCCGGGGATCAGCCCGGCCAGCTCGTGGCCGCGCTCCGGCGGTACCCAGGTGTCGTCGGCGCCCCAGCAGATCAGCACGGGCAGCCGCAACTCCCCGTACCTGCCCTGGACCTCGTCGGTGTAGCGCTGGTCGTTCTGCTCGATCTGCCGGTAGAACGCGGGCCTGCCCTGCTCGGTGCACCAGGGCGCGATGAGCCGGTCGAGGACCGCGGGGCGCAGTCCGCGGTGGCTCGCCGACGACACGTACTCGCGCACCAGTGCCTCGTGCAGCTGGGGCGGAAGCTGCCCGAAGACGTCGGCGTGCGCGCCGAGCAGCCGGTACGTGGGAGTGCCCCAGGGGGCGAGCGCCACCGGGTCGACGAGGGCGAGGCGTTCGTAGTCGGCGCCGTGCAGCAGGTGCGCCCGCAGCGCGACGCAGCCGCCGAAGTCGTGGGCCACCACGGCGGGCCTGCGCAGCTCCCAGTGGTCGAGCAGTTCGGTGAGGACCCCGGCCTGCGCGGCGAGCGTCACGTCCTGCCCGGCCCGCATCTCCGAGGCGCCGTATCCCGGCAGGTCCCATACGTACACGCGGTGGTCGAGGGAGAGCGCGCGGGCGACCGCGCGCCAGACGTACGACGAGAAGGGCGTGCCGTGGACGAGGACGACGGGCGGGGCGTCGGCGGGGCCCAGGGCGGCCCAGCGGACCGTGCCGGTGGCGGCGGCGAAGGTGCGGTCGAGGTGCCAGGGGTCATGGGCGTCGACTGTCATGAGTGTAAGGCTAGTAGCTCCTTACGGGAGAGTCGAGGGGGTTCGGGCGTTCAGGGGGTCGGCGGTGTCGAGGGGGTGTCCCGCCAGTGCAGGCGGCCCAGGCCGATGAGGCGCAGCTGCCTGCGGGCGACATCGGCGACCCGTGCCTCCTGTGCGGTGCCGGGGCCCGCGTCCAGGAGCGCCGACGCGGTCATCACCATGTGGTCGACGTACATTCCGGCCAGCATCAGCAGATCGTCCTCGGTCCACCGCGAGGTCGGCTCCTCGCGGGCGAACTGCTCCGCCACCTCCCGTGCGAACAGGGCGAGCTGGGCGCCGATCGCGTCCCGCACCGCCCGCACCCCGCCGTGCCGCTCGCGGGCGATGAAGCGGACGTGGGCCGGGTGCGCCCGGACGTATCCCGCTATCAGCTCGACCGTGCCCGTGATGCGTTGCTCGCTGTCGCCGGTCTCCGACGCGAGCATCGCGGTGAGGGTCGTGTGCAGGCTGCCGAGGGTGTCCTCGACCAGGGACACGCCGAGGTCGGCGGTGTCGCGGAAGTGCCGGTAGAAGGCAGTGGGCGCGACGCCCACGGCCCGGGTGACCTCGCGCAGGCCCAGGCTGCTGAGGCTCTGCTCCTCCAGCAGCTGGAGAGCCGCGTCGAGGAGGGCCCGCCGGGTCTTCTGCTTCTGGGCCTGCCGGGCGCCGAGGATGTGACTCATGCCATGCAGTTAACAACTGTTCTCCGAGTTTTGAAAGCCGGAGAAGGAGTACTCTCTAAGTCAGTGAACAACTGTAACCACAAGCGTTCACCGAACGAGAGGGTTCTCATGCTGTTCCTTGTCGCCGCCCTTCTGCTGCTGGGTGTCGCCATGGGTTCCGTGGCTCACGCCCCGCTTCCGGTCAGCCTCGTCGCGGCCGCGGTCATCGGCGTATGGCTCATGGTCTTCGCACTCCGCGAGCGCCACACGCGCCACACGCGGCACCGCTGAACCATCTTCCGGCGCGGCTGAACCATCGTCCGGCGCCGCTGAGCCATCCTCGGCACCGCTGATCCGCTCCGCATGACACCTCCACCTGTCAGGAGTCGCACCATGGCACTCACCGCAGAACGCACCACCGAGACCTCCGAGACCCCCGAGACCCCCGGGACGCGCCCCACGGGGCGCCGGGACACCGACGGCATGGCCGTCGCCTCCTTCGTCCTCGGCCTGCTCGGACTGCTCGTCCTGAACATCTTCCTCGGCCCCGTCGCGATCGTCCTCGCGGGCATCGCCCTGTGGCGCGGCACCGCCCGGAAGGGCCGCGCGCTGCTCGGACTCGGGCTCGGTGTGGCCGACCTCGTCGTGCTCGGCGTGCTCGTCTCGATGGACCACACGGTGTCCTGGGGTCTCGCAGGCTGATACCGCCGGGGCGAAGGGGCCCGCACGACTCGTAGAATCGTGCGCACCATGGCCTACCTCGACCACGCAGCGACCACTCCGATGCTCCCGGAGGCGATCGCGGCGATGACCGCGCAGATCGCCGTCACCGGCAACGCCTCCTCGCTGCACGCGGCGGGGCGGCGGGCGCGACGCACCGTCGAGGAGGCCCGCGAGTCGCTCGCCGAGTCGCTCGGCGCGCGCCCCAGCGAGACCGTCTTCACCTCCGGCGGCACCGAGGCGGACAACCTCGCCGTCAAGGGCCTGTACTGGGCGCGGCGCGACGCGGAACCCGCCCGCACCCGGGTGCTCGCCAGCCCCGTCGAGCACCACGCCGTCCTCGACGCCGTGCACTGGCTCGGTGAGCACGAGGGTGCCACCGTCGAGTACCTGCCGGTCGACCGGCACGGCCGCGTGCACCCCGAAGCCCTGCGCGAAGCCATCGCCCGCAACCCCGACGACGTCGCCCTGGCCACCGTCATGTGGGCCAACAACGAGATCGGCACCATCATGCCGATCCGTGAACTGGCCGATGTCGCCCAGGAGTTCGGCGTCCCGCTGCACGCCGACGCCGTGCAGGCCTACGGCCAGATCCCCGTCGACTTCGGCGCCTCCGGGCTCGCCGCGATGACCGTTTCCGGTCACAAGGTGGGCGGTCCCTACGGCATCGGCGCGCTGCTGCTCGGCCGCGAGTACAGCCCCGTGCCCGTGCTGCACGGCGGCGGCCAGGAGCGGCACGTGCGCTCCGGGACGCTGGACGTGCCCGCCATCGCGGCGTTCGCCGTCGCGGGGGAGTACGCCGCGGCCCGCCGCGAGCAGTTCGCCGCCGAGGTCGGCGCGCTCCGCGACGACCTGGTGGCCGCCGTCCGCTCGGTGGCCCCCGAGGCGATCCTCGGCGGCGATCCCGCCCCGGAGGGCCGGCTCCCCGCCAACGCGCACTTCACCTTCCCCGGCTGCGAGGGCGACTCCCTCCTGCTGCTCCTCGACGCGCAGGGCATCGAGTGCTCCACCGGCTCCGCGTGCACGGCGGGCATCGCCCAGCCGAGCCACGTCCTGCTCGCCACCGGCACCGACCCGGACCTCGCCCGCTCCACCCTCCGCTTCTCGCTCGGCCACACGTCGACGAAGGCGGACGTCGACGCGGTGGCGGCGGCGATCGGCCCGGCGGTCGAACGGGCGCGGTCGGCGGGGCTCAGCTAGGGCTTCCCGGCCCGCTTCTTCGCGGGTGGCCGGTCGAGCCGGTCCCGCGCCTCCCGCACCAGGCGTATGTACCGGTCCCAGTCCCAGTAGGGGCCCGGGTCCGTGTGGTCCGTGCCCGGCACCTCGACGTGCCCGACGATGTGCTCGCGGTCCACCGGGAAGTCGTAGCGCTTGCATATCCCGGCGGTGAGCCGCGCCGAGGCCGCGTACATCGCGTCCGTGAACGACGACCTCTTGTCGACGAAGCCCTCGTGCTCGATGCCGATGCTCCGTTCGTTCCAGCTCCTGTTGCCCGCGTGGAACGCCACGTCCAGCTCGCGGATCATCTGCGCGACGTGCCCGTCCTTGCGCACCACGTAGTGCGCGGCGGCGCCGTGCGCCGGGTCCTTGAAGACCCGCAGCGCCGTCTGGTACCCGCCCTGGACGACGTGGATCACGACACGGTCGATGGTGTAGTCGTCGGGGCGGTCCGCGCGCCGCCAGTTGTAGTCGGAGGCGGCGATCCACTGCGCGCCCCGGGCATCGACCTCGCCCTCCTTGCGGCGCTTGACCACGCCCGGCAGCCGCCACCACAGCCGCCCCAGCTCGTCCTTGGCGAGGACCACCGTCCCGACGGCCGCCGCGGCGCCGCCGATCAGCAGGGTGCGCCGGTCCACCCCGCGCCGCCCCGGCTGCCCGCCCGCGCCCTCGGTTTGTTCCCCCATATGATCGTCAACGCTTACTCACGGGCATCCGGTTCCCGTCTCCCCGTACCCTGTGAGGGCTATGACTTTGACCGAGACCCCGCAGCGTCCCCAGCGCCCCCTCCGTGTCCTCGCCGCCATGTCCGGCGGCGTGGACTCAGCCGTCGCCGCCGCCCGTGCCGCCGAAGCCGGCCACGACGTGACGGGAGTGCACCTCGCGCTCTCGGCGAACCCCCAATCGTTCCGCACGGGCGCGCGGGGCTGTTGCACCATCGAGGACTCGCGCGACGCCCGCCGCGCCGCGGACGTCATCGGCATCCCGTTCTACGTCTGGGACCTCGCCGAGCGGTTCCGCGAGGACGTGGTCGAGGACTTCGTCGCCGAGTACGAGGCGGGGCGCACCCCCAACCCGTGCCTGCGCTGCAACGAGAAGATCAAGTTCGCCGCGCTCCTGGACAAGGCCCTCGCCCTCGGCTTCGACGCGGTCGTCACCGGCCACTACGCCCAGGTGATCGTCCGCGAGGACGGCACCCGCGAGCTGCACCGCGCCTCCGACATGGCCAAGGACCAGAGCTACGTCCTGGGCGTCCTCGACGACCGCCAGCTCGCCCACGCGATGTTCCCCCTGGGCGACACGGTCACCACCAAGGAGGAGATCCGCGCGGAGGCCGAGCGCCGGGGCCTCGCGGTGGCCAAGAAGCCCGACAGCCACGACATCTGCTTCATCGCCGACGGCGACACCCAGGGCTTCCTCGCCGCCCGCCTCGGCAAGGCGGAGGGCGACATCGTGGACGAGTCCGGTGCGGTCCTCGGCTCCCACGAGGGGGCGTACGGCTACACGATCGGCCAGCGCAAGGGCCTGCGCATCGGCACCCCCGCGCCCGACGGCAAGCCGCGCTATGTCCTGGACATCTCCCCGGTGAACAACACGGTGACGGTCGGCCCCGCCGCCGCGCTCGACGTGACGGGCCTCACGGCCATCAAGCCCCGCTGGTGCGGCACCACCCCGTTCGCCCCCGGCACGTACACGGCTCAGCTCCGCGCCCACGGCGGCGAGACGTCCGTCGCCGCCGAGCTGGTCGAAGGGGAACTGCGGGTCACCTTCGACGAGCCGGTGCGGGGGGTGGCCCCCGGCCAGGCGATCGTGCTGTACGACGGCACGCGCGTGGTGGGCTCGGCGACGATCGCGACGACGGAGCGGGTGACGGCGGCGGCCTGACGCGTTCCCGGCAGCGCGAGCGGCCCCGAACGCCGCCGCCGACTTTCTCGTGCCGGTACGGAGGAATCCCTCGGCTACGGCGCAGGCGGCGTAGCTGCGTGCCCGCGGTGCTTCACGCTTCGCATCAGCGCTTCGAGTGCGGCCCGGTCCGTTGCGAGTACGTGGGCCGGGCTGTCGCTTTCGCGGAGGGCGATGTGGTCGGTGCCGGTGGCGGCGACCTCGACGCAGTTGTTGCCGGAAGCCTCGGAGAACGAGGACTTGAGCCACTTCAGCTCGGACATGTGTGACACCTCTTGCGGCTCTCTCGTGCCGGTGCGGAGGGATCCCTCGGCTATGGCGCAGGCGGCGTAGCTGCGTGCCCGCGGTGCTTCACGCTTCGCATCAGCGCTTCGAGTGCGGCCCGGTCCGTTGCGAGGACGTGGGCCGGGCTGTCGCTTTCGCGGAGGACGATGCGGTCGCCGAGCGTCGTGGCAACCTCGACGCACGCGTTGCCTGAAGCCTCGGAGAACGAGGACTTGAGCCACTTCAGCTCGGACATGCGCTGCACCTCTTGCGGCTCTTTCGTGACGGTACGGAGGAATCGCTCAGCTACGGCGTGGCTGCGTGGCCGCGGTGCTTCACGCTTCGCATCAGGGCTTCGAGTGCGGCCCGGTCCGACGCGAGGACTTGGGTCGGGCTGTCGCTTTCGCGGAGGGCGATGCGGTCGGTGCCGGTGGCGGCGACCTCGACGCAGTTGTTGCCACCGCCCCCACAGAACGAAGAACGTTGCCACTTGCTCTCGGCCATGTGCTGGTTCCCCCCTCATGGTTCGCGTGCGATGGAACGAATGAGCTCCTGTGAATCCTTCGGAGCCAACGCTGACCGTTCCATCAGGTCCAGTAGGGAACGATAGTTCGCCAAGGGGATCGGAGCATCTACGAAGTGTGCGCCGAGCGCTGTGTCCAGCTGCACCGTGTCCAACTGGGGCAGTGGCCCCTCCGCGTACAGGACCGACTGGCCGGCTCCGTGAAAACCTCCAGCGCTGAACGGGATGACCAGCAGCGTCACGTTGTCACGGTCGGCCGCGTCGGCGAGGTGCTCCAGCTGCTTGCGGGCCACGTCACGGCCGCCGAACTCCAGTCGTAGGGCCGCTTCGTGGATGATTCCGACGTACGGGGTTGGGTTCTCTCGACTCAGGATCTCCTGGCGCCTGAGCCGGTGAGCGACTCGCAGCTCGACGTCCAGCCGTGAGAGTTTGGGAACCGCCAACTCGAAGATGGCGCGCGCGTGTTCCTCTGTCTGGAACAGGCCGGGCAGGTGCACAGTCTGGGCTGTGCGAATGCGCGTCGCGTAGTGCTCGACTTCCGAGACGTCCAAGTGGCCTTCAGGGAGCTTGCTGCGGTATTCGTCCCACCAATGGCTGGACCGCCGCGTACCCGTCAGTCCCGCCAGCGCCTCGACCAGGGCTTGGTCGGGGCACTTGTAGTGGCAGGCAAGTTGGCGCACCCGCTCCTCGCTCAGCCCGGTCCTTCCCGCTTCGATGTTGGAGATCATCGTCCGGTCCGCGCCGAGGAGCGAGGCGGCTTCCTGGACGGACATGCCTGCCTGTTCACGCATGCGACGCATCTCCGTAGCCAGGCGGCGATGACGGCTTGTCGGAGCGTTTCGTTGGGCCATGAGTCCTCTCTCGTGCGCGCGAACAGTTTGGCAGTGCCGATGTGAAGCGTCTAGTGAGTCAACCAACCATGCACTCGTTCGTGAAAGTTGACTCACATGTGAATCGCAATTGCTCTACGGTGTGAGTCACGCCACTACCCGGGCCCCGCGCCCAGCGGAAGCGCACCGGCAGCCAGCTGACAAGCGCACCGCCCCAACGCGAAGTTCGGGACCCGTGGCTGACATTCACGTCCACGCGCTCCCCAGAGCGCCCCGCACCAATGGAGGTGCCGCGTGAGTTCATCCCTCAACATCCACCCCAGCCCCCTCCCCTTTACCGCCCCCTGGACCTATGAGCTCCATTTCCCCCGCGACCCCCGGGGGCCGGGAATCGCCCGCCTCACCCTGCGCGCGGTCCTCGCCGCTCACCACCTCGCCGAACTCGCCGACAGGGCAGAGCTGTTGACCACCGAGCTCGCCACGAACTCCGTGCGGCACACGAGGGGGCCCGCCTCCGTACGCCTGCACTGGCTCTGTCCCGTGCTGCGCGTCAGCGTGTGGGACATGAGCCCCGACCTGCCTCCGCTCGCCCCGCCCCCTTCGGTGAGCGTTCATGCGGACAGTGGCCGGGGGCTGGTGATCCTCGACACCGTGGCCGACCGTTGGGGCGGGTGCGCCATAGGCGAGGGAGCGTACGGGCCGGGCGGCAAGACCATGTGGTTCGAGCTGGCACTGCCGCAGGCCCCGCCGCCCCTCCTCGCCGTCTGATCAGGCGACCTTGAGCACGATCTTGCCCTGGGTGCGGCCCTGTTCTCCGTACGCGTGTGCCTTGGCCGCCTCCTCCAGGGGCAGCACCGTGTCGATCTCCACGCGCAGCTTGCCCTCGTCGACCAGGTGGGCGATCTCCAGGAGGCCCAAGCGGTCCGGCTCGACGATGGTCCAGCCGGTGTGTACGCCGCGCTCCCGCGCGCGCTCGGGGTCCGGGAGGCCGCCGGGGTCGGGGAGCGTGACCAGGTGGCCGCCGGGGCGCAGGACGACCAGGGAGCGCGTGCCGTACTCGCCGCCCACTCCGTCCAGGACGATGTCCACGTCCCGCACCGCCTCGGTGAAGTCCACGCGCGCGTAGTCGACGACTTCGTCCGCGCCGAGGCTCCGCAGGAAGTCGTGCTTGTCCGCGCGCGCGGTGCCGATGACGTACGCGCCCCTGGCCTTGGCGATCTGCACGGCCAGGTGGCCCACGCCGCCCGCCGCCGCGTGGATCAGCACGCGGTGCCCGGCGCGGAGCCCCGCCGTCTCGACCAGACCCTGCCAGGCGGTGAGCGCCGCGAGGGGGAGCGCGGCGGCCTCGACGCGGGTGAGGGAGGCGGGCTTGGGTGCGAAGCGCCGGGCGGGGGCCGCGACGAACTCCGCGTAGCCGCCGGTCTGTTCGGGGAAGCGGGGCATGCCGAAGACTTCATCACCGGGGCGGTACAGGGTCACTCCGGGGCCGACCTCCTCGACGACGCCCGACACGTCGTACCCGAGGATCGGGGTCTCTCCCCAGCTGCCGAAGGCGCCCTCCGCACGGGTCTTCCAGTCGACGGGGTTGACGCCCGCCGCATGCACCCGGACCAGGATCTCGGTGAGGCCTGGCTCGGGGCGGTCCACCTCCACCGGGACGAGGTTCTCGGGGGCGCCCCAGGCGCGGGGGGTGACGGCACGCATCTTCATGGTCCTGGTCTTTCTGTAGCGGCAAAAGGGCTGGTGGGACCAAGGGTGCGGCGGCGCGGGCCCGCGCAGTGCTGGCAGTATGGCCATGATGTGACAGGATTCGGCCATGAACCTCAATGGCCTGGGCAACCGCGACGGCGCGCATCGGGTGGCCGTCATCGCCCTGGACGGCGCGTACGCCTTCGAGCTGGGCATCCCGTCCCGGATCTTCGGCAACGCGCTGAACGACCGCGGAGAGCCGCTCTACGACGTCGTCGTCTGCACGGTCGACGGCCGCCCGGTGCGCACGGACTCCGGGTTCACGGTGGCGGCCGAGCACGGGCCCGAGGCCCTCGACGCGGCGGACACCGTGGTGATCACGCCGACCCGCAGCTTCGACCGGGGGATGGCGGGCGAGGAACTGCCGGAGCCGGTGGCCGCGGCCCTGCGGAGGATCAGGCCCGGCACCCGCATCGTGTCCTTCTGCAACGCCTCGTACGTCCTCGCGGCCGTCGGACTCCTCGACGGGCGCCCGGCGACGACGCACTGGCACGTCGCCCGCGACTTCCAGCGGTCCTTCCCCAGGATCAAGGTCGACGCGGACGTGCTCTTCGTCGACGACGGCGACGTGCTGACCGCGGCGGGCGTCGCGGCCGGCATCGACCTCTGCCTCCATGTGGTGCGCAGGGACCACGGCGCCGCCGTCGCCAACCACGTCGCACGCGTCTGCGTCGTACCGCCCTGGCGCGACGGCGGGCAGGCGCAGTACATCGAGCGGCCCGTCCCCGAACCCACCCTCGCCACGACGGCCGCCACGCGCGCGTGGGCCCTCGAACGGCTCCACGAACCGCTGCCCCTGGGCGAACTGGCCGCCCACGCGCGCATGAGCCTGCGCACCTTCACCCGCCGCTTCCAGGAGGAGGTGGGCATGCCCCCGGGGCGCTGGCTGACCGCTCAGCGCATCGAACTCGCCCGGCAGCTCCTGGAGTCCAGCGACCTGCCCGTGGACGTCGTCGCCCACCGCGCGGGGTTCGGCACCGGCAACTCACTGCGCCAGCACATGCGTTCCGTGCTCGGCGTCTCGCCGGTCGCCTACCGGCGGACGTTCACGGCCGCGTGATCTGACCTACGCTTCCGTGACCTCCGCCTCGTAGAAGCAGAAGTGGTCCTTGATCCCGGCCACGGCGGGCTTCGGCTCCGGGTACGCCCACACCGAGTCGGGTGAGCCCGGCAGCGACCAGTAGGAGGCCGTGCCCTTGAACGGGCAGTACGTGGTGGTCTCCGACGGAGTCAGCAGGTCCGTGCGCACGTCCTCCGGAGGGAGGTAGTAGCGCACCGGGTAGCCCGTCTCGCTCAGCAGCAGCGGACGAGTGCTCTCGGCGACGACCTGCCCGTCGTGCTCCACGCGCACGTGCTCCGTGCCCTGCTCGACGGTGATCCGGTGTCCCGCGGTCATGAGATGCCCTCCTCGTTGAGTGCCTTCTACAACGGACTACGACGGAACGTACCGTGGCCGCATGAACATCTGTGTCTTCCTCTCCGCCGCCGACCTCGACGAGCGCTACACCCGCCCCGCCCGCCAGTTCGCCGAACTCCTCGGCAAGGGCGGCCACACACTGGTCTGGGGCGGCTCCGAGAGCGGTCTGATGAAGGTCGTGGCGGACGGTGTGGACGAGGCCGGAGGGCGACTCGTCGGCGTCTCCGTGGACTTCCTCGCCGCGAAGGCGAGGCAGGTCTCCGAGCCCCACGAGATGGTGATCGCCCGGGACCTCGCCGAGCGCAAGGCGCTGCTCCTGGCCAAGGCCGACGCGATCGTGATCATGGTGGGCGGCACCGGCACGCTCGACGAGGCCACCGAGATCCTGGAACTGAAGAAGCACGGCAAGCACACCAAGCCGGTGGTCCTGCTGAACTCCGAGGGGTTCTACGACGGCCTCAAGGAGCAGTTCCGGCGCATGGAGGACGAGGGATTCCTGCCCGTACCCCTGACCGACCTGGTGTTCTTCGCCGAGGAGCCGGTGGGCGCACTGGCGTACCTGGAGGAATCGGAGGGCACTCAGTGATGCGAGCATGGCGGGTATGGCAACACATGTGATCACCGGGGCGGGCTCCGGCATCGGCGCGGCCGTCGCCCGCCGCCTCCACGCACGCGGCGACGACCTCGTGCTGCACGCGCGCGACGCGGGCCGCGCCAAGGAGCTCGCCGCCGAGTTCCCCGGCGCGAGCACCCTCGTCGGCGACCTCTCCGACCCCGACAAGCTGTCCTGGGCGTTCGGCCACCAGACGCTGCCCGAGCGGGTGGACTCCCTGCTCCACATCGCGGGCGTCGTCGACCTCGGCCCCGTCGGCGAGCTCACCCCCAAGGCCTGGCGCCACCAGCTCAACGTCAACCTCATCGCCCCCGCCGAACTCACCCGTCACTTCCTGCCCCAGCTCCGCCTCGCCCAGGGGCACGTGATCTTCGTGAATTCGGGCGCGGGTCTCAGCGCGGGCCCCGAGTGGTCCGCGTACGCCGCCTCCAAGCACGGCCTGAAGGCGCTCGCCGACTCGCTGCGCCAGGAGGAGCACGCGGGCGGCGTCCGGGTCACCTCGGTCTACCCCGGGCGCACCGCGAGCGCCATGCAGGTCAAGGTCCACCAGCAGGAGGGCAAGGAGTACGACGCGTCCCGCTGGATCGACCCCGAGTCGGTCGCCACGACCATCGTCATGGCCCTGGACCTGCCGCGCGACGCGGAGGTCAACGACCTGACGGTGCGGCCCGGACGATGAGCGACACGTTCACTCCGGGCCCCGCCACCGGCATCGGGTCCATGCCGGGCGGCGACGCCCGCGAGGCCGCCAAGACCGTGACCGGCAGCTTCGACGGACCCGAGCAGGGCATGCCGTACCTCGCCGAGCTGCCCGCGCGCGGACCCGGCGCCGACATGATCGGCCGCACCGCGGGGCTCCTCGTCGACCTGTACGCGCGCGTGGAGCCCAGCGGCTGGCGCCTCGGCGACCGGCCGGGCCGGGACACCCGGCGGGCCAGGGCCTGGCTCGGCGAGGACCTCGACGCCCTGGAGGAGTTCACCCAGGGGTACCGGGGCCCGCTCAAGATCCAGGCCGTCGGCCCGTGGACGCTCGCCGCGGCCCTGGAGCTGAGGAACGGCGAGGCCGCGCTCTCCGACCCCGGCGCCTGCCGCGACCTCGCGGGATCCCTCGCCGAAGGGCTGCGCGGGCACCTCGCGGACGTGCGCCGCAGAGTGCCGGACGCCCAGGTCGTGCTTCAGCTCGACGAGCCCTCCCTCATGGCCGTGCTGCGCGGACAGGTCAAGACCGCCAGCGAGTACCGCACCTACCGGGCAGTGGACCGCCAGCTCGTCGAGAGCACCCTGCGGGACGTCCTCGCCGTCCGGGGCGACGGGCCCGCGGTCATCCACTCCTGCGCGCCCGACGTGCCGTTCGCGCTGCTGCGCCGGGCCGGGGCCGACGCGATCTCGTTCGACTTCTCGCTCCTCACCGAGCGTGACGACGACGCGGTCGGAGAGGCGGTCGAGGCGGGCACGCGGCTCTTCGCCGGTGTCGTGCCGGGCGTGGACGGCGGATTGTCGGACCCTGCCGGTAGCGTCATGGGTGTCAGGACGCTGTGGCGCAGGCTGGGGCTGAATCCGGGATCACTCGCGGAGTCGGTCGTGGTCACTCCGTCGTGCGGGCTCGCGGGCGCATCACCCGCGTATGCACGCGCGGCGCTCGCCCACTGCGTCAGGGCGGCGAGATCGCTCGCGGACAACCCTGAGTAATTGGGTATGACGTAAACGGGAGGACGAAACGGTGGCTGTCGAACAGCAAGGCTCTGTGCCCGCCGAGGCACGGGATCACCATGCCCAGCTGGCCGAACAGATCGAGGAGCACCGCTTCCGGTACTACGTGAAGGACCAACCGGTCGTCAGCGACGCCGAGTTCGACAAGCTCCTGCGTTCCCTCGAAGCACTGGAGGAGAAGCACCCGGAGCTGCGCACCCCGGACTCGCCCACCCAGAAGGTCTCCGGCTCCTACGAGACGGAGTTCACGGCGGTCGAGCACCGGGAGCGCATGCTCTCCCTGGACAACGCCTTCGACGACGCGGAGCTCGCCGCCTGGGCCGACCGCGTCGCCAAGGAGGCCGGCACCCCGGACTTCCACCTCCTGTGCGAACTGAAGGTGGACGGCCTCGCGGTCAACCTCACGTACGAGAACGGCAGGCTGACCCGCGCCGCCACCCGCGGCGACGGCCGCACCGGCGAGGACATCACGCCGAACGTCCGCACGATCGCGGACATCCCGCAGCGCCTCGAGGGCGACCGGGTCCCCGCCCTCGTCGAGATCCGCGGCGAGGTCTTCTTCCCCATGGAGAAGTTCGACGAGCTCAACGCCCGCCTGGTGGAGTCGGGCGACAAGCCCTTCGCCAACCCCCGCAACGCGGCGGCGGGTTCGCTGCGCCAGAAGGACCCGCGCGTCACCGCCACCCGGCCGCTGCACATGGTGGTGCACGGCATCGGCGCCCGCGAGGGCTTCGACATCGACTGCCTCAGCCATGCCTACGACCTGCTGCGCGAGTGGGGCCTGCCCACCGCCAAGCACAACAAGGTCGTCGACGGCCTGGAGGGCGTGCGGGACTTCATCGCGTACTTCGGGGAGAACCGCCACTCCGTGGAGCACGAGATCGACGGCGTCGTCGTCAAGCTCGACGAGATCCCGCTCCAGGGCCGCCTCGGCTCCACCTCCCGCGCCCCCCGCTGGGCCATCGCCTGGAAGTACGCGCCCGAGGAGGTCAACACCAAGCTCATCAACATCAGGGTCGGCGTCGGCCGCACCGGCCGCGTCACGCCGTACGCCCAGGTCGAGCCCGTCACCGTCGCGGGCTCCGAGGTCGAGTTCGCCACCCTGCACAACCAGGACGTGGTGAAGAAGAAGGGCGTCCTCATCGGCGACACGGTCGTGATCCGCAAGGCCGGTGACGTCATCCCGGAGATCCTCGGCCCCGTCGTGGACCTGCGGGACGGCAGCGAGCGGGAGTTCGTGATGCCCGCCGAGTGCCCCGAGTGCGGCACCGAACTGCGGCCCGCGAAGGAGGCCGACATCGACCTCCGCTGCCCCAACGCCCAGTCCTGCCCCGCCCAGTTGCGCGAACGGCTCTTCTACCTGGCCGGCCGCAAGTCCCTGGACATCGAGAACTTCGGATACGTCGCGGCGGCCGCGCTGACCAGCCCCCTGGAGCCCGCCGAGCCGCCGATCCTCGACGAGGGCGACATCTTCGACCTGAAGGTCGAGGAGCTCCTGCCCATCAAGTCGTACGTCCTCGACCAGGACTCCGGCCTGCCCAAGCGCGACCCCAAGACCGGCGAGGAGAAGGTCGTCACCTTCTTCGCCAACCAGAAGGGCGAGGCGAAGAAGAACACCCTCGCCATGCTGGAGAACATCGCGGCGGCCAAGGACCGGCCGCTCGCCCGGATCCTCACGGGCCTCTCGATCCGGCACGTCGGCCCGGTGGCCGCCGAGGCGCTGGCCCGCGAGTTCCGTTCCATCGACCGCATCGAACAGGCCACCGAGGCGGAGCTGGCCGTGGCGGAGGGCGTCGGCCCGACCATCGCGGCCTCACTCAAACAGTGGTTCGCCGAGGAGTGGCACCAGGAGATCCTGCGCAAGTGGCGGGCCGCCGGGGTGCGCATGGAGGAGGAGGCCGGCGACGAGGACGAGGGTCCGCGTCCGCTGGAGGGCCTCACGGTGGTCGTCACCGGAACGCTCGAGCACTACACCCGGGATGGCGCGAAAGAGGCGCTGCAGACCCGGGGGGCCAAGGTGACCGGTTCCGTTTCGAAGAAGACCTCCTTCGTGGTCGTCGGCGACAACCCCGGCTCCAAGTACGACAAGGCCATGCAGGTGAAGGTTCCGGTTCTCAACGAGGAAGGGTTCGTCGTCCTGCTCGAACAAGGACCGGAAGCGGCGAAGGAAGTCGCGCTTCCGACCGAGGAGTAGCGGTTGAAGGCCACCCGTTCAGCGCATATCAGATGCATACGGGTGGCCGGGTCGCATTCGGGCAACCGTAGTCGACCGCTGCCCGTGGAAGCCTTCTGCGGCCTACTGTTGAGGTGTGCGCCTGCCGTGCCCCGCGCTGCTAACGGGGCATCTCCTGCTCATCAAGGGCTTGGAAGGGGGCATCCCCTGTTCGGCGCGGGACCGGGAGCGACACGTCTCCCCGCTCGCGCAGGGCTCGGGAAGAATTTTGGGCGCGGCCGGCTCCGGGCCGGGTCCGCGTGGCGTGGGCACCGCCGGCTGTGAGAGGGACGGGAATGGAACCGACCGAGAGCGCCGCCCCGGACTCACGGCTGCGCGCGCGCCTGTGGCGCGCGCCGAGCCTCTGGCTGCGCGGTCGCCGAACAGCGACGGCCACCGGCCCGTGCACCGCGTCCGGGCCCGCCGCCGGATGCGGCTCAGGGACGCTGAGCACCGCCGTCGAACCCCGCGAGCGGGCCTGGATCTCCGGGGCGCGCAGCGAAGCCGACAGGCCCACGGCCACCGCCGACGCGCTCGGCCCCGCCGCCCAGGAACCCCGCGAGCCATGGCCCCTGCTGCCCGTCGCCGTCATCACGGCGGCCACGGTGCTGCTCGGCACCGGCTTCTTCCAGGCCCTCACGGGCAGGCACGCGCTGTTCCCCTCCGGCGCCGCGGGCTGGTCCCTGGCCGTCCTCACCGGCTTCATCGTCGGCCATCTGGTCGCCCTCGGCCGCGACCGCCGGTGGGGCGGCACGGGCTCCGGCGGCGCGCTCACCGTCGCCGTCCTCCTGCTCTACGGCTGGGTGCCCGCCGGCATGGTCAGCCTCACCGTCGTCGTCCTGGTCGGCGTCGCGCGCAGGCATCGCTGGCGCCAGGGCGTCCTGCACGGCTCCGTCGACATCCTCGGCATCGGCGCGGGCGCGCTCGCCCTGGCCGCCTTCGGCACCTCACCCAGCGCCGAATCACCCTGGCTGCCCGAGACCTGGGACCTGTACACCGCGCCCCAAGTCGCCCTGGTCGCCGTCGCGTACCTCGTCCTCACCCGCGTCCTGCTCTGGTACGTCCACGCGCCGCGCACCGGCGCCCTGCCGACCGTCACCCGCACCGCCCTGGTCCGCCAGGGACTCCTCGGCATCGCGCTGCTCGGCATCGCCCCGCTGATCTGCGTGGTGGCGGTCTCCCTGCCGATCCTGCTGCCGCTCTTCGCGATCCCGCTGGTCGCGCTCGACTCCACCCTCTGGATAGCCCGCGCCAGGGCCGAGGAGCAGCTGCGGGACCCGCTCACCGGCCTGCCCAACCGGCAGTGGCTCCTGGAGCGGACCTGGACGGCCCTCGACGACGCCGAGCGGCTCGGGGCGCGCTCCGCGTTAATGCTCATCGACATGGACCGCTTCCGGTCGGTGAACGACACCCTCGGCCATCTCGCCGGCGACCGGCTGCTGCTGCAGATAGCGGACCGGCTGCGGCTCGCGCTGCCCCGCGGCGCGGAGGCGGCCCGCCTCGGCGGCGACGAGTTCGCCGTACTGCTGCCCATCGCCGACTCCACGACCTCCGCCACGCGCGCGGCCCGGCAACTGGTCGCGGCCCTCGGCTCACCGCTCGACCTGGACGGCCTGACCCTCGTCCTGGAGGCCAGCGCGGGCCTCGCCGTCTTCCCCGACCACGCGCTCGACGCCGAAGGACTCCTGCGGCGGGCGGACGTCGCGATGTACCAGGCGAAGCGGGACCGCACCGGCGTCGAGGTGTACGAGTCCAAGCGGGACTCCAACACCCCGGACCGCCTCGGCCTCCTGGGCGACCTGCGCCGGGCGCTCGACGCGGGCGACGTCGAACTCCACTACCAGCCCAAGGTCCGCTTCGACGGCAAGGTCGCGGGCCTCGAAGCGCTGGTGCGGTGGGTGCACCCCGAGCGCGGCAAGGTGCCGCCCGACGAGTTCATCGCCATCGCCGAGTCCTCCGGCCTCATGCCCCACCTGACGGAGTACGTCCTGGAGACGGCGCTCGGCCAGGTGGCGAAGTGGCAGGCACAGGGCCTCAAGGTCCCCGTCGCCGTCAACGTCTCACCGCGTGACGTCCACACGCCCGGTTTCGCCGGGGCGGTGGCGGCGCGCCTCGCCCGCCACGGGGTCCCCGCCGGGGCCCTGCAACTGGAGATAACCGAGCACGTCCTTCTGGAGGACCCGCAGCGCGCCGCGGACACCCTGGCCGGACTCACCGGCCACGGCGTCAAGATGTCGCTCGACGACTTCGGCACGGGCTACTCCTCACTGGTCCACCTGCGCCGTCTCCCGGTCAGCGAGCTGAAGATCGACCGCTCCTTCGTCGCGCGGCTCGCCGTCGACAACGAGGACGCGGAGATTGTCCGCTGCACCGTGGACCTCGCGCACTCGCTCGGCCTGCTCGTCGTCGCCGAGGGCGTCGAGGACGACGAGACCTGGGAGCGGCTGCGGGACCTCGGCTGCGACGCGGTGCAGGGCTGGCTGGTCGCCGCGGCGATGCCGGCCGAGGAGACGACCGCCTGGCTGCGGGCGCGGGGGTCCCGCGGGTGGCGCAGGCCCGTCGATGTCGCCGCGGAGGCGGCGCAGGCCGCGGAGGCGGCGGCTTCGGCCTCCACCGAGGAGCGGTCCTCGGGCCACGTGGTCCAGTAGGCACCGGACCCCCTCCCGCACCACCCGTGTGGATCCGTTGCCGGGTGCGGCTCTTCCCGTGGGGCTTCCCGCCGACAGCGGTTGCGGGGCGGAGAACCCGGCCGCGGAGCGGCCGAAGCCCCGGCGGAAGGAAACCGTTTAACGGGCACACCGCCCCGCCCCATAGGATTGGGGCCACAACCCACACACTCACCACCCCTGAGGATCGCCGCATGCCTGGCATCACGCGCGAGGAGGTCGCCCACCTCGCCCGCCTTGCACGTCTGGAGCTGAAGGCCGAGGAGCTCGACCACTTCGCCGGACAGCTCGACGACATCATCGGCGCGGTCGCCCGCGTCTCGGAGGTCGCCGACCAAGACGTACCGCCGACCTCGCACCCGCTGCCGCTGACGAACGTCATGCGCGCGGACGAGGTCCGTCCGTCGCTCACCCCCGAGCAGGCGCTCTCGGGCGCCCCGGCCCAGGAGCAGCAGCGTTTCAAGGTGCCGCAGATCCTGGGGGAGGACTAAGAACATGACGGACATCATCAAGCTCACCGCCGCCGGGATCGCCGCGAGGATCGCGTCCGGCGAGCTCACGGCCGTCGAGGTCACCGAGGCCCACCTGGCCCGTATCGAGGCCGTCGACGAGAAGGTGCACGCCTTCCTGCACGTCGACCGCGAGGGCGCCCTCGCGCAGGCCCGCGCCGTCGACGAGAAGCGCGCCAGGGGCGAGAAGCTCGGCCCGCTGGCCGGCGTCCCGATCGCGCTGAAGGACATCTTCACCACCGAGGGCGTGCCGACCACGGTCGGCTCGAAGATCCTCGAGGGCTGGATCCCGCCGTACGACGCGACCGTCACCAAGCGCCTGAAGGCCGCCGACGTCGTCATCCTCGGCAAGACCAACATGGACGAGTTCGCCATGGGGTCGAGCACGGAGAACAGCGCGTACGGGCCCACCGGCAACCCCTGGGACCTCACCCGCATCCCCGGCGGCTCCGGCGGTGGCTCCTCCGCGGCCCTCGCCGCGTACGAGAGCCCCCTCGCCATGGGCACCGACACCGGCGGCTCGATCCGCCAGCCCGCGGCCGTCACCGGCACGGTCGGCGTCAAGCCGACCTACGGCGGCGTCTCCCGCTACGGCATGGTCGCGTTCAGCTCCAGCCTCGACCAGGGCGGTCCCTGCGCCCGTACCGTCCTCGACGCCGCGCTGCTGCACGAGGTCATCGCAGGACACGACGAGCTCGACTCGACGTCCATCGACGCCCCGGTCCCGCCGGTCGTCGAGGCCGCGCGCAACGGCTCCGTACAGGGCATGCGCGTCGGCGTCGTCAAGCAGTTCCGCGGCGAGGGCTACCAGGCCGGTGTCGTCCAGCGCTTCGACGAGTCCGTCGAGCTGCTCAAGGAGCTCGGCGCCGAGATCGTCGAGCTGGACTGCCCGACCTTCGACCTGGCGCTCTCCGCGTACTACCTGATCGCGCCCTCCGAGTGCTCCTCGAACCTCGCCCGCTTCGACGCCATGCGCTACGGCCTGCGCGTCGGCGACGACGGCACCCGTTCGGCCGAGGACGTCACCGCGCTCACCCGTGAGGCCGGTTTCGGCGACGAGGTCAAGCGCCGCGTCATCCTCGGCACGTACGCCCTGAGCTCCGGCTACTACGACGCGTACTACGGAAGCGCCCAGAAGGTCCGCACGCTCATCACCCGCGAGTTCGAGGCCGCCTTCGAGCAGGTCGACGTGATCGTCTCCCCGACGACGCCGACCACCGCCTTCCCGATCGGCGAGCGCGCCGACGACCCGATGGCGATGTACCTCGCGGACCTGTGCACCATTCCGACCAACCTGGCGGGCAACGCCGCCATGTCGCTGCCCTGCGGCCTCGCGCCGGAGGACGGCCTGCCCGTCGGACTGCAGATCATCGCCCCCGCCATGAAGGACGACCGGCTGTACAAGGTCGGCGCTGCCGTCGAGGCCGCCTTCGTGGAAAAGTGGGGACACCCGCTGCTTGAGGAGGCACCGTCGCTGTGAGTGCACTGAACAAGGCCAAGGGCTTCAAGAAGACCAAGTCCGGCACGTACCTGTCGATCGGCACCACCGCTTTCGGTGCGATCAGCGTGATCAAGCAGGCCAAGAAGGCCCGCTACGACCACGACACGCTCCGGCTCGTGGACGCCGTCGTCTCCGCTGCCGCCATCGCCACCGGCGTCGCGCTGCTCCTGCGTGAGCTCAAGCGCCTCGGCGACGACGACGTCCTGCTGGGCTGAGAGGGAAAGTTTCAACCGTGACTGTCACTTCTGATCTGGTGTCGTACGAGGAAGCCCTCGCGACGTACGACCCCGTCATGGGCCTGGAGGTCCATGTCGAGCTCGGCACCAGGACCAAGATGTTCTGCGGCTGCTCGACCGCGCTCAAGCAGGACGCCAACAGCCAGACCTGCCCGACCTGCCTCGGCCTGCCCGGCGCGCTGCCGGTCGTCAACGAGATCGGCGTCGAGTCCGCGATCAAGATCGGCCTCGCGCTGAACTGCGAGATCGCCGAGTGGTGCCGATTCGCCCGGAAGAACTACTTCTATCCGGACATGCCGAAGAACTTCCAGACCTCCCAGTACGACGAGCCGATCGCCTTCAACGGCTATCTGGACGTCCAGCTGGAGGACGGCGAGGTCTTCCGCGTGGAGATCGAGCGCGCCCACATGGAGGAGGACACCGGCAAGTCCACGCACGTCGGTGGCGCGACGGGCCGTATCCACGGCGCCTCGCACTCCCTCCTGGACTACAACCGCGCGGGCATCCCGCTCATCGAGATCGTCACCAAGCCGATCGAGGGCGCGGGCGAGCGGGCCCCCGAGGTCGCCAAGGCGTACGTCGCCGAGCTGCGCGAGCTCATCAAGGCGCTCGGCGTCTCCGAGGCCCGGATGGACAAGGGCCAGATGCGCTGCGACGTGAACCTCTCGCTGCGCCCCCACGGGCAGCGCGAGTTCGGCACGCGCAGCGAGACGAAGAACGTCAACTCGCTGCGCTCCGTGGAGCGCGCGGCGCGCTTCGAGATCCAGCGCCACGCGGCGGTCCTGAACTCCGGCGGCACCATCGTGCAGGAGACCCGCCACTTCCACGAGGAGGACGGCTCCACGACCGCCGGGCGCATCAAGGACAACGCCGAGGACTACCGGTACTTCCCGGAGCCCGACCTCGTCCCCGTCGCCCCGGCCCGCGAGTGGGTCGAGCAGCTGCGGGCCGGCCTGCCCGAGATGCCGCGCGTGCGCCGCAACCGCCTCCGTGAGGAGTGGGGGATCAGCGAGCACGACATGCAGTCGATCCTCAACGCGGGCGCGGTCGAGCCGATCGTCGCCACCATCGAGGCGGGCGCCGACGCGGCGTCGGCCCGCAAGTGGTGGATGGGCGAACTGGCCCGCAACGCCAACGAGTCGGGTGTGGCCCTTGAGGAGCTGCCGATCACTCCGGCGCACGTCGCCCGGGTGACCGCGCTCGTCGCCGCCGGTGACCTGAACGACAAGCTGGCCCGCCAGGTCATCGAGGGCGTCCTGAAGGGCGAGGGCTCGCCGGACGAGGTCGTCGAGAAGCGTGGCCTGAAGGTCGTCTCGGACGAGGGCGCCCTGACGGCCGCCGTCGACGAGGCCATCGCAGGCAACCCCGGCGTCGCGGACAAGATCCGCGGTGGCAAGGTCGCTGCGGCCGGCGCGCTGGTCGGCGCGGTCATGAAGGCCACCCGTGGCCAGGCCGACGCGGCCCGCGTCAAGGAACTCATCCTGGAGAAGCTGGGCGTCAGCGAGGGCTGACGGTCACATCCCCTGCGTGAGAGCCACAGGCTCTGAGGGGGGCGGCGCACCCGACCGGGGCGCCGCCCCCCTTCGCGTATCGGCCCCGGCGACCGGGCCTGCCTAGACCGAGAAGCTGTTCACCTTGGTCGGCGTCACGCGGACGATCACCCGGGCGACCTCGTCGGGCTCGGGCGGCGGCGCCTCGCCGAGGTATCTGAGCGAGAGCGTGAGCGGAAGCTCCTTCGCCGGGTCCGGGGTGATCTCGACGGTGCCCCGGAGCTCGACCGAGTGGTAGGGGTTCTCCAGGTCGAAGACGGTGAGGCTGACACGGGGATCGCGGCGGAGGTTGCGTACCTTCGCCCGGCCCTCGGTCGCGGAGAAGACCACGGTGTCGCCGTCACGCTGGTACCAGACGACGGAGGCCTGGGGCCCGCCGTCGGCGTTGAGCGTCGACACGGTGGCGAAGTTCTTTCCGTCGAGCAACTGGCGCGTCGGCTCGTCGAGCGTCGTGTTCATGGGGTGCTCCTGGTTCTGTTCGTCCGACCCGTGCGCCCCTCGGGGCACTTCTTGTTACGGAATCCATCTTTTGTGACCGAGGAGTACGGCGGAAGAAGGCACTTTCATGTCACAGCGGAACATCTGTGTAACGGGGTCGGCCGACGCTGCCCGCCCTGGACTTCATCGCCGTTCGCCATGGACTCCCACAGTGAACTTTTGGACGTTCACCGCGACTTCGTCCCGCGGTCTTCACAAGGAAACCGGGCGTCACTAGCGTCCCCGCCGTACAGGTCAATGGATCAGCAGAGAACCATTGACTGCCGGTCAGGGCTGCCAGGACTGGCAAGGACTACTGGGAGGTCCCACGTGACTCCGGAGATTTCGCGCAGACGCCTGATGGCGATCGGCGGCGGCGCGCTCGGCGCCGCCACCGTCGGCTCGTTCCTGCCGCCCTCGCTCCAGGAAGCGCTCGCGCACGAGCCGCCGCAGCACGGCGGCCTCGACAAGATCGAGCACGTGGTCATCCTGATGCAGGAGAACCGGTCCTTCGACCACTACTTCGGCTCCCTGCGCGGCGTACGCGGCTTCGGCGACCGCAACGCGATACGACTCCCCGGCGGCAAGCCGGTCTTCGAGCAGCCCGGAGCCCTGCGGACGATCCTGCCCTTCCCCGTCCGCAAGGCCGCCGAGACGCAGAAGAAGGACCTCCAGTACATCGGCGCGCTCGACCACTCCTGGGGCGGCGGCGCCACCGCCTGGCACGACGGCTGGATGGACGGCTGGATCACCGCCAAGACGGCGGCCACCATGGCGTACTACACGCGCGAGGACATCCCGCTGCACTACGAACTCGCCGACACCTTCACCGTCTGCGACGCCTATCACTCCTCCATCCACAGCTCCACCAGCCCCAACCGCAACCACCTGTGGAGCGGGAAGACGGGCTACGAGGCGAACGGCAAGCGGGCCGTCGGCAATGACGCCTACGACGAGGGCACCCACCCCGGATACGGCTGGGGCACGTACGCCGAGCGCCTGGAGAAGGCGGGCGTGAGCTGGCAGACGTACACCGAGTGGGAGAACTTCACCGACAACCAGATCGAGTTCTTCACCACCTTCAAGGCCATCGCCAGGAAGGCCCTGGCCGCGACGGGCCTCACCTACATGGAGGCCTTCTACGCCAAGGTGCGCGACGCCAGGGACGAGACCGCGCGCGCCGAGCTGCTCGCCACCCTGGAGAGGGGCGTCGCCACGCTGAGCAAGCGCGAGCGCTCCCTCTTCGAGCGCGGTCTGCGGCGCGTGCCGACCGGCAAGCTCGCCGAGGAGTTCGCCAAGGATGTCGCCGGTGGCAAGCTCGCGAAAGTCACCTATCTGGTCCCTTCCGCCCAGGACTCCGAGCATCCCAGCGTCTCCTCGCCCATCCACAGCGCGACCATCGTCTACAAGGTGCTCGACGCCCTGGCCTCCCATCCGGAGGTCTGGCGCCGCACCGCCGTCTTCATCAACTACGACGAGAACGACGGCTTCTTCGACCACGTCCCGCCGCCCGTGCCCGGCGGGGACAGCGCCGAGGAGCGGGAGGAGCGCTGGGAGGGCAGGCCCACCGGGCTCGGCGTGCGCGTGCCGATGCTGGTCATCTCGCCGTGGACCGTCGGCGGCTACGTCTGTTCCGAGGTCTTCGACCACACGTCCGTGGTGCGCTTCCTGGAGAAGTGGACCGGGGTGCGGGAACCCAACATCAGCGCCTGGCGCCGCAAGGTCACCGGCGATCTCACCGGCGCCTTCGACTTCCGGCGCGGCCACCGGCAGCCCGACGTCGAACGGCCGGGCGCCATCCCCGCGTTCAGTGGCCGCTGGGCCCCGCAGCCGCCCCTGAAGCAGTCCATGCCGGTCCAGGAGCCCGGCGCCCGCCGCGCCCGCCCGCTGCCGTACCAGCCCGACGCGGACGCGCGGCCCGCCGAGGACGGCACGCTCACCGTGCGGCTGCGCAACGGCGGCAGCTCCAGCGCGCACTTCGCGCTCTACCCGTACGCGGGGGAGTTCGAGGTCCCGCAGCATCAGGACGTCGTGCGCAAGGGCAGCTGGAGCGTGCCGGTGCCGGGTGACGCGTACGCCTTCACCATCACCGGCCCGAACGGCTTCCGGCGCGAGTTCGCGGGCGGCAAGAGCGGCGGGAGCGGTAAGGGGAGCGGGAGCGGCAAGGACGGTGGCGCGCGGCTCGCCTCGGCGATCACCCATCGCGAGATCCACCTCACCCTGGCCAACCGGGGCCGCCACGCCCTCGTCTTCACCGTCAAGCCTCTCGGGTACGTGGACGAATCGGACATCCGGTCCCGGACGCGGACCGTCCGCGTCAAGGCGGGCAGCAGCCGCACGGTCGCCTGGCACACCGTCGGCGAACACGGCTGGTACGACGTCGAGGTGACCGCCGACGGCGACCCCGCCTTCCGGCGGCGGCTCATGGGCCACATCGAGAACGGACGCGCGAGCGTCTCGGGCTGAGAGCCCGTCTTCGAGGGCGCGGTGGGTCGTGTGCGGTGCGCGGGGGCCGGGTGGGTCCCCGCGCCCCGTGCGGCGCGTCCGGTCCCGCTTGTGCCCTTGTGATTAGGGCCACGAAACGGACCAAGGATCTTCAATGGCTGCCAAAGTGACGTCGGCGCTGATGTCGCCACTCATGCGTTCTTTGCGGGCCCCCCAGTTGGTTGACTGCTGCTCCCGGTGAAGATCCACGAAACATCCAGGGAGTCAGTCCGTGGCAGCACTCGCCCGGTGGTGCGTCAGGCGCCGTCTCGTCGTCGTCCTGCTGTGGCTCCTCGCGCTCGGCGGTGCCGCGTCCGCCGCCGCGGTCGCCGGATCCGCGTACTCGAACGACTACGAGGTGCCGGGCACCGAGTCGGGCCGCGCGGCCGGGCTCCTGAACGAGAACTTCCACGGCCTCGGCGGCGACAGCGACACCGTCGTCTGGCACACCGGACCCGGCACCACCGTCCGCGCCGCCGATGTCGAGCAGACGATGACCGACGCGCTCGGCAAGATCTCCGAACTGCCCGCCGTGGCCTCGGTGACCGGCCCGTACGAAAGTGGCGGCGCCGGTCGGATCAGCGCCGACGGCCGCACCGCGTACGCCACCGTCACCTTCCGCGAGCAGGCCGACGACCTCGCCAAGTCCGACGCGCAGGCCGTCGTCGACGCCGCCGCCGAGGCCCGGTCGGACCATCTGCGGGTCGAGCTCGGCGGCACCGCCATCGGGCTCACCGAGTCCAAGAGCACCCGGATCGCCGAGGTCGTCGGGGTGGCCGTCGCCGCCGTCGTCCTCTTCCTCGCCTTCGGCTCGCTCGCCGCGTCGGCCCTGCCCATCGCCACGGCCCTGGTCTCCGTCGGCACCGCGTACGCGGGCATCGTCCTGCTCGGCCACGTGATGACCGTCGCGGACTTCGCGCCGATGCTGGGAACCCTGATCGGGCTCGGCGTCGGCATCGACTACGCCCTCTTCATCGTCACCCGGCACCGCAAGGGCCTCCGACGCGGACTGCCCGTGGCCGTCGCCGCCGAACGCGCGGTCGCCACGACCGGGCGCGCGGTCGTCTTCGCGGGCGCCACCGTCTGCATCTCGCTGCTCGGCATGCTCACCCTGCGGCTCGGCTTCCTCAACGGCGTGGCGATCGCCGCCTCCCTGACCGTGGTCCTCACCGTCGCCGCATCCGTGACCCTGCTGCCGGCCCTCCTCGCCTGGATCGGCCCGCGCGCCCTCAGCCGTCGCGAACGCCGCAGGCTCGCCGAGCACGGGCCGCGACCGGAGCTGCCTGCCGGGTTCGCCGCCCGCTGGGCCGCCTTCGTGGAGCGCAGGCCCCGGCTGCTCGGCGCCCTCGCGGTCCTCGTCATGGCGGTGCTCGCGCTGCCCGCCTTCGCGCTGCACCTGGGCACGTCCGACCAGGGCAACAACCCGGCGAAGGCCACCACACGGCAGGCGTACGACCTCCTCGCCGACGGGTTCGGCGCCGGTGTGAACGGGCCCCTGACACTGGTGAGCGAGGCCTACGGGGCCGGTGACCGGGTGGCCCTCGACGACCTCGCCACGACGCTGCGGTCGACCGAGGGCGTCGCCTCCGTGAGCCCGGTGACGTACGACGGCGGTGGCCGCGCCGCCTACCTCACCGTCGTCCCCGACTCGGCTCCGCAGTCCGAGGCGACCAGCGCGCTCGTCGACCGGCTGCGCGAGGACGTCCTGCCGCGCGCCGAGGCGCATAGCTCCCTCGACCTGTACGTCGGCGGTGTCACCGCGAGCTACGACGACTTCGCGGAGATCATCATCGGCAAGCTGCCGCTCTTCGTGGGCGTGGTCATCGGGCTCGGCTGCCTCCTGCTCCTGCTGGCCTTCCGGTCCATCGGCATCCCGCTCAAGGCCGCCGTAATGAACGTCGCCGCGGTCGGCTCCGCCTTCGGGATCGTCGTCGCGATCTTCCAGTGGGGCTGGGGGAGCGAACTCCTCGGGCTCGGCAGGGCCGGGCCGATCGAGCCCTTCCTGCCGGTGATCATGGTCTCCGTCCTCTTCGGCCTCTCCATGGACTACCAGGTCTTCCTGGTCAGCCGGATGTACGAGGAGTGGCTGGAGACCGGTGACAACCGGCGGGCCGTCCGCGTCGGCCTCGCCGAGACCAGTCGGGTGATCAACTCCGCGGCCGTGATCATGATCTCGGTCTTCCTCGCCTTCGTGCTCAGCGGCGACCGGGTCGTCGCGATGTTCGGCATAGCGCTCGCGGCGGCCGTCGCGCTGGACGCCTTCGTCCTGCGGACGCTGCTCGTGCCCGCGCTGATGCACCTGCTCGGCGGGGCCAACTGGTGGCTGCCGCGCCGCCTGGACCGCGTCCTTCCGCGCATCAGCATCGAGCCGCCCGAATGTCGTTCGAATCCGAGCGGCGCACGTGCGAGGATCCCGGGACAGCGGGATGTGGATGACGACGTGGACGACGACGCGAGTGGGCCGAAGGAGCAGGATGTTCGCGATATCGCTGGGCGAGGGCGCTGAGCTGCGGCCGCTCGAACCGTGGCAGGCGCAGGAGTTCTTCGAAAACGTCGAGCGGGCCCGGGAGTACACGGCGCCGTGGGTGCCCTTCACCGCGGTGGTGAAGGACCTCGAGTCCGCGAGGCGGCACCTGCAGAAGTACGCCGACAAGCAGGCCGAGGACACCGGCCGCTTCTACGGCATCTGGCTGAACGGCACGCTCGTGGGCGGCGTCCTCTTCCGGATCTTCGACACGAGTGTCGACGGGTGCGAGATCGGCGTCTGGCTGGAGCCGTCGGCCGCCGGGCGCGGCCTCGCCCAGAAGGCCTCGACGATCCTCATCGACTGGGCCGTGGACGAGCGCGGCATGCACCGCGTGGAGTGGCTCGTCTCCTCGCTCAACGAGCGCAGCAAGGCGACCGCCGCGCGGCTCGGCTTCACCAGGGACGGCGTGCTGCGGGAGAGCTTCCCTTGGCAGGGGACCCGGCACGACATGGAGGTCTGGTCCGTCCTCGCCCCGGAGTGGCGGGCGGCGCGCGAGGGCGCGGGGCGGCCGGGGGCCTCGGCGCCTTAACTCGTCAGCTCATCAGCTCGTGAGTCCGTTAAGGGAGCTCTCAGACTCCGTCCGTACGGTGCGCAACATGGGTACCAAGACAGAGGACGCGACCGGGGCGCAGGATGCCACCGGGGCCAAGGACGCCGACCGGAGCGAGGAAGTGACTGGTTCCGACACGTCGGAAGCGAAGACGGAGGCCAAGGCCGACGTCACGAAGGCCGGAGAGCCGTCCGCCACCGTCCCCGAAGCGGAAGCGGAAGCGGAAGCGGAAGCGGAAGCGGAAGCGGAAACCGGTGCCGAAGCCGGTGCCGGTGCCGGTGAGGACGAGGACGCCGCCGAGGCCGACCACGCGTACGACGCCACGGGCAAGGCCGCCGGGTCCACCGGGGTCGGCCAGGGCGCCGCGGCCGTCGTCTCCGCCGCGCTCGGTGTGATCGGCCTCTCCGGAGGCTGGCTCGGCACGATCGCCGGCGCCCGCTCCAACATCATGGGGCAGCTGGAGACCAAGCAGTCCGCGAGCGTCTCCGACCAGCTCCAGGCCATGTACGGCGACTCCTGGCAGGCCACCGCGCTGGTCGCAGGCCTCTTCGCGCTCTCCGCGCTGGTCGTCGGCTTCCTGGTGCTCGTCAGGCCCGCGTTCGGCGCTCCCGGCAAGGAGCAGGCGCCGTGGATCAAGTCCGTGGCGTGGGCGGGTGTCGCGCTCGGCGTGATCGGACTGGTCCTCGCCGTCGCCAAGTACAGCGATCTGCTGCTCGGCATCCCGTCAGCACCTTCCTGAACCACCGCCGCACCCGCGCATAAGGCAGGGGCGGGGCAGGGGCTAAGGCTCCCGCCCCGCCCTACGTCGTATCTAAGGCCCCGCGCCCACCGGAGATGCGGCAGCCGCCCGATGCGGGCGACCCCCCTGGGAAACGAAAGTGGAGACATCGCCGGGAGAGACCGGCGGTACCACCGACAACCCGAGGGGTTCGAGATGTTCGACTACGAGATGCACCAGATGCGCGCCGCCGAGCTGAGCCGGGAGGGCGCCCACCACCGCCTGATCGGCGAGGCCCGCAAGATCCGCGCTGCCGCCCGCCGCGCAGCCCGCGACGAAGCCGAGGGGCAGGTGAGTACGTCGTCGCTTCTGAAGTCCCGCTTCACCCGGGCCGCCTGAAGTGCGGGAGCCAGGACCCGAACCGGAGCCGGCGCGCGTAAGGGTGCCTGCGCCCGCACCGGTGCGGGCGCAGGTGTCCGCTCCACGCATAACGGGTGCCGCGCCGTCCACCCGCTGTGCGATGCTCACGGCTGTGGAGACCAAGTCCGTCAGTCCCGTGTTCGTCGGCCGCACCGCTGAACTGGACGCACTGAACGAAGCACTCGCCCGCGCCACGGGCGCCCCCGCCGAACAGCCCGCCGGCCGGGGCGAGCCGCAGGCGTTGCTGCTCGGCGGTGAGGCGGGCGTCGGCAAGACCCGCCTCATCGAGGAGTTCACCGCCGCCGCCGAGAAGCGGGGCGCTGTCGTCGCGCTCGGCGGCTGCGTCGAGATCGGCGCCGACGGCCTGCCGTTCGCGCCCTTCTCCGCCGCCCTGCGCTCGCTGCGCCGCCGGCTCCCCGACGAACTGGCCGCCGCGGCCGAGGGACAGGAGGAGGAACTCGCCAGGATCCTGCCCGAACTCGCCGGACCCGCCCCGCACGGGCACGGCCCCGCCGGCCGGTCCGACGAACAGGGCATGGCCCGCCTCTTCGAACTCACCGCACGCCTCCTGGAACGCCTCTCCCGCGACCGCACGGTCGTCGTGGTCCTGGAGGACCTGCACTGGGCCGACGCCTCGACCCGCCACCTCCTCGCCTACCTCTTCCGCACCCTGCGCGGCGGCCGTCTCGTCCTGCTCGCCACTTACCGGGCCGACGACATCCACCGCCGCCACCCGCTGCGCCCCCTCCTCGCCGAACTGGACCGGCTGCGCACCGTGCGCCGCATCGAACTCTGCCGCTTCAGCAAGGACGAGGTCGCCCGCCAGATGGCCGGAATCCTCGCGGCCGAGCCCGAACAGGGCCTGGTCGACGACATATTCGACCGCTCCGACGGCAACGCCTTCTTCGTCGAGGAACTCGCCGTCGCCTCCCACGGCAGGAGCTGCGCGAGCCTGACGGACTCCCTGCGCGACCTCCTCCTGGTCCGCGTCGAGGAACTGCCCGAGGACACCCAGCGGGTGGCCCGGATCGTCGCCGAGGGCGGCTCCACCATCGAGTACGAACTGCTCGCCGAGGTCACGGGCCTCGCCGAGGACGACCTGATCGAGGCGCTGCGGGCCGCCGTCGGCGCCAACATCCTCCTCGCCTCCCCGGACGGCGACGGCTACCGCTTCCGGCACTCCCTGGTCCGCGAGGCGGTCAGCGACGACCTGCTGCCCGGCGAACGCTCCCGCATCAACCGCCGCTTCGCCGAAGCCCTGGAGGCCGACCCCGCCCTCGTCTCCGCCGACCAGCGCGCCGCCCGCCTCGCCACCTACTGGTACTACGCGCACGACGCGGCCAAGGCCCTGCCCGCCGTACTCGCCGCCTCCGTCGAAGCCCGCCACCGGCACGCCTACGCCGAGCAACTGCGCCTGCTCGAACGGGCGATGGAGATCTGGGACGACGCCCCCGAAACCACCCGCGACGAACTGCGCCCCGCCGACTACGTCGAGGGCTACCCGGCCTGCGGATGCGATCCCGCGACCCCCTTGCGCTACCTGGACCTGATGGCCGAGGCCACCGTCGCCGGACGCCTCTGCGGCGAACGCGAACGCGCCCTGAAGATCACCAAGCGCGCCCTGCGCCTCCTGGACGGCGAGAACGACCCCCTGCGCTCCGCCTGGTTCTGGGCGACCCGCTCCGGCCTCGTCTCCACCCTCGGCCGCGGCGACGGCTGGACGGAGATCGCCAAGGCCCAGGAGTTGATGCGCGGCCTGCCGCCCTCCGAGGTGCACGCGGACATCCTCGTCCGCCGCGCCTCCTGGGGCATGCTGCACGACCCGGGCCCGGAGACCATGGCCGCCGCCGAACGCGCCGTCGAGTACGCCCGCATGGTCAAGGCCGACGCCATCGAACTCAACGCCCGCCTCACCCGCGGCAACCTCCTCATCGAGGCCGGCGACCCCGAGGCCGGCCTCGCCGAGATGTACGAGGTCAGGGCGCGCGTCATCGAAGACGCCCTGGTCACCGACTTGAGCCGGGCGCTCATCAACCTCCCTTCCGCCCTGGAGGGCGTCGGCCGCTCCGCCGAGGCCGTGAAGGCCGCGATGGAGGGCATCGAGTTCTGCCGGAAGTACGGTCTGGTGGACACCGAGGGCTGGGTCTGGGGCAATGCCGCCGAGTCCCTGTTCGGCCTCGGCCGCTGGGACGAGTGCGCCGAAGCCGTCGCACGGACCCACCGCTGCGCGCAGAGTTCCAAGCCCCGGGGCTCCGCCGACCAGTGCTCCGCGCGCATGGCGCTCGCCCGCGGCGACTACGCCGCCGCCGCCCGGCACATCCACTCCGCCCACCAGCACTACGGCAGCCACGACCCGCAGCCGCAGTACGTCCTGCCGCT
The DNA here is from genome assembly GCF_042881135.1 of Streptomyces sp. NPDC058284. NCBI lineage: Bacteria > Bacillati > Actinomycetota > Actinomycetes > Kitasatosporales > Streptomycetaceae > Streptomyces > Streptomyces sp. NPDC058284. The sequence continues at coordinate 97,864 of NZ_JBHVYE010000005.1, forward strand.
GACCCGCATGGCCATCGGCATCGCCGCCGGTGAAGGCCGGGTCCTGGACGGCCGTGCCGAACTCGCACGCGCCCTCGCCACCGGGTTCCCCGTCGGAACCCAGCGGTACGGCTGGCCCCTGCTGCTCGCCGCCGCCTCCATGGAGGCCGACGCGCGCGGCCTGCCCGCTGCGGAGCCCGGCCGCCCCGCCGTCGTCGAACAGATACGCAAAGCCGCCACATCGCTCGCCACCCCCGTCCCGCTCTGGCGCGTCTACGACGAATGGACCCGCGCCGAACTCCTTCGCTCGGAGGGCCGCGACACACCCACCGACTGGTCCGCCGTCATCACCGCCCTCGAACCCCTCGACCGCCCCTACGACCTCGCCCGCGTCCGCCTGCGCCTGGCCGAGTCCCTCCTCGCCCCGGACACCACCGACCGCGACCGCGCCGCCCAACTGCTCCGCCAGGCAGGCGAAGTGGCCGACCGGCTCGGCGCCCGTCCCCTCTCCGAGGCCATCACCGGTCTCGCCCAGCGAGCCCGCCTCACCCTGCACCCCACCGAAACCACCCGCGCCTCGGCCGCCCAAACCGCTCCGGCCGACCCCGCGGAGGCACTGGGCCTCACCAGCCGCGAGCGGGACGTCCTGCGACTCGTCGCCGTGGGCCGCAGCAACCGCCAGATCGCCGAGGAGCTCTTCATCTCCCCGAAGACGGCGAGCGTCCACGTCTCCAACATCCTCGCCAAGCTGTCCGTCACCGGCCGCGGTGAGGCCGCCGCACTCGCCCACCGGCTGCGGCTGTTCCCGGTGACCGGGGCCGGGGCCGGGGCCGGCGAGCGGACTCCGGCCACGCGCTGACCTGGGCGTTCCTCGTCCCGTCCGGTTTGCCCCGCCCTCGCTTACGCTTGACGGCAGAGACTCGGCTCCTGGGAGGCCCAGTGTTCAACGCGATCGAGGCCCTGTTCGCGCCGGGGCGCAAGCACACCGACGACGAGCAGAAACGCCTGGAGCTGACCCGCGTCGACCTCGCCGACGGTGACCCGGGGCGCGGCCCGATAGACCTGACCTCGGGAAAGGTGGTCGTACGCCCACCCGTCCCGTCCCCTCGGTCCGAGGAGTCACCTGGCGCGGAGGAGACGGAGACCTCCGACGAGCCGGGCAGTTGACTACTTCACCTCCACCTCCAGGATCTTGTCGTCCTCCTTCTCCGGTGTTCCCCGCGAGTCCGTCTCGCTGGTGACCAGCCACAGCTTGTCGCCGCCCGCCGCGACCACCGTCCGCAACCGGCCGTGCTCGCCCTTCAGGAAGGCCTGCGGCTCCGGCTCGCCGTCCACGCCCCGCACCGGGACGCGCCACAGCCGCTGCCCGCGCAGCCCCGCCAGCCAGACGGAGCCCTCGGCGTAGGCGACACCGCTCGGTGAGGCCTCCGAGGTCTTCCACTGGGCGACCGGATCGCGGAACCCCTTCCCGCCGCCCTTGCCCTCGGCGTCCGGCCAGCCGTAATTGCCACCGGCCTCGATCTCGTTCAGCTCGTCCCAGGTGTCCTGGCCGAACTCCGACGCCCACAGCCGCTTCTGCTCGTCCCAGGCCAGTCCCTGCACATTGCGGTGCCCGTACGAATAGACGGGGGAGTCGTCGAAGGGATTGCCGGGGGCCGGGTCGCCGTCCGGGGTGAGGCGGAGAATCTTGCCGCCCAGGGACTTCTTGTCCTGGGCCAGGCCGGTCTCGCCGGTCTCACCCGCGCCCGCGTACAACATCTTGTCGGGGCCGAAGGCGATCCGGCCGCCGTTGTGGATCATGCCCTTCGGGATGCCCTTGAAGATCGTGTCCGGTGCGCCGAGCTGCTCGCCGGGGGGCTTCTTCTCGTCGTACAGCATGCGGGCGATGCGGTTGTCGGACTCCGTCGTGAAGTACGCGTACACCATGTGGTCCGATGCGTACGACGGGGAGAGTGCGAGGCCCAGCAGGCCGCCCTCGCCGCCGGGGGAGACGCCGGGCACCGAGCCGAGCTCCGTCTTCTTGCCCGTGCTTCCGTCGACGCGCGTGATCGTCCCCTCGTCGCGCGAGGACACCAGGAGGTCGCCGCCGGGCAGCGGCGCGAGGCCCCATGGTGACTTCAGGTCCGTGGCGAGTGTGCGGGTGACCTTCGCGGAGCCCTTCGCCGGCGGGACCCCCTCGCCCGCCCTGCCGGTGGGGGAACGGCTGGACGTCTTTCCTTCCGCCGGGCTCTCGCGGCGGTCCGGCCCATCGCCGCCGGACGAACACCCGGCCGCGAACACGAGGGCGGCAGCGGCCATCACGGCTGTCACAGCAGGTCGTTGCACCATCAGGTTCCCTTCGACGCAGCGCTTCTACTGTTCATACACCGCTCGCGCCTCTCAAGTTCCCCTCACGCTGCCATGAGATCGAAAGTCCGTTCTCCCGGGCGCGGAGTCCGCCGTCATGGGCTCGGGTCCGCCGCGGGGGAAGGTGGAGCCGGGGCTCGGTGAAGGGGTCAGTCCCACGAGCCCAACGCGGCCGGCAGCGCCGCGATCTCCGCCAGGTCCGCCTCCGTCAGCCGCACCGCCGCCGCCCCGGCGTTCTCGACCGCCCAGCGCTCCCGCTTGGCCCCGGGGATCGGCACCACGTGCCTGCCCTGAGCGAGGACCCAGGCCAGCGCGGCCTGCGCCGGGGTCGCTCCGTGCCGCTCCGCCACCCGGCGCAGTCCCACCACCAGCGGCTGGTTGGCCGCCATCATCTCGGCGGTGAAGCGCGGATGGCGGGCCCGCAGATCGTCCGGTTCGAAGCCCTGGCCGGGCGTCAGCGTCCCCGTGAGGAAACCGTTCCCCAGCGGCATCGCCGCGAGGAGGCCGACCCCGCGCGCCACGCACCACGGCAGCAGCGCGTCCAGCGCCTCGGGCGACCACACCGACAGCTCGGCCTCGACCGCGCTGACCGGGAAGACCTGCTGGATCCGTTCCAGCTGCCGGATCGTCGCGTCGTGCAGGCCCGGCGACGGACGGCCCGGCGCCGCGCGCCGGTGGGAACGCGCCCCCACCGCGCACAGCCCGAGGGCCCGCACCTTCCCCGCGGCGACGAGCTCGGCCATCGCGCCCCAGGTCTCCTCGATGGGGATCTCGGGGTCGGCGCGGTGCAGCTGGTACAGGTCGATGTGGTCCGTCTGCAGCCGCCGCAGCGACGCGTCACAGGCCCGCTTCACGTAGCCGGGGCGGCCGTTGGCGACGATGTGCTGCTCGCCGACGAGCAGTCCGCACTTCGTCGACACGAACGCCTCGTCGCGCCGCTCCTTGAGCACCCTGCCGATCAGCAGCTCATTGGTGAAGGGCCCGTACATGTCCGCGGTGTCCAGGAGCGTCACCCCGCGACCACCGGCACCGGCGCCCGCCGCGTCCAGGGCGGCGTGCACCGTACGCATCGACGCGTCGCCCCGCTGCCGCGAGCCGGTGTATGCCCAGCTCATCGGCATGCAGCCGAGTCCGACGGCGCCCACTTCGAGCGCCCCCGCGCCGATCGTCCTGCGCTCCACCTGGCCGTACCCTCCCACTCCCCGTCCGGAGATCATCAAAACTAGCCGCTGCCTCCCCGGCCCCGAGCGCTGCCTCCCCGAGCGGCCCGTGACCGGCCCGGCGGAGAGGTCCTAACCTCCAGGCATGAACACAGATGTATGGCTTCCTTACGAAGCGCACGAGATCCATGGGCTGCCCGAGGCGTCCGAGGCAGGGCTCACCTATCGGTTCTGGGACGGTGGCCCGGAGTTTCCCGCGGACCCGGCCGACTGCGCCTTCTACGTGGTGCCCTATATGAAGGCCACGGAGACCGCCGTGCGCCCCCTGCCCGCGATGACGTCCGTACGCGTCGTACAGACGCTCACCGCGGGCATCGACCATGTGCAGCCGGGCATCGGGTTCCTCCCGCCCGGTGTGCGGTTGTGCAACGCCCGTGGGGTGCACGAGGCAAGCACCGCCGAGCTCGCGCTCACCCTGACCCTCGCCTCCCTGCGGGGCGTTCCGCGCTTCGTCGAGGGGCAGCGGCAGGAGGAGTGGCGGTCCGGGTTCTATCCGGCGCTCGCCGACAAATCCGTGCTCATCGTTGGATACGGATCGATCGGTTCCGCCATCGAGGACAGGCTCGCCCCCTTCGAATGCGCGCGGGTGGCGCGCGTCGCGCGCTCTGCCCGTGCCACGGAGCGCGGCCCCGTGCATCCGCTCGCCGACCTGCCGTCCCTGCTGCCGGAGGCGGATGTCGTCATCCTCTCGACACCGCTCACCGAGGCCACCCGCGGGCTGGTCGGCGCCGACTTCCTGGCCCGCATGAAGGACGGCGCGCTGCTCGTGAACGTCGCCCGCGGTCCCGTCGTCGACACGAAAGCGCTCCTCGCCGAACTGGAGTCCGGCCGGATAACCGCCGCACTCGACGTGACCGATCCCGAACCGCTGCCCGCGGGTCACCCTCTGTGGCACGCTCCCGGAGCGCTCATCAGTCCGCACGTCGGCGGCTCCACGTCCGCGTTCCGGCCGCGGGCCAAGCGACTCCTCGCCTCGCAGCTGACCGCGTACGCGACGGGGAAGCCCCTCGACAACATCGTGCTGACGACGGGCAGTTGATCGCCCGACTGTCGCTTTGTGCACGCTCCGCATCCGCCCGCGTGCGCCCCGTGTCCACTTGTCCGCCGACAGTCACGGAGCGTAGAGGAGCTATGTCCCTGAGTGACGAGTCTGGTGTATCGTCCCGACTGGGGATGCGCCGTGGACCGTTCGGCGCCGGGGATGACACAGCAAACCGCGAGGGGGGCGACGGGCGATGTACGGCCTATGGGCGAAAGATCCGACGCAGCGGGAGCGCAGCCCGCGACTCTGGCGCACACCGGCCCGCAGGCGCAGGCGAGTCGGGAGCCGCGTGAGCGGCCGTCGCCGCACGCACCAGCGCCTCTGTCGGCCCGGCCGGCGCACGGGCCGGGCGGACACGGGGGCGGTACGGGTCAAGGCGGCCCGGTGAGCGCCCGGGTGAGCTCCACCGCCGTCCTCGGCGGTGGCGTGGCGGCGCTGGCGTCCAGAACACAGTTCCGCAGGCCGCTGCCGGGCGGCCGCGGTCTGGCCGCGCAGTTGGCGCTCCTGCTGATCTGCGGTTCGTACGCCATCGGTTCCGCCCTCGGGTGGGGGTCCGGGCGTCTCGCCTCCTTCATGGGCGACTTCGGGCTGAGCGCCGCCGCCGCGACCGCCGCGGTCTCCTGCTTCCGGTACGCCCGCACGCGCCACAGCCGCTTTCGACCCGCATGGCTGTTGTTCGCCCTCTCCTCCACGATGGCGTCACTGGGCAACGCGGTGTGGGGCTGGTACGAGGTCGTCCTTGACCGGCACGTGCCGCCGTTCGGCCTCGACGACGTGTTCTTCCTGTGCTTCGCGCCGCCCGCCATCATCGGCCTGCTCGTGCTGGCCAAGCGCCCGGTGACGCGGGCCGGTTGGGTCTGCCTCGGACTCGACGCCTGGCTCATCGGGGGCTCGCTCCTCACGCTCTCCTGGAGCCTGGCGCTCGCGAGCGCCGCGCGGTTCGAGGACCAGGGCGTCGCTCAGGACGCGCTCTCCCTCGCCTACCCGCTGCTCGACATCGCGCTGGTCAGCATGGTCCTCGCGCTGCACTTCAGACGGTCGTCCGCCCAGCGCACCCCGGTGAACACCGCGATCGGCGCGCTCGCCCTCACCGTGATGTGCGACGCGCTCTTCACCTCACCCGTCCTCCACGACAGTTACCGCTCCGGGCGGCTGCTCGACGCGGGATGGTTCGCGGGCTCGCTGCTCCTCGCGTACGCGCCCTGGGCGGCCCCCTGGCACGCGCGCGGGCCGCAGGGACCGGGCCACGGGCGCGTGTCGTACGACAGCGGGCCCGAGGAGCCGCGAGCCGCCGTGACCCGGCCGATCTCCGGATCGCTCGCCGCCCTCACGCCCTATCTGGCCGCGGCCGTCTGCACGTTGGGGATCATCTACAACGTACTGAGCGGACAGCGAGTCGACCACGTCGTGCTCGTCACCGCGGGCACCGTGGTCCTCGCCCTCGTGGTCCGCCAGGGCATCATGCTCATGGACAACATCACGCTGACCCAGGAGCTGGCGCAGAAGGAGAACCACTTCCGGTCCCTGGTCCAGGGCTCCAGCGACGTCATCATGATCGCCGCGCCGAACGGCATCCTGCGGTACGTGAGCCCGGCCGCCGCCGGGGTCTACGGCCGCGACGCGGAAGAGCTCGTCGGCTCCGAACTGGCTACGCTGATGCACCCCGAGGACCTCGGCAGAGTCGTCCACGAAGTGCGCAGATTCCTCGCCGCCGACCCTGTCGAGGAGCCCACCACCCGCATCGAGTGCCGTTTCAAATCCGGCCACGGCGAGTGGCTGAACGTGGAATCGACCGTCAACCGCCATCAGGGCGGCCTCATCTTCAACAGCAGGGACGTCACCGAACGGGTGCGCCTGCAGGCCCAGTTGCAGCACAACGCCGAGCACGACCCGCTCACCGACCTGCCCAACCGCGCCCTGTTCACCCGCCGCGTGGGCCAGGCCCTGACCGGCCGCAGGGTGACCGACCGCGGCACGGCCGTGCTCTTCATCGACCTCGACGGCTTCAAGGCCGTCAACGACACCATCGGACACCAGGCCGGTGACGAGCTCCTCATCCAGGCCGCGCGCAGACTTCAGGAGGCGGTGCGTTCGGGCGACACCGCCTCCCGGCTCGGCGGCGATGAGTTCGCGGCCCTCATCGTCGGCGACGGGACCCGGGACCAGGCCGCGAGAGAACGGCACATCTATGAGCTCGCCGACCGGCTGAGAATCACCCTGTCCCAGCCCTACGCCATCGACGGCAACGACGTGCGCGTGGCGGCGTCCATCGGCGTGGCCTTCGCCGAACCGGGCATCGGAGCCGGCGAGCTGCTGCGCAACGCCGACCTCGCGATGTACCGCGCCAAGGCCGCGGGCAAGGGCCGCGTCGAGCTGTACGCACCCCAGATGCAGGCCGACGTCGTCCGCAAGGCGGAGCTCGCCACCCGGCTGCGCGCCGCCCTGCACGACGGCGAGTTCGCGCTGCTCCACCAGCCGGTGGTCTCCCTCGACGACGGCCGGATCACGGCGGTCTCGGCCCAGGCCCGCTGGCGCTCGGCGCAGGGCGTCCTCTTCACGCCCGCCGAGTTCCTGCGGGTCTCCGAGCGGGGCGAGCGCCAGGACGGCGGCCGCGCGGCCGAGCTCGGCCGCTGGATGGTCGAGGCCGCCGTCGAGCAGGCCGCCGAGCGCGGCAGGACCGGCCACGCCGTGCCCGTCGCCGTCCGGATGAGCGCCCGGCGCCTCCTCGACCGCTCCATGCCGCTGGGGTCCGTCGAGGCGCTCCTGACCAGGCACGGGCTGCCCTCCGGGGCGCTCATCGTCGAGCTCGCCGGAATCGACGCCCGAGTCTCCCTCGACGATCTTGAGCGCCGTCTCGCGTCCCTGCGCAGACTCGGCGTACGCATCGCGCTCGACGGCTTCGGCAACGGCTACGCGGCGATCACCGCCCTGCGCCGGCTCCCCGTCGACATCCTGAAGCTGGACCGCGGCCTGACCGAGGGTGTCGTGGAGTCCGCGCGGCTGAACAAGATCACGTCCGGGCTGCTGCGCATCGCGGGCGACCTGGGCCTGATGTCCGTGGCCGACGGCGTCGACCTGCCCGAACAGGTGGTCGCGCTGCGCGCGATGGGCTGCACGCACGGACAGGGCATGGCGTTCACCGGGCCCCTCGACGAGTACCGGCTGCGCCGGGCGCTCTCGCTCGGGGAGTATCCGGTGCCGCTCGGTCCGGCCGAACCGGTGCTCGCCGGCGCGTCTCCGGTGGCGTACGCGAGCAGCTCCTCCGGGATGTACGCGGGTGGGCCCGCGGTGGCGTACAGCGGATCTCCGGTGGCGTACACAGGTGGTCCCACCGCCTACGCCCGTTCACATAATGAGACCCCCATCCCACCTACTTGACACGCACTGCGTGCCGGGGGGAGGGTCAATGCCATGCGCACCCGAATTCTCGTACTTGGAAAGCGCGTCGGCTGAAGCTGGGACTGACCGGTCCGAACACCGGAGTCCTTGCGACCGCACCCGGCGCGCTCCCCTCGCTTGCCTCACGGCACGAGGGGTTTTTTGTTGCACTGGCACCCGCCAAACCCCCGCAAAAACCCCGCAAAAACCCTCAGCTTCGAGAAGAGAATGCCGATGACCGAGCAGGCCTCCGGGGCCCACCATCCGCAGCCGCGGCCCCGAACCTCAGGACAGCAGTCCACCCCCGTCGAGCACGTCACGGGTGCGCAGTCCCTGATTCGTTCTCTCGAGGAAGTCGGGGCCGACACGGTGTTCGGCATTCCCGGCGGAGCCATCCTTCCGGCGTACGACCCGATGATGGACTCCACCCGGGTGCGGCACGTCCTGGTCCGCCACGAGCAGGGCGCGGGCCACGCGGCCACCGGGTACGCGCAGGCCACCGGCAAGGTCGGCGTCTGCATGGCGACGAGCGGCCCCGGCGCCACCAACCTGGTCACCCCGATCGCCGACGCCCACATGGACTCCGTCCCGATGGTCGCGATCACCGGCCAGGTCGCCTCCAAGGCGATCGGCACGGACGCCTTCCAGGAGGCGGACATCGTCGGCATCACGATGCCGATCACCAAGCACAACTTCCTGGTCACCAAGGCGGAGGACATCCCACGCACCATCGCCGAGGCCTTCCACATCGCCTCGACCGGACGCCCGGGCCCGGTCCTCGTGGACATCGCGAAGGACGCGCTGCAGGCGCAGACCACGTTCTCCTGGCCGCCGCAGCAGGACCTGCCCGGCTACCGTCCGGTCACCAAGCCGCACGCCAAGCAGATCCGCGAGGCCGCCAAGCTCATCACCGCCGCCAGGCGCCCGGTCCTGTACGTCGGCGGCGGCGTCCTGAAGGCCCGGGCCACCGCCGAACTGAAGGTCCTGGCGGAGCTCACCGGAGCGCCCGTCACCACCACCCTGATGGCGCTCGGCGCATTCCCCGACAGCCACCCGCTGCACGTGGGAATGCCGGGCATGCACGGTGCGGTCACCGCCGTCACCGCGCTGCAGAAGGCCGACCTGATCGTCGCCCTCGGAGCCCGCTTCGACGACCGCGTCACCGGCAAGCTGGACAGCTTCGCGCCCTTCGCGAAGATCGTCCACGCCGACATCGACCCCGCCGAGATCGGCAAGAACCGCGCCGCCGACGTGCCGATCGTCGGTGACGCCCGCGAGGTCATCGCCGACCTCGTCCAGGCCGTCCAGGCCGAGCACACCGAGGGCCACACCGGTGACTACACCGCCTGGTGGAACGACCTCAACCGCTGGCGCGACACCTACCCCCTCGGCTACACCCAGCCCGAGGACGGCTCGCTCTCCCCGCAGCACGTCATCGAGCGCGTCGGGCAACTCGCCCCCGAGGGCACGATCTTCGCCGCGGGCGTCGGCCAGCACCAGATGTGGGCCGCGCACTTCATCGAGTACGAGAAGCCCGCCACCTGGCTCAACTCCGGCGGCGCCGGGACGATGGGCTACGCGGTCCCAGCCGCGATGGGCGCCAAGGCAGGCCGGCCGGACCGCACGGTCTGGGCGATCGACGGCGACGGCTGCTTCCAGATGACCAATCAGGAGCTCACCACCTGCGCCCTGAACAACATCCCGATCAAGGTCGCCATCATCAACAACGGCGCCCTCGGGATGGTCCGCCAGTGGCAGACGCTGTTCTACAACCAGCGCTACTCCAACACCGTCCTGCACAGCGGTCCCGAGGACATCGGCCCCAACAAGGGCACGCGCGTCCCGGACTTCGTGAAGCTGTCGGAGGCGATGGGCTGCGTGGCGCTGCGCTGCGAGCGGCCCGAGGACCTGGACAAGGTCATCGCCGAGGCGAACGCCATCAACGACCGCCCGGTCGTCGTCGACTTCATCGTCCACGAGGACGCCCAGGTCTGGCCGATGGTCGCCGCGGGCACCTCGAACGACGAGGTCATGGCCGCGCGGGGCGTCCGCCCCGACTTCGGCGACAACGAAGACGACTGAGACCGAGAGCGAAAGAGAGACCACGCGTCATGTCCACCAAGCACACGCTCTCCGTCCTGGTCGAGAACAAGCCCGGTGTCCTCGCCAGGATCACCGCCCTGTTCTCCCGCCGCGGCTTCAACATCGACTCCCTCGCCGTGGGCGTCACCGAGCACCCCGACATCTCCCGCATCACCATCGTCGTGAATGTCGAGGACCTGCCGCTCGAACAGGTCACGAAGCAGCTCAACAAGCTCGTCAACGTCCTGAAGATCGTCGAACTGGAGCCGGGCGCCGCCGTGGCCCGCGAGCTCGTCCTCGCCAAGGTGCGCGCCGACAACGAGACGCGCTCCCAGATCGTCGAGATCGTCCAGCTGTTCCGCGCCAAGACCGTCGACGTCTCCCCGGAGGCCGTCACCATCGAGGCCACCGGCAGCAGCGACAAGCTGGAGGCCATGCTCAAGATGCTGGAGCCCTTCGGCATCAAGGAGCTCGTCCAGTCCGGCACCATCGCGATCGGCCGGGGCTCCCGCTCCATCACCGACCGCAGCCTGCGCGCCCTGGACCGGTCCGCGTAACGAGAACCGGACCGCATGGCGAGACCGGCAGACTTCCCATCCCACGCCCGCCGTACGGTGGGACGCAACACCAGCACACATAGGAGATTCCCAGTGGCCGAGCTGTTCTACGACGACGACGCCGACCTGTCCATCATCCAGGGCCGCAAGGTCGCGGTCATCGGTTACGGCAGCCAGGGCCACGCCCACGCGCTGTCGCTCCGTGACTCGGGTGTCGACGTCCGCGTCGGTCTGCACGAGGGCTCCAAGTCCAAGGCCAAGGCCGAGGAGCAGGGCCTGCGGGTCGTCACCCCGTCCGAGGCGGCGGCCGAGGCCGACGTCATCATGATCCTGGTGCCGGACCCGATCCAGGCCCAGGTCTACGAGGAGTCCATCAAGGACAACCTCAAGGACGGCGACGCGCTGTTCTTCGGCCACGGCCTGAACATCCGCTTCGGCTTCATCCAGGCCCCCGAGGGCGTCGACGTCTGCATGGTCGCCCCCAAGGGTCCGGGCCACCTGGTGCGCCGCCAGTACGAGGAGGGCCGCGGCGTTCCGTGTATCGCGGCCGTCGAGCAGGACGCCACCGGCAACGGCTTCCAGCTGGCGCTCTCGTACGCCAAGGGCATCGGCGGCACGCGGGCGGGCGTCATCAAGACGACCTTCACCGAGGAGACCGAGACCGACCTCTTCGGCGAGCAGGCCGTGCTCTGCGGCGGCACCGCCGCGCTGGTCAAGGCGGGCTTCGAGACCCTGACCGAGGCGGGCTACCAGCCGGAGATCGCGTACTTCGAGTGCCTCCACGAGCTGAAGCTGATCGTGGACCTCATGTACGAGGGCGGCCTGGAGAAGATGCGCTGGTCGGTCTCCGAGACCGCCGAGTGGGGCGACTACATCACCGGCCCGCGGATCATCACGGACGCCACCAAGGCCGAGATGAAGAAGGTCCTGACCGAGATCCAGGACGGCACCTTCGCCAAGCAGTGGATGGACGAGTACCACGGCGGCCTGAAGAAGTACAACGAGTACAAGACCCAGGACGAGAACCACCTCCTGGAGACCACGGGCAAGGAGCTGCGCAAGCTCATGTCCTGGGTCAACGACGAGGAGTGAGTGTTCCTCGGGTCCGGGGCTGATGCCTCGGGGCTCCGCCCCGGACCCCGCTCCTCAAACGCCGGAGGGGCTTGATGCTCCCCGTGCGAGTGATCCTTCCCCCGGAGCGGGGGAAGCGGTCGCGGCACGCCACTACACTTCTGTTCAACATTCGCGTCGGGCCCACAGCGTCGTGCGTCTTCCACGCGGCTAAGCGACTCCGCCTGCGGCCGTCGGGACGGCCGTCCGCAAGGGACTTGTGAGGACTCACGTGAGCACTGCTGCCAACGGCAAACCCGTCGTACTCATCGCTGAAGAGCTGTCGCCCGCGACTGTCGACGCCCTGGGCCCGGACTTCGAGATCCGCCACTGCAACGGCGCGGACCGGGGCGAGCTGCTCCCCGCGATCGCCGACGTCGACGCGATCCTCGTCCGCTCCGCGACCAAGGTCGACGCCGAGGCCATCGCCGCCGCCAGGAAGCTGAAGGTCGTCGCCCGCGCGGGCGTCGGTCTCGACAACGTCGACGTCTCCGCCGCCACCAAGGCCGGCGTGATGGTCGTCAACGCCCCGACCTCGAACATCGTCACCGCCGCCGAGCTGGCCTGCGGTCTGCTCCTGGCCACCGCGCGCAACATCCCGCAGGCCAACACCGCCCTGAAGAACGGCGAGTGGAAGCGGTCGAAGTACACCGGCGTCGAGCTCGCCGAGAAGACCCTCGGCGTCGTCGGCCTCGGCCGGATCGGCGCCCTCGTCGCCCAGCGCATGAGTGCCTTCGGCATGAAGGTCGTCGCCTACGACCCGTACGTGCAGCCCGCGCGTGCCGCGCAGATGGGCGTGAAGGTCCTCTCCCTCGACGAGCTGCTCGAGGTCTCGGACTTCATCACGGTCCACCTGCCCAAGACCCCCGAGACCCTCGGTCTCATCGGTGACGACGCGCTGCACAAGGTCAAGCCGAGCGTCCGCATCGTCAACGCCGCGCGGGGCGGCATCGTGGACGAGGAGGCGCTGCACTCCGCCCTCAAGGAGGGCCGCGTCGCGGGCGCCGGTCTCGACGTGTACGCGAAGGAGCCCTGCACGGACTCCCCGCTCTTCCAGTTCGACCAGGTCGTCTGCACCCCGCACCTCGGCGCCTCCACGGACGAGGCACAGGAGAAGGCGGGCATCGCCGTCGCCAAGTCGGTGCGGCTCGCCCTCGCCGGTGAGCTCGTCCCCGACGCGGTGAACGTGCAGGGCGGCGTCATCGCCGAGGACGTCCGCCCCGGGCTGCCGCTCGCCGAGAAGCTCGGCCGGATCTTCACCGCCCTCGCGAGCGAGGTCGCGGCCCGCCTCGACGTCGAGGTGTACGGCGAGATCACCCAGCACGACGTCAAGGTGCTCGAACTGTCCGCGCTGAAGGGCGTGTTCGAGGACGTCGTCGACGAGACCGTGTCGTACGTGAACGCGCCGCTGTTCGCCCAGGAGCGTGGCGTCGAGGTCCGCCTGACCACCAGCTCCGAGTCGCCCGACCACCGCAACGTGGTCACCGTGCGCGGCACGCTCGCCGGTGGTGAGGAGATCGCCGTCTCCGGCACGCTGGCCGGTCCCAAGCACCTCCAGAAGATCGTCGCCATCGGTGAGTACGACGTGGACCTGGCCCTCGCCGACCACATGGTCGTCCTGCGGTACCAGGACCGTCCGGGCGTCGTCGGCACGGTGGGCCGCGTCCTCGGCGAGGCGGGCATCAACATCGCGGGCATGCAGGTCGCGCGGGCCGACGTGGGCGGGGAGGCGCTGGCCGTCCTGACCGTCGACGACACGGTGCCGCAGCCTGTGCTCAACGAGCTTGCGGCGGAGACGGGGGCGGAGTCCGCGCGCGCGGTGGACCTCACGGACTAGTACGCCCAATGCGTCCTAGTACGCCCAGTACGCCGCGCCTTCGGTTGCCGTAGATCACCGGCTTCGCCGAGTTCGTCCTCACACGCCGGACGGGCTGGAAATCCCGCGCTCATGCTCGGGTACTTCCGGTTCGTCCGGCGTTTGGGCTTCACGGACCGTTACGCCGCGCAGTGCCGTCGAGGCCAGCAGAGCCGCTGCCAGCAGAAGTACCGCCCCCGTCACCGCCGCGGCGTGCATCCCGTCGGTGAACGCGGTGCGGGAGACGGTCAGCAGGGCGTCCGCCGCGTCGGCCGGCAGATGCCGCGCCGCCGCCACCGCGCCGCCGAGCGTCTCGTGGGCCTCGGCCGGGGCGGAGCCGGGGATCCGGGCGCGGTACACCGCGTTGCCGATGGAGCCGAGGAGTGCCATGCCCATGGCTCCGCCGAACTCCTGGCCGGTCTCCAGGAGAGAGGACGCGGTGCCCGCCTTCTCCGGCGGGGCCGCGCCGAGCGCCAGGTCGGTGAGTTGCGAGCCGACGATGACGGCGCCGCAGGCGAGGACGCCCGCTCCGGCGAGGACGAGCCAGAGGGAATCGGTGCCGGTGACGGCGAGCAGGCCGTAGCCGCAGGCGGAGAGGGCGAAGCCGGTGGCGACGACATGGGCGCGGTTCATGCCGCGCTGGACGAGTGCCGTGGCGACGGGCGCGGCGAAGCCGATGAGGACCGAGGGCAGCAGCGCCCACAGCGCCGCTTCCAGGGCGCTGTTGCCGAGCACGGACTGCAGGTACTGGGTGGTGAAGTAGGCCGAACCCATCATCGCGAGCGAGGAGATGAGGTTCAGCGAGACGGCGGCGCCGAAGGCCCGGCCGCGGCCGCGGAAGAGGTCCGGCGGGACCATCGGAGAGGCGGCGGTGCGCTGGCGGCGGACGAAGAGGGCGGCGAAGCCGAGGCCGACGGCGACCGACGCGACGTAGGGGACCTCGATGCCCTCGATCGGCAGCTCCTTGAGGCCCCAGACGAGCGGCAGTACGGCGGCCATGGAGAGCGGCACGCTCAGCAGGTCGAACCGGCCGGGGCTCGGGTCCTTGGACTCCGGGATGAGGACCGGCGCGAGGACCAGGAGCAGCACCATCGCGGGCAGGTTGACCAGGAAGACCGAGCCCCACCAGAAGTGTTCGACGAGTACGCCGCTCAGCACCGAGCCGAGCGCGATGCCTGCGACCATCACGCCCTGCCACATGCCGATCGCCTTCGCGCGCTGGCCGGCGTCGCGGAACATGGTGCGTACGAGGGCCAGTGTGGACGGCATCAGGGTCGCGCCGCCGATGCCGAGGACCGCGCGGGCCGCGATCAGCGTCTCGGCGCTGTCCGCGTACGCGGCGGTGAGCGAGGCCGCGCCGAAGGCCGTGGCGCCGAACATGAGGAGCCTGCGGCGGCCGACGCGGTCCCCGAGGGAGCCCATCGTCATCAGCAGTCCGGCGAGCACGAAGGCGTAGATGTCGAAGATCCACAGCTGTTGAGTGCCGCTGGGGCGCAGGTCGGCGCTGATCTCCGGGATCGCGAAGTACAGGACGGAGACGTCCATCGAGACCAGGAGCAGCGGGAGCATCAGGACGGCAAGGGCCGTCCATTCCTTGCGGGTGGCGCGCGGGTTCGTCTGCATGGCGAGGACAGTACGGGCGTCTTAGACGCTTGTCTAGTACGTCTGTATAGATCATGCGTGTAGGACGGCCGTATGGCCCGGCGTAGGGTGCCCGCATGGGACACCGTGAAGATCTGCTCGAAGGGGCGAAGCGCTGCCTGCTGGAGAAGGGGTTCATGCGCACGACGGCCCGCGACATCGTGAAGGAGTCCGGGACGAACCTCGGCTCCATCGGCTACCACTACGGGTCGAAGGACGCGCTGCTGGTGGAGGCGTTCATCGCGCTCGTCGAGCCGATGGGTGACGGGTTCGAGGGCTCACGGGCCGAGGAGGGCGGCGAGCCGGGCGGGCTTGAGCGCTTCCGGAAGGTGTGGGAGAACATCATCCGCTCGGTGCCCGAGTCGCGGCCCATCTGGATGATGACCCTGGAGGTCGTCACGCAGGGCGAACGTCTCGCGGGGATCCGCGAGTTGCTGATCGAGGCGCAGAAGGAGGGGCGCAGCGGGCTCGCGGCGCTGTTCACCGGCATCGAGGAGAGCGAGCTCCCGGACGACGTCGTGGAGAGCGAGGGCCGGTTCTACACCACGCTTCTCAACGGCCTGATGGTGCAGTGGCTCTTCGACCCGGAATCCGCGACGACCGCCGAGCAGCTCACCGAGGGCCTGCGGCGGGTGATGGACCGGGCGGCCAGGACCGGCTGAGGCCGGCCCGCGGTGCGGACCGGCCTCAGGGCAGTGGGGGTCAAGACCACTTGATGCAGGCGGCGGGGACCCAGCCCCGCTTCTTGTTGAACTCGCTGCCGTACAGCCACTTGGTGCTGGTCTTGCCGCACAGCTTGTACTTCTGGCCCGTGAAGAAGTGGCCGTCGCTGCAGAGGTAGCCCTTCTTGCCCTTGTTCCACTGGCTGACGGCGGTGGCGTTCACCTTGGCGTGGGTGCGCACCTTGACCGCCTCCTTGGCGGGGACGTTGACGATGCCGCGGGAGCAGTCGGGCTTCGACGCGGCGACGGCGGTGCCGCTCGTGGCGACGGTGGTGCCGACGAGGGCGAGGGCGGAGAAGGCGACCGCGGGGGCCAACAGCCTGAACTTCATGAGGTGTGGGTTCTCCCGTGTGTAAGGGATGGATCTTCGGACGCGGAGAACCGTACCGCCTCCCGATCATGGACATGGCGGTCCGTTGCGCGGCTCTTACAGTCGTGACGACTTCAGGACCATGTGCAGCAGCAGCCGGTCCTCGCCGTCGTCCAGATCGAGGCCGGTGAGCTGCTCCACGCGGGAGAGCCGGTAGTAGAGGGTCTGGCGGTGGATGCCCAGGTCCGCGGCGGCGCGGCCCGCCTGGCCCGCGCAGTCGAGGAACACCTCGGCGGTGCGGGCGAGTTCGCGGTGCGCGGGCCCGAGGAGTTCCTTGCCCACCGGGTCGTGCGCGGCCTCCGGGGGCAGTGCGGTCAGCAGGCGGTAGGGGCCCACGTCCGACCACTGGGCCACCGGGGCGAAGCGCCGCTCGGCCAGCGCAGCCCGCGCCGCCCCCGACGCCTCCCACCAGGCGGCACCCAGCTCCTCCAGGCCGTGCCTGGCCCCCGCGATGCCTGCCGCGGCGCCCGGCACCGCGTCCAGGAGGCGGGACGCCGCCGTGTGCGCGGGGGACAGCGCGTCGGCCGAGCGCAGCCGCACCAGGGCGGCCAGGGACTGCGCGGTGGTGCCCCACGGCACCGTGCACACCGCCGCCGCGCCCGGCACCGTACGGGCCGCCGGGGCGTCGTCCGGGTCGGCCGAGCGCCACGGGGCCACGCAGACCACCGCGTGCAGTCCGTCGCCGCGGGCGCCGAGCGCCGTGCGCAGGGCGGCGACCGCCATGTCGCGCTGCCAGCCGCGCTCCGCCGTCAGGACCGCGCGGAACTCCCTGGTCAGGTCGGCGCCCGCCTGCGCCTCGTCGGCGAGCAGCGCGCCGATCCGGGTGGCCACCTCCATGGCGGCGGTCAGCTGCTGCTCGCTCGGCCCCGGCTCGCCGTCGAGGAGCCATACGTATCCGAGGGCGAAGCCGCGATGGCGCACGGGAAGACAGACGCGCCCCCGGTGGACGCCCGCCTCCGGGGTCGGCGGGATGCGGACGGGGGCCGTGGCGCGGGTGATGCCGAAGCTCTCGAACCAGGAGCGGACCTCGGCCGTGGACCGGCGGGTCAGGATCGAGCGGGTCCTGACCGGGTCGAGGACGCTCGCGTCGAAGCCGCTCTCGCCGTCGCCGCCGCCGTCGTGCGCACCGAAGGCGATCAGCTCGAAATCGCGGTTCTCCAGGGTCGCCGGGGCGCCGAGCAGCGCCGAGATCTCGTCGACCAGTTCTTGGTAATCACCCTTCACCACCCCATTCTCACGCACCCCGCGCAGTTCTTCAGACATCTGTCTGAGATCCAGGGCACGGATGCGTGACAGCTGTCGATGGCCCGCGTTCCGGTGGATCCTTAGATTTCACGGTGGTTCTCCGTGCCGTACCGCCGCATTCCCCTACGTGTGGGGCCATGTCGGTACAGCCATCGATTTCGTACACCCGTGGAGGTGCCCCGTGCTGGGTCCCGTGATCCTCGCCGCGTCACGCAGCGACAAGATGCGCCGTTTCGTCTCGGCGGCCCCCGGCACCAAGCAGGTCGTCGCCCGGTTCATCGCCGGTGAGGGCGTCGATCAGGTCGTCCCGGTCGTCGTCGACGCCGCCGACAAGGGCCTTGAGGTCACCCTCGACGTGGTGGGCGAGGACATCACCACCGTCGAGCAGTCCCACGCCGCCCGCGACGCCTACCTGGAGCTCATCGAGCGCCTGAAGGACCTCGGGCTCGGCACGAGGGCCGAGATGTCGGTGAAGCTGTCGATGTTCGGCCAGGCGCTTGAGGGCGGCCACGAGCTCGCCCTCGCCAACGTGCGGCCCGTCGTCGAGGCCGCCGCGGCCATCGGCACCACGGTCACCCTGGACGCCGAGGACCACACCACCCTCGACTCGATGTTCGCCATCCACGACGAGCTGCGGAAGGACTTCCCGCAGACCGGCTGCGTCATCCAGGCCTACCTCTTCCGCACCGAGGCCGACGCCCGCAGGCTCGCCGAAAACGGCAGCCGGGTGCGTATCGTGAAGGGTGCCTACAAGGAGCCTGCCGAGGTCGCGTACCAGGACAAGGCCGAGATCGACAAGGCGTACGTCCGGATCCTGCGGATCCTGATGGAGGGCGAGGGGTACCCGATGATCGGGTCCCACGACCCGCGCCTGATCTCCATCGCACAGGAGCTCGCGCGGCGCGCGGGGCGCAAACTGGACGAGTACGAATTCCAGATGCTGTACGGCATCCGCAGCGACGAGCACCTGCGCCTCGCGGCGGAGGGCCACCGGATGCGCGTGTACACCGCCTACGGCACCGACTGGTACGGCTACTTCATGCGCCGTCTCGCGGAGAAGCCGGCGAACCTCCTCTTCTTCGGCCGCTCCATCCTCACCAAGGGCTGAGCTCCCTTCCCCCGACCCCCCTTAAGGAGATACGGAACTCATGGACGCTGTGACCCAGGTCCCCGCGCCGGTCAACGAGCCGGTGCACGGCTACGCGCCCGGCTCCCCGGAGCGCGCCCGTCTCGAGGCCAAGCTCAAGGAGCTGTCCGAGAACCCGATCGAGCTGCCGATGACCATCGGTGGCGTCAAGCGCCTCGGGGGCGGCGAGCCCTTCCAGGTCGTGCAGCCGCACAACCACAAGGTCGTCATCGGCAACGGCCGCGGCGCCACGCAGCAGGACGCCCAGGACGCGATCGACGCGGCCCTCGCCGCCGCCCCGGCGTGGCGCGCGATGTCCTTCGACGACCGCGCCGCGATCATCCTGCGCGCCGCCGAGCTGCTCTCCACGACGTGGCGCGAGACGCTGGCCGCCTCCACGATGCTCGGTCAGTCGAAGACCGCCCAGCAGGCCGAGATCGACACCCCGTGCGAGCTCGTCGACTTCTGGCGCTTCAACGTGAAGTACGCCCGTGACCTGCTCGCCGAGCAGCCCCCGGCCAACGCCACGGGTGTCTGGAACCGCCTCGACCACCGCCCGCTCGAGGGCTTCGTCTACGCGATCACGCCGTTCAACTTCACGGCCATCGCGGGCAACCTCCCCACCGCCCCCGCCCTGATGGGGAACGTGGTGGTCTGGAAGCCGAGCCCCACGCAGACCCACGCCGCCGTGCTGCTCATGCAGCTCCTGGAGGAGGCCGGGCTACCCAAGGGCGTCATCAACCTCGTCACCGGTGACGGCATCGCCGTCTCCGAGGTCGCCCTGAACCACCGCGACCTGGCCGGCATCCACTTCACCGGCTCGACCCCGACCTTCCAGCACCTGTGGAAGACGGTCGGCGAGAACATCAAGAAGTACCGCACCTACCCGCGCCTCGTCGGCGAGACGGGCGGCAAGGACTTCGTCGTCGCGCACCCGAGCGCCGACCGCGCGATCCTCAAGACCGCGCTGACCCGCGGCTCCTTCGAGTTCCAGGGCCAGAAGTGCTCGGCGACCTCGCGCGCCTACATCCCGGCCTCCATCTGGAACGACGGGTTCAAGGAGGAGTTCGCGGCCGAGGTCGACGGCATCAAGATGGGTGACGTCACCGACCTGTCGAACTTCATCGGCGCGGTCATCGACGAGCGCGCGTTCGCCAAGAACAAGGCGGCCATCGACCGCGCCAAGGCGGACGACACCTGCACGATCGTCGCGGGCGGCACCTACGACGACTCGGTCGGCTACTTCGTGCGCCCGACCGTCGTCGAGTGCACCGACCCGGCCAACGAGGTCTTCACGACCGAGTACTTCGGCCCGTTCCTCGCCGTGTACGTCTACGACGACGCCAAGTACGACGAGATGCTGGCCCAGATGGAGTCCGTCTCCGACTACGCGCTGACCGGCTCGGTCATCGCGAACGACCGCGCCGCCGCCGCGTACACGATGGAGAAGCTCCGCTACGCCGCGGGCAACTTCTACATCAACGACAAGTCGACCGGCGCCGTCGTCGGCCAGCAGCCCTTCGGTGGCGGCCGCGGCTCCGGCACCAACGACAAGGCGGGCGCCCCGCAGAACCTGCAGCGCTGGACGCTGACCCGCGCCATCAAGGAGACGCTGGTCCCGCCGACCGAGTACGGCTACCCGCACATGGGCTGACGCCCGCCGCGAGCCCCTGCGGCCCGCCCCCGAACCCCGCCTCCGACCTGGGCCCCACCCCGGTCGGAGGCGGCGTCGTATCCGCCCGCGAGTCCGGGGTCAGCCGCCGAGCGCGTCGACGACGACGCGGGTGATGTCCTCGGCGATGCGGTCCTCGCCGGGGGTGTCCGCGTCGAGGCGGGTCGTGTAGACGGAGATCACCAGGGGCGCATTCCGCGGCGGCCAGGCGACGGCCACGTCGTTGACCCCGCCGTAGGCCGGGGAGCCGGTCTTGTCGCCGGCCCGCCAGCCCGTGGGCAGCCCGGCCCGGATCCGCTTGTCGCCGGTGGTGTTCTCCACGAGCCACCGGGTCAGCTGGCCGCGGTCGAGCGGGTGGAGGGCGTCGCCGACGACGAGCCTGTGCAGATTCGCCGTCATGGCGGCGGGCGTCGTCGTGTCGCGCCGGTCGCCGGGGATGTTGCTGTTGAGGTCGGGCTCCCACCGGTCGAGGCGGGTGCGGGTGTCGCCGAGGGAGCGCGCGAACCCGGTGATGCCGGACGGGCCGCCGAGGCGCCGCAGCAGCAGGTTGGCGGCGCTGTTGTCGCTGTACGTGATGGCCGCGTCGCACAACTCCCGTACGGTCATGCCGGTTTCGAGATGCAGCTCGGTACGCGGCGAGTACGTGACGAGGTCGTCGCGCCCGTACCGGATCAGTATGTCGAGCAGTCCGGGCTCCTGCTCCCGCGCCCTGCGCAGGACGGCCGCGCCGGCCAGGACCTTGAACGTCGAGGCGAGGGCGAACCTTTCGTGTGCGCGGTAGCCGACGGTGGCGCCGGTGCCGGTGTGCAGCGCGTGGACGCCGATGCGGCCCGGATAGCTCTCTTCGATCTCGCGCAGCCTGCGCCGGACATCGCCACCGGTCGCCGCCCTGGCGCCGCCCGCCGGGGCCGCCGCCTTCGCGGTGCCCGGGACGGAGAGGAGCACGGGGGCGGCGGCCGCGGCGCCGAGGAGCGTTCTGCGGGAGGGGGTCGAGTTCATGATCCCGACGGTACCGGGGCGCGCCGTTCAGACCTCTACGAGAACCTGGTCCAGGGATTTGCGTACGAGGTCGGGGACCCGGCACTCCGGCGCCGGATAGCCGACGGGGATCACCGCGAACGCCTTCTCGTTCTCGGGGCGGCCGAGCACCTGCTGGAGGAAGCGCATGGGGCTCGGCGTGTGGATCAGCGCGGCCAGGCCGGACAGGTGCAGGGCGGAGAGCAGCATCCCCACCGCGATGCCGACCGATTCGTCGACGTAGTAGTGCTTGTGCTTGGTGCCGTCCTCGCCCAGCCAGTACCGCTGCTGGAAGACGACGATCAGCGCGGGCGCGTCCGTCAGGTGCGGCTTCACCTCGTCCGTGCCGAGCGGGCGCAGGGCCGCGAGCCACTCCTCGCCGAGGCGGCCGTCGTAGGAGATCTGCTCCTCGTGCTCGGCGGCCTCGCGGATGCGGCGGCGGATCTCCGGGTCCTGGACGAGGACGAACGTCCACGGCTGCTGGTGCGCGCCGGACGGGGCTGTCGCCGCGCAGGCGATGGCGTCGCGCACGACCTGCGTGGGCACGGGGTCGGGGGCGAACTGGCGCACGGTCCGCCGCTCCCGCATCCGGTCCCTCAACTCGGCCGCGTGCGCGAGGGATTCGGCCTCGGGCATCCGCGCGGGGCGGTAGGGAACGGAGCGGTAGGGCTCGCCGTGGATGGGGGTCCACTCTCGCTGCTGCTCGGTCTCAGGCATGGTCAGATTCTGCGGCGTGAGGCGGGTCCGGCGCCATGGTGCAGACCAATTCCGGCCCTCGTGGGGCCGGAACGGTACGGTCAGCTCCACCCCGCCACGATGAGCGAGAGCCCGACCGCGAACCCGCCGCCGAGCAGCGCCAGGTAGAGCCCGTAGAGCCGCCGCAGCCGGTGGGCCAGGAATCCGAGGGTGCCGAACGCCAGGCCCACCGAGAGGGTGCGGGAGCCGCGCGAGAGCGCCGAGCGGGCCAGCCAGGCGGACGGCGCGGTGCCCGCGCGGCCCGCCTCACGTGCGTACACCTTGAAGGGGATGCCGTTCCAGGGCTGGTGGCGGACGGCCGCCGCGGACTCGGCGGAGAGCTCGTGGCGTACCTCGGCCCGCATCCGGTCGGTCGTCAGAGGCTGCGGCAACTGCACGCCGCTCGCGGCGAGTTGGAGCGCGAGGAGGCCGCCCGCGAGGCTCCCCGCGAGGGCCGCGAGGGACAGCTTCAGGGCCCGGCGCGGTACCGCCGCGCACGCGATCGCGAGGAACAGCTCCGGCATCAGCGGCCAGCTCAGCGCCTCCGCGCACGCCCACGCGAAGCCGAGCGCGAGGCCCGTGCGGGACGCGGCGACCGCGGCGACGCGCTTGCGCGCGCGGGAGTCGGCGAGCGGCTCGGACGTCGTACGCCGGTGCAGCGCCGCCACCGCGTCGCGGGCCTCCTCCGGGCCGGTGGTCGCGGGCAGCGGCGCACCGATGGTGATCCGCACCAGGGCGGGGCGGAGCCTGCCGTGCTTGGGCAGCAGGCGGTCCGTGCCCGCGATGGCGACCGGGACGACGGGGACGCCCGCGTGCTCCGCGAGGACCAGTGCCCCGCGGTGGAACGAGCCCAGCTCGCCGTCCCGCGCGCGGGTGCCCTCGGGGAAGAGGACGACGGCGCGGCCCGCGCGCAGTCCGGCCGACCGGGACAGCAGGTCGTCCATGCCGCCGCCGGTGCGGCGCACCGGGAAGCCGGCGGCCAGGCGGCTGCAGATCCGGCGCCGCCACGGCGAGGCGAACCAGTAGTCGGCTGCCGCGCCGATCGCGGGGGCGTGGCGGGCGTCGAGGGCGGCGATCAGGGCCGCGGTGTCCGCGTGGGAGGAGTGGTTGGCGACGACCACGCAGCCGCCGGGCGGGAGCCGGCCGCGCCGTTCCACTCCTCCGGTGAGGGTGAGCAGGGTCCACCACAGGGCGCGGCGGAGGTACGCGGCGGGCGAGATCCGTGGGCCGGACGCGCGGCTCGGCCGGTCACCGGCTCCGCCATCGACCGCCGGACGGCTTCGAGTTGCCCTCACAGCGTCACCAGCATCGTCAGCGACAGCGCCACGAGCAGCGAGTCGATCCGGTCGAGCAGCCCGCCGAACCCCGGCAGCCAGCTCCCCGCGTCCTTCACGCCCGCCTCCCGCTTGACCATCGACTCAAGGAGGTCACCGAGGACGCAGCCGACGAGCACCGCGGCCCACAGGGCAGGGGAGAACGCGCCGACCGCGGCCAGCGCCGCGGCCGTCGCCCCAGCCGCCCCCACGACGCCCGCCCAGGTCTTGTGGGGCGACAGCGGGGAGAGCGGGCGGGCGAGCGGCCCGCCGCGCCCGAGCGCCGTGCCGCCGCACCATGCCCCCACGTCCCCGAACGCCACCGCGACGCCCACCGCCACCGCCGTGTCGCCGAGCAGGACGAGGCCGCTCAGGGAGACCGGGATCCACAGGAGTCCGAAAACCGTGCGGCACGCGCGCGTGAAGCCTTGCGCGGTGTCCGCGGAGAAGAGCGCCACCGCCGCGGCGGCGATCAGGGCCACGCCCGTCGCGCGCAGGCCGAGTGCTTCGGGCGCGGTCCACGCGAGGCCGGGCACGGCCACCGCCGCGCCGCCGAGGACGGCGCGCTCGCCCCGGGGCAGCGCCGCCATCCGCGCGTACTCGCCGACCGCGATCACACCGAGCCCGGCCGCCAGCGCGAACGCCCCGGCGCGCCCCAGGAGGAACGCGCCGAGGAAGAGCGGCGCGGCCAGCGCCCAGGTCCGCCACCGCTTGCGCAGCTCGCCCCGCATCCGCACCCGCGAGGGCAGCGCCGCGACGGCGACGCCGCCCGCCCCCAGCACCCCGGCGACCACGGGCACCGCCCGCCCCACGGCCTCACCCGCGAGAAGTCCCGCACTCATCGCGCACCGCCCGACTCCGCCGGGGCGTCCTGGCCCAGTTCCCGCCACAGCCGGGCAAGGCGCAGGCCCGCCGTCAGTGCGGAGCCCGCCGCGATCACAGCGAGGACCGGGGTCACCCAGCCGGAGGCCGCCGCCACCACGACCAGCGCGCAGCGTTCCGTCTTGCCGACCGGGCCGCCGTTCAGGCGTCCGGCGCCCGCCGCCGCGCCCGCGAGAGACACCCAGGACGGCAGCGTCGCCGCCAGTCCCGCCGTCGCCACCAGCCACAGCGGGGCCAGTGCCAGGAAACCGGCGAGGACGGCCAAGTCGGCTGCGCGGTCGCCGAGTTCGTTGAGGAGCGCGCCCCTGCGCGTCGTGCGGCCGGTGTCGCGGGCCAGCGCGCCGTCGAGGTTGGCGAAGGCCAGGCGCGCGGCGAGCAGCACGGCGACCACCGGCGCCGAGGCGCCGAAGGGGAGCCCGGCGAGTGCGACGGCGGCGCCCGCCGCGCAGACGACGCCCGCCAGCGTGAGGGTGTCGGGCGACACCTCGCGACGGGCGAGCGCGGTACGCACGCCGGACAGCTTGTCCGCGTACCAGGGCTTGAGAGCGTAGAGGCCGTTCATGGCGCCGACTCTGCCGCCGTTCTGGCGCGGGCAAATCGGGGTGCGTACTCAGATGCGGCCTGAGTACGGTAGGCCCGTGAACACCCTGCGTACCGCTCACACCAGTGGCCTGACCGCGACCGAACTGCGCGCCGCGCGCGCCCTGTTGGACGAGGCCTTCGACGGAGACTTCAGCGACCACGACTGGGAGCATGGCCTCGGCGGGGTCCATGCCCTCGTCCACGACGAGGAGGGGCAGCTGGTCGCGCACGGTTCGGTGGCGCAGCGGCGAATCCTGCACAACGGCCGTTCTCTGCGCATCGGTTACGTCGAAGCGGTCGCCGTCCGCCCCGACCGGCAGCGCCAGGGCCTCGGCGGGCAGGTCATGGACGCCCTGGAGCGGGTCATCGACGGGGCGTACGAGCTGGGGGCGCTCTCCGCGTCCGACGACGGGGCGCGGCTGTACCTCGGGCGCGGCTGGCAGGAGTGGAAGGGCGCGGTCGGCGCGCTCGGTCCGCAGGGCCCGGTCCACCTGCCCCACGAGGAGCCCCCGCTGCTGTGGGGCGCGGATCTCGACCCGGCGTACGAGCTGCTCATCGACTGGCGGGACGGGGACGTCTACTGAGCCGGGCGTCTGCCGGGCCGGACATCCGTGCAGGTCAGGCGGGAGCCGTCTCAGATAGTAGGAAGTCCGAGTAATTGTGGAGACAGACGCTCCGATCTCCCTTAGCTTGGTAGGAGCCGAACGTCTCGCTCGATCAAGCGAATGGCGGTCGTGAGCCGGAGCCGCACGCAGGCAACCCCTGCCGCTCCACCGCTCCCCGCCCGTTGGGGGTTGCCCCCACACTTCAGGTTTGTGGGGGAGTCTCGAATACACGCTTCCCGCAAGGAGTGGATCTCCCATGGCCGAGACGACCGCACGCCGAGTCCGTCACACCTCCCGTACGACCGACTCCGAGCGCAAGAACGCCGCCGCAGCCCTCCAGCGAGCACTCGACCGCAGGGACAACGGCGGCGCGACGGGCCACTGAGCCCGCGCTTCCCCCGACCGGCCCAGCCGTCCCCTACGAACCCCGCACCACCTCGAATTGGTCGACGCGCTCGCCGCTCTCGGCGAGCGCGGAGACCGAGAGCTTCGGGTGCGCGCCGGCCGTCACCTCCACTGCGAGGAACGAGTAGCCGGTGTAGCGCACCCGTGACCACTCCACGGTCTCGGGGTGGGGCTCGCGGGACTTCGTCCAGTGGAAGGTCGCGATGCTCTCGTGATCGTGGACGTTGCCCTCGTGGCTGTCCCGCACGCCCGGGCCGAAGCCGTACAGGTCCTTGCCCGCGCCGCCCGCGGTGACGTACACGATGCCGTCGCGCGTCGGATCGGTCGACGCGCCGACCGGCACGGGCCTGCCGACCCGGCCGTCCCTGATCGCGTCCGTGCGTTCGTAGACGTGGTTGTGGCCGTTGACGACCAGGTCCACCTGGTGCCTGGTGAACAGTTCGAGCCACGCGTCGCGCACCCCGCCGTCGGAGGCGTGCGTCGACGTCGAGTACGCGCAGTGGTGGAAGAAGACCACCACGAAGTCCACGGCGTCGTCCGCGCGCAGCTCGCGCAGTCGCCGGTCGAGCCAGGCGGTCTGCCGGCCGTCCGTGCAGCCCCTGTTGGCGGGCATCTCGTACGAGACGTCGTTGGCGTCGAGCGCGACGACACCGACGTTGCCGTACCTGAAGGAGTAGACGCCCGGCGCGCCCGCCGGGTCGAAGCCGTTGTCGGGGAGCGACCAGCGGGCGTACTGGCCGCCGTAGCCGTTCGGCGAGTACCACGCCTCCATGTCGTGGTTGCCGGTGGTCACCATCCACGGCACCGACTTCGCGACGGACTCGGTCTGCGCGAGGAAGGTGTCCCACACGCGCGCGTCGTAGGTGTCCGACTCCTTGCCGTGGCCGGTGGTGTCCGCGTAGCAGAGGTCGCCCGCGTGCAGATGGAAGGACGGGTTCTGGCCCAGGATCACGTGGTCGTTGGCGAGCGCGTGGTGGCTGACGCCCTGGTCGCCGAAGGCCGTGAAGACGAACTTCTCCGCCCGCGCGGGCGCCGTCCTGAACGTGCCGGTCGTCGCCATCCGCTCGGGCGATGCCGGGTCGAAGCCGTCGTGGCCGACGCCGTAGTAGTACGTGGTGCCGGGCGCGAGGCCGTCGAGCGCGGCGTGCAGGTAGTACTGCTCGACCGCGGGCAGCTCCTCGGCGAGCGACGGGGTATGCAGGGCGCGCACCTCCGCCTCGATCTTCTGGCCCAGCTCCCACGGCTTCGCTCCCACGCGTACGTAGGGGGACTTGACCGCGAACGGCACCTGCCAGGAGATCCGCATCTGGGTCCGCGGGTCGGCGCCGAAGGCGAGATGCCGCCCGAAGGGGGCCACGAGCCTGCCGTCGACCCGCACCGGTGCGGACGGCGCGGGCAGGGGGCGCGCCGCCGACGGGCTCCCGCCGCCGGTGGCGCGCGAACCGCCGCCGAGCAGGGCCGCGCCGCCCACCGCTCCGGCCGTCGCGAACGAACCGGCGAGCACCTTGCGGCGGGAGAGCCTGCCGCGCAGGTAGGCGTGCTGCTCCGGCATGCTCATCCGGGCCGCGAGCCGCTCCGGAATGCCGACGTTCGGGGTGTCCATGACTAGAGAAGTTCCCAGCGCGGGCCAACTGGGGCCAGTCGTCGGGGTGAACAGAATTCGACGACGGGGCGACTGTCCGTATGCCGGACATCCGGTGTCATCCCGTGGGACGGAGAGTAGGGTGCGGACATGTCTCGCAGCATCAATCTCGCAGTCATCCCCGGAGACGGCATCGGCCCAGAGGTCGTGGCCCAGGGGCTCAAGGTCCTCAACGCCGTGCTTCCGCAGGACGTGAAGCTGGAGACGAGAGATTTCGACTTCGGCGCCAAGCGGTACCACGCCACCGGTGAGACCCTCACCGACACCGACGCGGCCGCCCTCGAGCAGCACGACGCGATCCTCCTCGGCGCGATCGGCGACCCCTCGGTCCCCTCCGGCGTCCTGGAGCGCGGCTTCCTGCTGAAGCTCCGCTTCCTCTTCGACCACCACGTGAACCTGCGGCCCTCCAAGCTGCTCCCGGGCGTCGCGACCCCGCTGGCCGGCCAGCCCGCGATCGACTTCGTCGTGGTGCGCGAGGGCACCGAGGGCCCCTACACGGGCAACGGCGGCACCATCCGCGAGGGCACCCCGCACGAGGTGGCCACCGAGGTCTCCGTCAACACCGCCTTCGGTGTGGAGCGCGTGGTCCGCGACGCCTTCGCGCGCGCCCAGGCCCGCCCGCGCAAGAAGCTGACGCTGGTCCACAAGAACAACGTGCTGACCTACGCCGGACACCTCTGGACGAACACCTTCAACAAGGTCGCCGAGGAGTTCCCCGACGTCACCACCGACTACATCCACGTCGACGCCGCGACGATCTACCTCGTCACCGACCCGGCCCGCTTCGACGTGATCGTCACCGACAACCTCTTCGGCGACATCATCACCGACCTCGCCGCGGCCGTCTCCGGCGGCATCGGCGTCGCGGCCTCCGGAAACATCAACCCGAGCCGCGAGTACCCGTCCATGTTCGAGCCGGTGCACGGCTCCGCGCCGGACATCGCGGGCCAGGGCAAGGCCGACCCCACGGCCACCGTCCTCTCCGTCGCGCTCCTGCTGCGTCACCTCGGGTACGAGGCGGAGGCCGCCCGCATCGAGGACGCCGTCGCCGCCGACCTCGCGGAGCGCGGCGACACCGTGCGCAGCACCGAGCAGATCGGCGACGCGCTCGCCGTACGAGTAGCGGGCTGACCCGGCAGCGCGCAGACCAGACAGCAGCCGCCGGGTCCTCATCGGCACCCGGCGGCTTCTCGTATCCGGCTCCCGGGTGTCACCATCGACCCCCGGGCCGCAATCATGCCGTTTCTTCCTCGGGACCCCACGGGCGATAATCGAACGTGGGGCCGTGAAAGCAGCAGGGAAACTCGGACGTCCCAGTACTGGGCGTACGAATTGAGCGCGGTCCGTCACCATCACACGTGAAGGACTGAAGTACTCATGACGACGACGCCGACCATCGAGCTCAAGCCCTCCTCGACGCCGCTGGCCTCAGCCGAGCGCGAGGCGATCCTGGCGAACCCCGGGTTCGGCCGCCACTTCACCGATCACATGGTGACGATCAAGTGGACGGAGGGCCGCGGCTGGCACGACGGACAGCTGGTGCCTTACGGTCCGCTGGCGCTCGACCCGGCGACCAACGTCCTGCACTACGCCCAGGAGATCTTCGAGGGCCTCAAGGCCTACCGCCAGCCCGACGGCTCGGTGGCCTCCTTCCGCCCCGACGCCAACGCCCGCCGCTTCCAGGCCTCCGCGCGCCGCCTCGCCATGCCGGAGCTGCCGGTCGAGACGTTCATCGAGGCGTGCGACGCGCTGGTCCAGCAGGACAAGGCGTGGGTTCCGGCGCACGGTGGCGAGGAGTCCCTCTACCTGCGCCCGTTCATGATCGCCACCGAGGTCGGCCTCGGCGTGAAGCCCGCCAACGAGTACCTCTTCGTCGTCATCGCCTCGCCCGCCGGCGCCTACTTCCCCGGTGGCGTCAAGCCCGTCTCGATCTGGCTCTCCGAGGACCGCGTGCGGGCCGTGCCCGGCGGCATGGGCGACGCCAAGACCGGCGGCAACTACGCGGCGTCGCTGCTCGCGCAGGCGGAGGCGGCGGCCAGGGGCTGCGACCAGGTGGCCTACCTCGACGCGGTCGAGCACAAGTGGGTCGAGGAGCTCGGCGGCATGAACCTGTACTTCGTGTACGGGGACCGGATCGTCACGCCCACCCTGACGGGGTCCCTGCTCGCCGGCATCACCCGCGACTCGCTCCTCACGGTCGCCCGCGATCTCGGCTACGCCTCCGAGGAGGGCCGCGTCTCCATCGACCAGTGGAAGACCGACTCCGAGAACGGCACCCTCACCGAGGTCTTCGCCTGCGGCACGGCGGCGGTCATCACGCCGGTCGGCACGGTCAAGAGTGCGGCGGGGGAGTGGCGGCAGAGTGGTGGCGAGCCGGGTGAGGTCACGATGAGGCTGCGTGAGGCGTTGCTGGACATTCAGCGCGGCACGGTTGAGGACCAGCACGGCTGGATGCACGACCTCGGCTGAGCGGGCTCGGTAGCGCCCCTGGCGGGGCGGGGGCGCGCCTGTGCGTGTACCTGCGCGCCGGGTGCCTGCTTTCGTCTGCGGGCCGGTGGGGGCTGGTCGCGCAGTTCCCCGCGCCCCTGGTGGTGACCCGGCGTCTGCCTTTCGTCTGCGGGCCGGTGGGGGCTTGTCGCGCAGTTCCCCGCGCCCCTGGCCGGACCTCATCGCCGCACAACGTCGACGCACCGCCCCCCCGCGCCCTGACGGCGAAGCCGCTCAGGGGCGCGGGGAACTGCGCGACCAGCCACGATGGACCCGCGGGCGAGTGATAAGGGGCGCGGGGAACTGCGCGACGTCAGCCACGTCGGGCCCGCGGGTGAGTGATAAGGGGCGCGGGGAACTGCGCGACGTCAGCCACGTCGGGCCCGCGGGGGGCGGCGTTCAGCTCGTCAGGGGCTGCTCCTCCGTGAGGGGGAGCGGGGGCAGGGGCGAGGCGCGGCGGGTCAGCGTCGCGTACGTCAGGCCGCCGACCACGCCCGACAGCAGGAAGCTGCAGTCGACCCCGCCCGTCAGGGAGAGCAGCGGGCCCTCGTACGAGGGCAGGGAGACCGCGAGCAGACCGACCACCGCACCCAGCGCCCACGCCGTGGTGGCCCGGACGTTCCAGCCGGAGCGGTACCAGTAGGCCCCACCCCTGGAGCGGCGGTTGAAGACCTGGAGGGCCTCCGCGTCGTACTCCCCGCGACAGCGCGTGAAGCCGATCAGCGTGATGACCGCCCACGGTGTGCCGATGGCCGTCAGGAGCAGGACGAAGGACGTCATCGCGTCCTGCGCCTCCCAGGCGAAGTGCCCGGCGAAGACGCACGCGGTGGCGACGACGGCGACCGTGCAGGTGGCCCGCGCACGGGACGCGCGGGGCAGGATCGCGTCCAGGTCGAGGCCCATGGAGTAGAGCATCAGGCCCGCGTTGCCGACCGAACCGGCGGAGGCGGCGAGCAGCAGCGGGAGCAGGTACCAGGTGGGGGACGCGTCGACGAGCCCGCCCGCGTAGTCGAGGGCGGCGCGCGCCGCGTACGCGGTGAACGTGCCGAAGAGCTGGGGGATCAGGAGCCCCGCGATCAGGCCGAGCCAGGCCGCGCCGAGCACCTTGCGGGAGCTGTGCCGGGCGGGGGAGACGTAGCGGGTGTAGTCGCCGAGCAGGGTGATGAAGGCGATCGGTCCCGACAGGCCCGCCGCCACGAGCGCGAGCAGCCACGTCGGCCAGAACGAGCCGAGCGCGTAGCCGCCCGCCCCGGGCAGCGCGGAGGCCGTGAAATCGGGGCCGTACGCGACAACGCCGAGGACCAGCAGCGCCGTCATGCCGACGGCGAGGACGCGGGAGAGACGGAGCAGCACGCGGTAGCCGTGGACGGCGCCCGTGACGGTGGCCGCCGCGAGCAGGGCGTAGACCACGGAGTACGAGACGCCGTCGGCCGGCAGGCCGAGCAGGCGGTGCAGCGTGCCCACCATCACGTCGCCGCCGATCCAGATGGTCAGCGCGGTGTAGCCGAGCGAGAGCAGCAGCCCCACGACCGAGCCGACCAGCCGGCCGCGCACGCCGAACTGGGCGCCGGACGACGTGGAGAGGTTCGTCCCGGTGCGCAGCGAGACCAGGGCGAGTGGCGCGGTCAGTGCCGTGCCGATCACCGTGCCCGCCGCCACCGCGCCGACCGACTCCCACCAGCCGAGGCCGAACGACACCGGCAGCCAGCCGAAGACGATCACTCCCAGGCAGAGGTTGGAGCCGATGAGGATCGACACGAGATCACGGGGGCCGCTGGTGCGCTCCCCGTCCGGGATGGTGTCGACTCCGCGCTGTTCTATCGGCATGAGGGTGCCCCTGACGCTCGCTTGGTCCCGATGGTTGCCCCGACATTTGAGCAGCGCTCAATGTGACGTGCGAAGGCCTGATCCGTCAATGCTTCCCGCTTGCGGATTTCGTAGTTAGAGTGTTGCTCTAAAGCCGGAAACAGGATGTGGAACAGGGAGGTACGGCGCGTGCGACTCACGCCCACCGAACGCGACCGGTTGCTGCTCTTCGGGGCCGCCGAGCTCGCCCGCTCGCGCAGGGCGCGCGGCCTCAGACTCAACGTCCCCGAGGCCACCGCGCTGATCGCCGACACGGTTTGCGAGGCCGCCCGCGACGGCGCCCGGCTCGCCGAGGCGGTCGAGCGGGCCCGCGCGGTCCTCGGCCCCGACGACGTGCTGCCCGGCGTCGCGGACGTGGTGACCGAGGTGCACGTGGAGGCGGTCTTCGACGACGGGTCCCGCCTCGCGGTGGTCTCCGACCCGATCGGCCCCGGCCTCGGCGACGCGGCGCCCGGCGCGCTCCTGCCCGCAGCGCAGCACGACGACCCGGCCCCCACCGTGACGCTGACCGTGCGCAACACCGCCACCGTGCCGGTCTCCGTGACGTCGCACTTCCACTTCTTCGAGGCCAACCCCCGGCTCGACTTCGACCGCGCCGCCGCGTACGGCCTGCGCCTCGCCGTCCCGGCCGGTTCCTCGGTCCGCTTCGGGCCCGGCGAGAGCCTCGACGTCGGGCTGCTGCCCATCGGCGGCGAGCGGATCGCCATCGGATTCGCGGGCCTGGTGGACGGGCCGCTTGACGCGCCGGGCGCCCGCGATGAGGCGCTGCGCCGCGCCGCCGCCTGCGGCTACCTCGGCGTACCGGAAACAACCGAGCAGGAGGTCCAGCGATGAGCCGCCCCGGAGGTCACGCCGCCGAACCGCGCCGCCTCACCCCGTACGAGTACGCCGCCACCCACGGCCCCCGCGCCGGCGACCACGTCCGGCTCGGCGACTCGGGCCTGACGATCCGCGTCGAGTCCGACTCCCAGAAGCACGGCGACGAATTCCTCGCCGGATTCGGCAAGACGGCCCGCGACGGGCTGCATCTGAAGGCCGCCGCAGTTCGCGACACCTGCGACGTCGTCATCAGCAACGTCGTCGTCATCGACGCCGTGCAGGGCATCCGCAAGGTGTCCATCGGCATCCGCGAAGGCCGCATCCAAGCCATCGGGCGAGCGGGGAATCCCGACACCCTCGACGGCGTCGACGTCGTGGTCGGCACCGGCACGTCCATCGTGTCGGGGGAGGGTCTCATCGCCACCGCGGGATCGGTGGACACCCACGTCCACCTGCTCTCACCGCGCATCATGGAGGCCTCCCTCGCCTCCGGCGTGACCACGATCATCGGCCAGGAGTTCGGGCCCGTATGGGGCGTCGGCGTCAACTCGCCCTGGGCGCTGCGCCACGCCTTCAACGCCTTCGACGCCTGGCCCGTCAACATCGGCTTCCTCGGCCGGGGTTCGTCCTCCGACGACGCCCCGCTGATCGAGGCGCTCGCCGAGGGCGGCGCGTCCGGCTTCAAGGTGCACGAGGACATGGGCGCGCACACCCGCGCCCTGGACACCGCGCTGCGCGTCGCCGAGGAGCACGACGTGCAGGTGGCCCTGCACAGCGACGGCCTGAACGAGTGCCTCTCCGTCGAGGACACCCTGAAGGTCCTCGACGGGCGCACCATCCACGCCTTCCACATAGAGGGCTGCGGCGGCGGCCACGTGCCGAACGTCCTGAAGATGGCGGGCGTGCCGAACGTGATCGGCTCCTCGACCAATCCGACGCTGCCCTTCGGGCGCGACGCCGTCGCCGAGCACTACGGCATGATCGTCTCCGTCCACGACCTCAAGACCGACCTGCCGGGTGACGCCGCCATGGCCCGCGACCGCATCCGCGCCGGGACGATGGGTGCCGAGGACGTCCTGCACGACCTGGGCGCCATCGGCATCACCTCGTCCGACGCGCAGGGCATGGGCCGCGCGGGCGAGACCGTACGCCGTACGTTCGCGATGGCCGGGAAGATGAAGGCCGAGCTCGGCCCGATGGAGGGCGACGGCCCGCACGACGACAACGCGCGCGTCCTGCGCTACATCGCCAAGCTGACCATCAACCCCGCCCTCGCGCACGGCCTCGCCCACGAGGTCGGTTCCCTGGAGGTCGGCAAGCTGGCCGACATCGTGCTCTGGCGCCCGCAGTACTTCGGCGCCAAGCCGCAGATGGTCCTGAAGTCCGGCTTCCCCGCGTACGGCGTCACCGGCGACCCCAACGCCGCGACCGACACCTGCGAACCCCTCGTGCTCGGCCCGCTGTTCGGGGCCCACGGCGCCGTGCCCGCCGACATCTCCGTGGCCTTCGTCGCGCAGGCCGCCGTCGACCAGGGCAACGACCTCATGCCCACCCGCAGGCGTCGCGTCGCCGTCCGGGGCACCCGTGGCATCGGCCCCGCCGACCTGCGCCTGAACTCCCGTACCGGAGCCGTCGACGTGAACCAGCGCACCGGCCTCGTCACCCTCGACGGCGACCCGGTCCGCTCCGAGCCCGCCGACTCCGTCTCCCTCAACCGCCTCTACTTCCTCTGAAGGTGTACGTCATGACCGCTGCCGCCGACGGCTTCCGCATGCCCGCCGAGTGGGCCCCGCACGAGCGCACCTGGATGGCGTGGCCGTGCCCCAACCCCACCTTCGACGACCCCGCGGGCCTGGACGAGTCCCGCCTCGCCTGGGCGAACGTCGCCCGCGCCGTACGCCGCTTCGAACCGGTCACCGTGGTCTGCGGGCCCGCCCAGTCCGTGTACGCGGCCGAACTCCTCGGCCCGGACATCGAGGTGGTGGAGCGCGAGCTCGACGACGCCTGGATGCGGGACATCGGGCCGACCTTCCTCACCGACGGCAAGGGGCGACTGGCCGCCGTCGACTGGGTGTTCAACGGCTGGGGAGCCCAGGAGTGGGCCCGCTGGGACCACGACGCGAAGATCGGCGCGTACGTCGCCGACCTCGCGGGAGCGCCGACGTACACCTCGCGCCTGGTCAACGAGGGCGGCGGCATCCACGTCGACGGCGAGGGCACCGTCCTGCTCACCGAGACCGTGCAGCTCGGCCCCGAGCGCAACCCGGGCTGGACCAAGGAGCGGGTCGAGGCGGAGATCCACGCCCAGCTCGGCACGACCAAGGCGATCTGGCTGCCGCGCGGCCTCACCGCCGACTACCCCGGCCACGGCTACGGCACCCTCGGCCACGTCGACATCGTCGCCGCCTTCGCCGCCCCCGGCGTGGTCCTCGTCCACTCCCAGCGCGACCCCGCCCACCCCGACTTCGAGGTCAGCAAGGAGGTCGTGGCGGCGCTGGAGGGACAGACGGACGCGCGCGGGCGCACCCTGCGCATCGTCGAGGTGCCCGCCCCGACCGTCCTGAAGGACGACGAGGGCTGGGTCGACTACTCGTACATCAACCACTACCTCTGCAATGGCGGCGTCGTCCTGTGCGCCTTCGGCGACCCCCACGACGAGATCGCGGCCGGCATCTTCCGCGGCCTCTTCCCCGACCGTACGGTGACGCTCGTCGACGCCCGTACGATCTTTGCCGGGGGCGGTGGCATCCACTGCATCACCCAGCAGCAGCCGGCGGTCACGGGCCGGTGAGCGCGCCGGTCTCCGACGGGAGGTAAGGCCCCGGCTCACGCCCGCCGGGGCGACTTCGGCTTCGGCTTCGGACACTCCGCGTGCACGATGACGACGTAGCCGCCGACCGAGACCGACGGCTTCACGTACGTCACGACGGCCTGCCCGGGCAAGATGGGCTCGTCACAGCGCCGGCAGAACCGCGCGCCTTCACTCATCGCCGGCCGCGGCGAACTCGTCGCCGTGTCGGAGGACGAACCGTGTCTCTCGTAGTACGCGCCGGATGCACGCCGCGTCAGGACAGTCCTGCTCGGCCCCACAGGTGGCGCACTCCACGGTGTGCATGAGGAGGATCACGTAGACCTCGTGCTCGTACTGCCGCAGGTCTATGTTCTTGATGGCGGCGTTCACCGATGGCCCCCTGTTCCCGTGCCGATCGCGATGTGGACGAGGGCGGCGACGGACGGCACCGGGCACAGGTCGCCGACGATGCGTGGGCGCACGACCCAGTGCAGGCCGTACGGGCCGAGCATGTCCGGGGCCGGGACGGAGAGGAAGTGACCGGCGCCGAGCATCGGGGCCTCGTCGGCGCGGGCCCACAGGGTGGGCGGATGCGGTGCGGTCAGTGCGTAGTACGTTTGCTTCGGTCGGTGGTGGAGGACCGGGCCGCAGAGCAGATGGGCCAGCGCCGCGGCCACCGTCTCCGGGTCATCGGTGTCGACGCCCGCGTGCACGATCCGTGCGGACAAGCACACGGCGTTGAACCGAGTGCCGAGCGGCATCAGTGCGGCGCCGCGCTCCATCCACTCCCGGTGCGCCAGATGCGGCTCCCGCTGGGCGCGCGCCAGCCAGTCGAACGCGGCACTCATCAGCGCCGGTGATCCGCTACGTCCCGCGCTGAGGGCGCGGCCCATACTGTCGGCCATGTCGACTCCTACCAGTCGGCCATGCCCCGGGGCCGTCGGGCGGTCGCCGGGACGCTGTGCGACTCATGGAATCGGTGCGTTGCACAGGGTGACAGTGGCGTGGCGTCCTAGTTTCGCGACGCTACCCGTCGCCCCCCAGGAATTCGGCCAACGAACGCAGTCCGGCGGGATGGTTGGGAAGTGACCACAGGTCGCGCACGATGGCGACCGCCAGGGTGTGGTGCTGCATCCATGTCGGCGCCACGCGCCGAAGCGACTCCAGGGCTTTTACGGCGCCCGGAGCGTCTCCGAGGTCCGTGTGAGCGCGGGCCACGTCCAGCAACAGCCACGTCCGCCAGGACGGCGGAGTGTCCTTGCTCAGCCGCATCCCCTTCGCCAGAGTCAGGGCCTCCTCGGGGTGCCCGTACTGCACGGCCAGGCGGACGCGCTCGATGCGTACCGAGGACGGGCTGAAGACGCTGACCATGCGGCTGTCGCTGCTCTGTGGCAGCTTGGCCACGCGAGCCGCTTCCGTCTCTGCGTGCTCCATCAACGAGGCGGCTCGCTCATAGTCGTTGCCGCGCGCGGCCGACGTAGCGGCGGACATCGTCAGCGCGCCCCAGACCTTCAGGCCGTCAGCGGTACCGGTGCGCCCGTCGTTCTTGATGTCGGCGGCGGCGTGCAGGGCAATGTCCAGGGCATCGCCGAGGCGGCCCTGCCGCTGGTACGTCCACGCCACAGAGTTGACGATCATCGCGCGGAGCAGGGGGTCGGACGATCGGCCCGCCGCGTCTATGGCCCGCTCCAGACTGATCAGGGCGAGGTCGGTTTTCCCCATCCGCACAGCGACGTGTCCCGCCAGCTGCAGGACTTTGCCCAGCGCCGCGAATCCGGCGCCCTGGTCCACGCGGTCCGGCGCCGCTGTGGCGGTACGCGCGTCCGTGATCATGCCAGGCAGGGTCTTCATCACAGTGTCGAACTCAGCAGCGTGATACTGCGTCCAGCCCTCGGCGATCTGCTCCCGCAGGTCGGGCAGTGAGAAGTCGGGCCCTGGTGCCTTGGGTTCAGCGCCCCCCAGGGCAGGCATGACGGCCCGGCGCACTGCCACGAAACGGGGCCCGTCGTTCTCGCCCGTCGAGACAGCCGGCGGATCGCCCAGGAGCGTCGTCAGCTCCACGCCGAGACCGTTGGCCAGGGCGTGCAGTGTGGGCAGACGTGCCGAGTGTTTGCGGCGCTGCTCCAGTTGCCGAATCACGTCCACGGACACGTCGGAGCGCTCGGCCAACTCCTCTTGGGTCAGGGAGGCCAGGCGGCGCAGGCGTCGGAGAGTTCGCCCGAGGTCGTCGTTTGCCACGCCGTCACGGTACGCCGATTCGAGCATGACGAAAGGGCCCCTCCACCCGAAGGCGAAGGGGGCCTGCGCCACGGGTATTGGCGGCGGGCCGGGCCGGGCCCGCCTGGCCACCCCACCGGTGCGCAGGCCGCGCCGGAGAAGCCCTGGCCGTACGCCGTGAGCCGGGGCGGGTCCGGCTCGTCGGGTGGTGGGGCGTGGTGCCTAAGATGGGGCGCCGGACGCGGTGGTGCGGCGGGCGCGGGCCGGGGTCTGCTTCCCGGCGGCAGCCGAAGGTGTGATCAAGGAGTACGGACATGGCCGGTCAGGCCCGCGCGCGGAAGAACGCCCCGCCGCGTGAGGACGTGTTGGCGGCCGCCATGGAGATGATCGCCGAGCGCGGCCTGGAGAAGCTGACCATGGCCGCGCTCGGCCGCGAGGTCGGCATGAGCTCCGGCCACCTCCTCTACTACTTCCGCACCAAGGACGAACTGCTCCTGCGCACCCTGGAGTGGAGCGAGGGCCGCCTCGGCGCCGAGCGTGGCCGCCTCCTCGCCCGCCCCGGCACGGCCCGCGCCCGCCTGGACGCCTACGTCGGGCTGTACGTCCCCGACGGCCCCGGTGACCCGCACTGGACCCTCTGGCTCGAGGTCTGGAACCGCTCCCTGGGGGCCGACGAGGACGCCCGCGACCGGCAGGCCGCGATCGAGGGCGCCTGGCACCGCGACCTGGTGGCGCTGCTCGCCGAGGGCGTCTCGCGCGGCGAGTTCAAGACGGTCGACCCGGACCGTTTCGCGACCCGGCTGAGGGCGCTGCTCGACGGCTTCGCCATCCACGTGGCGATCGGGCTGCGGGGCACGGGCCGCGCCCAAGTCCTCACGCACGTACGGGACTTCCTGGACGGGTCGCTCGGCGCGGAGGTCTGAGAGCCGCTGAGGCCGTTCGACCTCCGCGTGCGGAACCGCGCCACCGGTGCAGCCCGTCATTGCGGGCAAGGGCAAGGGCCTACACCCGGGCGCCCGCGATCAGCGCCGACGGCCGCCGCCTGACCTTCATGTCCGAACTCACCGAGGCGGGCAGCCAGTACGGCAAGGAGTGGCCCGTCTACCTGCGGGACCTCAGGACGGGCACGACCACGCTCGTCACCCCGGACACCACCGGCGGCGCCGCCACGGCGACGGTCGCGCCGGGCGGCATCTCGGCGGACGCCCGCCGGATCGCCTTCTCGTCCGGCGACGCCACGCTGCTGCCCGGCGACACCAACGACGGCGACGACATCTTCATACGCCGCCTGCGCTGACGCCGCCTGCGCTGACGCCGCCTGCGCTGACGCCGTCTGCGCTGACGTTCGACCCGGAGCGGGCGGCGCGAGCACGCGCCGCCCGCATCGTGAGACGCCGTTCCGCACGGGGGCGAACCGTGGCAAGCTGCCTGTCGTGCTCTCGTTCGCCATGATTATTGGCAGCAGGCGCGCCGGTCCGCAGTGACCGCCTCGTACCCATCACGTACGGGCGGACACCGTCGCCTCGACCCGCGCGCAGACCTCTCGCACCCGCGAGGGGTTTTTTCGTTTCCCGGCCCAACTGCAGCCGGACACGGAGCGCGAGGGATCATTGGGGGTGGTGGAGCCGGTCATTCCGGTAGACCGAGATCCGACACAGGAGCCAGATCAGCATGACGGAAACCAGCGCACCCGACGATTCCTTCCACGTCTTCGACACCACGCTGCGCGACGGCGCGCAGCGCGAGGGCATCAACCTCACCGTCGCGGACAAGCTGACCATCGCCCGGCACCTGGACGACTTCGGCGTGGGCTTCATCGAAGGCGGCTGGCCCGGCGCCAACCCGCGCGACACCGAGTTCTTCGCGCGGGCACAGCAGGAGATCACCTTCCGGCACGCCCGGCTCGTCGCCTTCGGCGCCACCCGCCGCGCGGGCGCCAAGGCGGCCGACGACCCGCAGGTGGCCGCCCTCCTGGCCTCCGGCGCCCCCGTCATCACCCTCGTCGCCAAGGCCCACGACCGGCACGTCGAGCTGGCCCTGCGCACCACCCTCGAAGAGAACGTGGAGATGGTCCGCGACACCGTCTCCCACCTCGTCGCCCAGGGACGCCGCGTCTTCGTCGACTGCGAGCACTTCTTCGACGGCTACCGCGCCAACCCCGAGTACGCCAAGTCCGTCGTGCGGGCCGCCGCCGACGCGGGCGCCGACGTCGTCGTCCTGTGCGACACCAACGGCGGCATGCTGCCCGCCCAGGTCCAGGCCGTCGTGGGCACCGTCGCCGCCGACACCGGCGCACGGCTCGGCATCCACGCCCAGGACGACACAGGCTGCGCCGTCGCCAACACCCTCGCCGCCGTCGACGCGGGCGCCACCCACGTGCAGTGCACGGCCAACGGCTACGGCGAGCGCGTCGGCAACGCCAACCTCTTCCCCGTCGTTGCCGCCCTGGAGCTCAAGTACGGCAAGCAGGTCCTGCCCGAGGGCTCCCTGCGCGAGATGACCCGCGTCTCGCACGCCATCGCCGAGGTCGTCAACCTGACCCCATCGACCCACCAGCCCTACGTCGGCGTCTCCGCCTTCGCGCACAAGGCGGGCCTGCACGCCTCCGCGATCAAGGTCGACCCCGACCTGTACCAGCACATCGACCCGGACCTCGTCGGCAACCGCATCCGCATGCTCGTCTCCGACATGGCGGGCCGCGCCTCCATCGAGCTCAAGGGCAAGGAGCTCGGCGTCGACCTCGGCGGCGACCGCGAGCTGATCGGCCGCGTCGTGGAGCGCGTCAAGGAGCGCGAGCTCCAGGGGTACACATACGAGGCCGCCGACGCCTCCTTCGAACTGCTGCTCCGCGAGGAGGCCGAGGGCCGGGCCCGCCGCTACTTCCGCGTCGAGTCCTGGCGGGCCATCGTCGAGGACCGCCCCGACGGCACGCACGCCAACGAGGCCACCGTGAAGCTGTGGGCGAAGGGCGAGCGCATCGTCGCCACGGCCGAGGGCAACGGCCCGGTCAACGCCCTCGACCGGGCGCTGCGGGTCGGCCTGGAGCGGATCTATCCGCAGCTCGCCAAGTTGGAGCTCGTCGACTACAAGGTCCGCATCCTGGAGGGCAAGCACGGCACGTCCTCCACCACGCGGGTCCTGATCTCCACCTCCGACGGCGTCGGCGAGTGGTCGACCGTCGGCGTCGCCGAGAACGTCATCGCCGCGTCGTGGGGCGCCCTGGAGGACGCGTACACCTACGGCCTGCTGCGGGCCGGGGTCGAGCCGGTGGAATAGCAGCCGCCCGAGCCTCCGTCGGGGTCCGCGCTGGGTTACGTTCGAAGTATGAAGAATCGGACGAAGCGGATCACCGTAGGACTCTCCGGGCTCCTGCTCGTCCTGGGCGCCGTATCCTTCACCGCGGCGCCCGGGGTCTCGGCGGCGCCCGGAGTCTCGGCGGCGCCGGTGGCGCCGAACGCCTCCAGCGCGTCGGTCGTGGCGGACGCCTGGGAGAAGAGTCCGGTGTACGTCGATCCCGCGGCGTCGGACCAGCTGTCCGAGGCGCAGGCGGACGCCCTCGCCCAAAAGATCAAGAAGGCCGACAAGCCGGTGTTCGTGGCCGTGCTGCCGGACAACTTCCCGCAGCAGCGCCTCTTCACGCGGCTGCGCGCCGAGACCGGCGTGACCGGCGTCTACGCGGTCCGGCTCGGCGGCGGCTTCGACGCGCGGGCCGACCGCTCGGTCCTGACGGGCAACGCCGTCAGGAACCTCGTCTCGCTGGTCCAGGGCGAGGACACCGCCGTCCAGCTCGACCATTTCGTCGGCCAGGCCCTGGTGCAGGCGCGCGGCAGGGCCCCGCAGTCCTGGGGCGGCGCGGACGACGGCGTCTCGGCGGGCGCCGTCATCGGCGTCGGAGTGGTGGTCGTCGCCGGCGCCGGTGGCGCGTACGCCGTGATCCGGCGCAAGAAGCGGCGCCACGAGGAGAGCCGGCGCGAGGCACTGAACAAGCTGTCCGTCGTCGTGGACGAGGACATCACCGCGTTCGGCGAGGAGCTTGACCGGCTCGACTTCCATCCCGCGGAGGCCGGTGCGAACGACGCGATGCGCGCGGACTACGAGCGGGCGCTCGACGCGTACGAGAAGGCGAAGTCGTACATGGCCGCGGCGACGGGCCCCGAGGACGTGCGGGCCGTCACCCAGGCCCTGGAGGACGGACGCTTCTCCCTGGCCCTGCTCGCCGCGCGCCGCGAGGGCCGCGAGCTGCCGGAGCGGCGGGCCCCCTGCTTCTTCGACCCGCGGCACGGCCCCTCGGTCGAGGACGTCATGTGGGCGCCCCCGGGCGCGCCGGAACGCTCGGTCCCGGTCTGCGCGGCGGACGCGGCCCGCCTCGCGGACGGCCGGGACCCGATGGCGCGGACGGTGGCCACGGACTCCGGCGAGCGGCGGCCCTACTGGGAGGCGGGCCCGGCGTACGGGCCCTGGGCGGGCGGCTACTTCGGCGGCGGCCTGCTGCCAGGACTGCTGCTCGGCACGATGCTCGGCGGCATGATGTCGGCCCCCGCCTACGCCGCCGACTACGGCTCGGGGTACGGCGACTTCGGCGGCGGTTACGAGGGCGGCGACTTCTCGGGCGCCGACTTCGACCCGGGTGACTTCGGTGGCGGTGACTTCGGTGGTGGGGACTTCGGCGGGGGCGGTGACTTCGGAGGCGGGGGAGACTTCGGGGGCGGGGGCGGCGGGTTCTAGGCCGGGGGCCTGGGCCGCGGCGCGGGCTCCGGCGCTTGACCGCACGGCCCTGATGCGAGACGATACGTTTCGTCTTAGAGTGGGCGCGGATACGCGCCCGGAGAGGGGATGACTCGTGCCGGAACACGTTCAGGAGCAGTACGAGCAGTACGTCGAGGTCGCGCCGGGAGTTCGGCTGTGGACCGAGCGGCGAGGGGCGTCCGACGCCCCCGCGCTGCTCCTCGTCATGGGGGCCCAAGCCTCCGGGCTCGGCTGGCCCGAGCCGCTGGTGGAGGCGCTCGCCGCCCACCACCACGTCATCCGCTACGACCACCGCGACACGGGCCGCTCGGACCGCCCCTTCGACCAGAACCCCTACGCCGTCACCGACTTGGCGCAAGACGCCGTGGCGGTCCTGGACGGCCTGGGCGTCGAGCGCGCGCACGTCGTGGGGCTCTCGCTGGGCGGCATGCTCGCCCAGTTGCTGGTCGCCGACCACCCCGAGCGGGTGCTGAGCGCGACCCTGATGGGCACGTGCGCGCTGAGCGAGACGCCGTACGTGCGGCCGGACGGCGTACACGTCCCCGTCGCGGAGCTGCCCGGTATCGCGCCGGAGATCCTGGAGCTGTGGTCCCGCCCCGTCGAGGACCACGGGCTGGAGGCCGAGCTGGACCGCAGGGTGGAGCACTGGCGTCTGCTGAGCGGAGACCAACTGCCCTTCGACGCCGCGTACTTCAGGGACCTTGAGCGGCGCATCATCGAGCACGCGGGCAGCTACCTGGACTCGACAGCCCATGGGCGCGCCGACTCCTCGGGGATGGTGCGCACCGCCGAACTGGCCCGGACGAAGGTCCCGACGCTCGTCGTGTCCGCCCCCGCCGAGCCCGTCTTCCCGCTGCCGCATCCCCAGCATCTGGCCCAGGTCATCGCCGGTGCGCGGCTCGTGGAGATTCCCGGCATGGGGCATTCGCTGCCGCCGGCGGTGCAGGAGCCGCTGGCGAAGGCGATCCTGGGGCACACGCTCGGCACGGGGTGATCGGTCCGACCGGGGAGGGCGGCCAGGTCAGTCCGTCCGGGGGTCGGCCGGGGGATCCGTCACCGGCCACCGCCCCGGATGCCCCGGCGGCAGCGCCAGGTCCCGCCGGACCGCCGCGTAGAACGCCTCGCGCGCGGCCCGCTGCCGCTCAAGGAGTTCGCCCCACGCCTCGGGGTCGTGC
Organism: Streptomyces sp. NPDC058284; assembly: GCF_042881135.1. NCBI lineage: Bacteria > Bacillati > Actinomycetota > Actinomycetes > Kitasatosporales > Streptomycetaceae > Streptomyces > Streptomyces sp. NPDC058284. The sequence continues at coordinate 141,491 of NZ_JBHVYE010000005.1, forward strand.
GTGTCCGCGCGCAGGAACCGCTCCATCCGGATGACCAGGAGCACCCATGCCCGCGCCTCGTCGACCACTTCCGGCGCGCCCAGCATGAGCAGCGCCTCTCCGGCGGGGTCGCGCGCCTCGGCGGCCTGGGTGAAGAGCGGCACCGCCTCTTCGGGGGTGAGCGGGTGAGGGTGCGGGTCGTTGCCGAGGTGGGCGGCGACCCGGTAGGTGAGGCTGACGGTCTGCCGCAGGACCCGGGCGTACTCGGTGTAGACGGCGAGCCGCCGCTCCTCCCAGCGCGCCGCCTGCTCCCGCCGGAACCGGATGCGGTCGCCCCGCGTGATCGCCACGTACGAGCCGAGCGCGCCGACGATCACGCCGAGGAGAGCGGGCAGTTGCTGGATGAACTCGGGCACGGCGAAACGGTAGCGTGTACGGTTCGGGCGGCGTGGCCGGGCAGGTGGCGCGGCCGAGCGGGTGGCGCGGGCGGTCGGCTCAGGCCCCGGCCTTGATCGCCGAGATGTCGAAGTTCAGCTTGATCTTGTCGGAGATGAGCACGCCGCCGGTCTCCAGCGCGGCGTTCCACGTGAGGCCCCACTCCGAGCGCAGGATCTCCGCCTTGCCCTCGAAGCCGACGCGGTCGTTGCCGAACGGGTCCTTGGCCGCGCCGTTGAACTCCAGGTCGATGGAGAGCGGCTTCGTGGTGCCCAGGATCGTCAGGTCGCCGGTGACGCGGTAGTCGTCGCCGCCGAGCGCCTTCACCTCGGTCGAGCGGAAGGTCATGGCGGGGAACTCGTCGGTCTTGAAGAAGTCGGCGCTCTTGAGGTGCCCGTCACGGTCGGCGTTGCCCGTGTCGATGCTGTCCATCGTGATGTCGAGGGAGGCGGTCGAGCGGGCCGGGTCCGTGCCGTCCAGGTGCAGCGAGCCGGTGAAGTCGAGGAAGGAGCCCTTGACGTTGGTGACCATGGCGTGCCGGGCGACGAAGCCGATCGTCGTGTGCGCGGGGTCGATGGTGTAGTCACCGGTCAGCGCGGCGAGCTCCGGGCTGACCGCGGCGGGTGCGGCCGGGGTCGCGGCGGTGGTGGCGGTGTCGTTCTTGCGGCCGAAGATGCCCATGACGTGCTCCTTGGGGACGAGAGCTCCGATGGGGAGCTACTGTTGAATGTTCAACGAGATTGACAGTAGCGCGATTCTGTTCAACTTTCAACCTCTAGCGCGGCGTGTCTTCTGTGGGTCACTCGAAGGAGGGGTGTGGGGGCCCATGGATGCAGGAGCTTCGGTGTGAGGTCTAGACAGCGCTTTCTCCCCGCTGATACACCCCTGACGCATGACGCCAACCCGCCGCACCTTCTTGGCAGCAACCGCTTTCAGCGTCGCCGCCACCGGAGCCGGAGCAACCACCATGCTGACCCTGCCGCCCCCGGCATCCGCCGCCGAAACGGCCGACGAGTTCACGGTCCTGCGCGAACGCTGGCTGGAGATCTCCCTCGGCACCGGCTACGACCCCGCCGACGAGCCGTACGCCTTCCGGCTCAAGGAGACCGGCGACCTCGCCCGCACCTTCCGCACGGCCATGGCCCCCGCCGCCGCGTCGCTCTGGCCCGACGCCCCGTTCGACCCACCGTCCGGCATCACCCTCAGCTACAGCAGGCTGTGGACGATGACCCAGGCGTACGTCTGCGAAGGCACCGGATCGACGGGCGACGCCGGACTACTCACCGACATCCTGCGCGGCCTCGACCACGTCGCCGCCACCGTCTACCATCCCGCCACCACCCGCTATGGAAACTGGTGGGAGTGGCAGATCGGCAGCCCGCGACTGCTCATGGACATCGTGGCGGCCCTCCACGACGAGCTCGGCGCGGACCGCAGGGAGAAGGCCTTCGCCGCCGTCGACCACTTCGTCCCCGACTCCGCGATCGGCGACTACACCGGCACATCGACCGGCGCCAACCGCGTCGACCTGTGCCGCTCCGTCGCCCTGCGCGGCGTCCTGGGCAGGGCCCCGGCCAAGATCGCCCTCGCCCGCGACGCGCTCTCACCTGTCTTCCCCCACGTCACCAAGGGAGACGGCCTCTACGCGGACGGCTCGTTCATCCAGCACGCCTGGGTCGCCTACTCGGGAACGTACGGGCAAGTCATGCTCGACGGTCTCGGCAGGCTCTTCGCGCTGCTCGCCGGGTCATCCTGGGCCGTCACCGACCCGAAGAAGCAGATCATCCTCGACAGCGTCGAGCGGGCGTACGCGCCCCTGATCGTCGACGGCCTCATGATGGACAGCGTCAACGGCCGCGCCGTCAGCCGCGGCTACCTCAAGAGCGACGACCGCAAGATCATGCGCAGCGACCACTTCCACGGGCAGGGTCTCATCGCCGCCATGGCGCTGCTCGCGGGCGGCGCGAGCGCGGCCGAGCGTGAGCGCTGGTACGGGCGCATCAAGGGGTGGATCGAGCGGGACACCGTCACGCCGATCCTCGGCGCCCGGCAGCTCGGGGTCGCCGATCTCGCCCGGCTGCACGCGGTCGCGGACTCCGGCGTGACGGCGGCGCCCGAACCGGTGGAGCACCGGCTGTTTCCCGCCATGGACCGCGCGGTGCACCGGCGCCCCGGCTTCACCGCGAACCTCTCCATGGCCTCGGAGCGGATCGCGTACTACGAGTGCGGCAACGGCGAGAATCCCCGCGGCTGGCACACGGGCGCGGGGATGCTCCTGTGGTGGGCCGCAGGCCGGCGCAGCGACCAGTACACGGACTGGTTCTGGCCGACCGTCGACCCCTACCGGCTGCCCGGCACCACCGTCTCCACCAAGCGGCTCCCCGACAGGGCGGGCGGCGAGTGGGGCGCGTCCAGGCCCGCCGCGAGCTGGGTGGGCGGCGCGACCGACGGCGAGTTCGCGGCCGTCGGCCAGCACGTCAGGGGCCTCGGCTCCACGCTGCGGGCCCGCAAGTCGTGGTTCTGCGCCGCGGACGCCGTGATCTGCCTGGGCGCGGGCATCACCGCCGCCGACGGCGTCCCCGTGGAGAGCGTCGTCGACAACCGCAACCTCGGCGAGGCCGGTACCGCGGCCTTCACCCTCGACGACCGTCCGAACCCGCGCTGGGCCCACCTCGAAGGGCACGGCGGCTGGGTCTTCCCCGGCGGTACGTCCCGGCTGCGCACCCTGCGCGAGGACCGCACGGGCGCCTGGTCCGACATCAACACCACCAGCTCCACGGAGCGGCGGACCCGGCGCTGGCAGACGCTCTGGCTCGACCACGGCACGGACCCCACGGACGCGACGTACGCCTATGTCCTGATGCCCGGGGCCTCGCGCCGCGCCCTGGCGGCCCGTGCGGCCGACCGCCGCTGGTTGTCGGTCCTCGCCAATTCGGCGGAGGTCCAGGCCGTGGCCGTCGATTCGCTCGGTCTGACGGCCGCCAACTTCTGGCGGGCAGGGCGGGCCGGACCGCTCGCCGTCACCGCGCCCGCGAGCGTGCTCGTCCGGCGCAGGGGGAGAAGCGCTACGGTTCGGGTGAGCGAGCCGCCGCGAACTGGAGATTCCGTGGAATTCACCTGGAACCGGCCCGTCTCCCGAGTGGTGGACAAGGACCCATCGGTGGAGGTTCTCGCCACGGGAAGCGCCTTGCGGCTGCGGATCACGCCGGGCACTGCCTGTATGAGCCATCGATGTGAGGTGGTCCTGGGTTGACGCAGGTCGCCGCGGGAAATGCGGGACGGCCTTCCCTTTGTGGAACCCCTACAGCGGGGGCCGCTGTGAGCCGTCACTTCTTCGTCGCCGGGCCTCTCTTCTGTCCGGGGGTGCCAGGAAAACGGCCCGGAGACTGTGAGGAGTCGACGGTCCCTTTCCCCGGGCGCGCTCCGTAAGGTCGCTACATGACCGTTTTGGACGAGACCGCTTCCTCTGACGGCGAGCCCACCGGCTCGCGTGGCCGCGTGGCCGAACTGCACGAGATCCGTGCGGAGGCGCTGCGCGGACCGAGCGAGAAGGCGACCGAGGCGCAGCACGCCAAGGGCAAGCTGACCGCCCGTGAGCGGATCGAGCTGCTCCTCGACCCGGACTCGTTCAACGAGGTCGAGCAGTTGCGCAGGCACCGGGCGACCGGTTTCGGCCTGGAGGCCAAGAAGCCGTACACGGACGGTGTCATCACCGGCTGGGGCACGGTGGAGGGCCGCACGGTCTTCGTCTACGCCCACGACTTCCGGATCTTCGGAGGCGCCCTCGGCGAGGCGCACGCCACCAAGATCCACAAGATCATGGACATGGCCATCGCGGCCGGTGCCCCGCTGGTCTCCCTGAACGACGGCGCGGGCGCCCGTATCCAGGAGGGCGTCTCGGCGCTCGCCGGGTACGGCGGCATCTTCCAGCGCAACACCAAGGCCTCGGGCGTCATCCCGCAGATCTCGGTCATGCTCGGCCCGTGCGCGGGCGGCGCGGCCTACTCGCCGGCGCTGACCGACTTCGTGTTCATGGTCCGCGAGACCTCGCAGATGTTCATCACGGGGCCGGACGTGGTCCGCGCGGTGACCGGCGAGGAGATCACCCAGAACGGCCTGGGCGGCGCCGACGTGCACGCCGAGACGTCGGGCGTCTGCCACTTCGCCTACGACGACGAGGAGACCTGCCTCGCCGAGGTCCGCTACCTGATCTCGATGCTCCCCTCCAACAACCGGGAGAACCCGCCGGCGCACGAGTCGGAGGACCCGGCCGAGCGCCGCTCGGACGTCCTGCTCGACCTGGTCCCGGCGGACGGCAACCGGCCGTACGACATGACCAAGGTCATCGAGGAGCTCGTCGACGACGGCGACTACCTGGAGGTCCACGAGCGCTGGGCGCGCAACATCATCTGCGCCCTGGCCCGCCTCGACGGCAAGGTCGTCGGCATCGTCGCCAACCAGCCGCAGGCCCTGGCCGGTGTCCTGGACATCGAGGCCTCGGAAAAGGCCGCCCGCTTCGTGCAGATGTGCGATGCTTTCAATATCCCGATCCTCACCCTCCTGGACGTCCCGGGCTTCCTGCCCGGCGTCGACCAGGAGCACGGCGGCATCATCAGGCACGGCGCGAAACTGCTGTACGCGTACTGCAACGCCACGGTCCCGCGGATCTCGCTGATCCTGCGCAAGGCCTACGGCGGCGCCTACATCGTCATGGACAGCCAGTCCATCGGCGCCGACCTCACCTACGCCTGGCCCACCAACGAGATCGCGGTCATGGGCGCCGAGGGCGCCGCGAACGTGATCTTCCGTCGGCAGATCGCGGCCGCGGAGGACCCCGAGGCGATGCGGACGCGCATGGTCAAGGAGTACAAGGCCGAGCTGATGCACCCCTACTACGCCGCCGAGCGCGGTCTGGTCGACGACGTCATCGACCCGGCCGAGACCCGCGAGGTCCTCATCAAGTCCCTCGCGATGCTCCGCAACAAGCACGCCGACCTGCCCTCGCGTAAGCACGGCAACCCCCCGCAGTAGCAGCAGGTCCGTTCCTGCACCGCAGTAGCCCACAAGGAGAACGCTGCAGATGACCACCCCAGACATCCGCGTCGAGAAGGGCCACGCCGAGCCCGAGGAGGTCGCGGCCATCACCGCGATCCTGCTGGCCCGCGCCGCCGCTCAGCCCGCCGCCGCCCCCGCGCGCCGCGGCCGTGACAAGGCCGGCTGGCGCCGCCTGGAGCGCACCCCGGGCTTCCGCGCCCCGCACAGCTGGCAGGGCTGAGCGCTTCGGCTCTCCTGACTTCGGGCCCCGTTCTCCTTCGGGAGGGCGGGGCCCGCGTGCGTTCCTACCGGGCGGGCTCACGGCCGGGACGGGACAGGTGGGCCGCCGCCGACTCCGCCAGCGGTCCGACCGCCGGATGCCATACGCGGCCCCGCGGTCCCGACAGCACCAGCCGGCGTGAGACCGGCGGAGTCACCGGCAGCAGCACCAGGTCGGGCGGGACCAGTGAGCGGGAGACCTCGGAAAGGACGGTCACGCCGAGGCCTGCCTGGACCATGCTGATCAGGGTGGCGAGGTCGCGTACGCGGTGCGCCGGGGCGAGCGGCAGCCCTGCGCGGCCGTGCAGCGCGCGGAGCCGGTCCTCGCAGCCGCCCGGCGACAGCAGGAAGTCGTCGTCCTCCAGATCGCCGAGGTCGACGGCGGGCTCGCCCGCCAGCGGGTGGTCGCGGGGGAGCAGGGCACGGTAGCCGTCCACCGCGAGCCGGGTGCCGGGGCCCGGCGGCGGGTCGATCAGCACGCCCGCGTCGGCCGTGCCGTTCTCCAGCCACTCGGCGACCTCGGCGCTGTCGCCCTCGAAGACCCGCACCGTGACGCGTGGACTGCTCTCCCGCCAGTGCCGCAGCAGGCCGGGCAGCAGGCCCTGGCAGACCGTGGGCGTCGCGGCGAGCCGCACCGTGCCGGTCAGCGTGCGGCTCGCGTCCGCCGCGATCTCCTCGACGGAACGGACCGCCGACAGCGCGCTGCGGGCGTACGGCAGGACGCGTTCGCCGAGCGCCGTCGCCCGCGCCGGGGAAGCCCGCACGAGCAGCGGTCCCGCCAGCTCACGTTCGAGGGAGGCCACGGCGTGCGACACCGCCGACTGGCTCATGCCGAGGTCGGCGGCGGCCGCACTGAAGCCGCCCGTGTCGACGACGGCGAGAAAGGCCCTGAGCTGCGGGAGGTTCACGGTCATGAGGCGGCCTCATATGGCTATGACAGCTATGCGTTGGATCAATCATGCCCGGCCGGGCGAGGGTTGCTCCGTGCCGCCGGTCCGGCGTACACCGAACCCCACGCGAAGGAGCGCCATGCCCCACATCAGGGCCACCGTCACCGACCCCGAACTCTCCGCCGACGTGCAGCAGTCGCTCGCCGAGGGGCTGACCCGCCTGGCGGTCTCCGCGCTCGGCAAGTCCGCCGCGCGGACCATCGTCCACCTCGACCTCGTCCCCGCGGAGCGCTACTACGTGGCCGGAAAACCCCTTGCCGGAGCCGAAGGCGCCCGGGACGCCCATCTGGAAGTCAGCATCACCGCGGGCACGAACAGCGCGGCCGAGAAGGCGGCGTTCGTCAGCGAGGCCAACGCGTTCCTCTCGCGGCTGCTCGGTCCGCTCGCCCGGGGCGGCGTCGCCCTGCACGAACTGCACCCGGAGAGCTACGGCTACCAGGGCGTGACCCAGTTCGAGCACTACCGCGGGAACTGACAGGGGCCCGCACGCCGAAGCGCGCGGGCCCACATCCGCGTACGGGCAAAGGTGGGAAGGACCGCTACCGAAGGCGCGCCATCAGCGCGTGCTCGACCAGCGTGATCAGCGCGCTCTTCGCGTCCGCGCGGTGGCGCGCGTCCGTGGTGATGATGGGGGTGTCCGGGCCGATCTGCAGTGCCTCGCGTACCTCGTCGGGGGTGTACGGCTGGTGGCCGTCGAAGCCGTTGAGGGCGATGACGAAGGGGAGCCCGGAGTTCTCGAAGTAGTCGACGGCGGGGAAGCAGTCGGCGAGGCGGCGGGTGTCCACGAGCACGACCGCGCCGATGGCGCCGCGGACGAGGTCGTCCCACATGAACCAGAAGCGGTCCTGGCCCGGCGTACCGAAGAGGTACAGGATCAGGTCCTGGTCCAGGGTGATGCGGCCGAAGTCCATGGCCACCGTCGTGGTGGTCTTGTCCCCGGTGTGGGTCAGGTCGTCGATGCCCGCGGACGCGGACGTCATGACGGCCTCGGTGCGCAGCGGGTTGATCTCAGAGACCGCCCCGACGAACGTGGTCTTGCCCACGCCGAAGCCGCCCGCCACCACGATTTTCGCGCTGGTGGTGGAGCGGGCTGTTGCTCCGCCGCTAGAGCTTGCGAAGTCCACTGAGCACCCTTTCGAGCAGTGTCACGTCTGGCTGGCCGCCGGCGGTCTCGTCGCCGCCGGGCTGATGGATGGCGACAAGTCCGGCCTCCGCCAGGTCGGCTACGAGGATCCGGGCGACGCCGAGGGGGATGGAGAGCAGCGCCGAGACCTCGGCGACTGACTTGATCTCGCGGCACAGGTTGCAGATGCGCTGATGCTCGGGCAACTGGCCCTGCAACTGATGCGGTTGTGCGGTGGTGTGCACCAGCGCCTCAATGGCGAGCTGGTAGCGGGGCCTGGTGCGGCCGCCCGTCATGGCGTACGGGCGCACCAGGGGGTTGTGCGCCGACCCCGCGGGCGCCGGTTCGGGGGCGCGCCGCTGGGGGTGCACGGGCTGGATACGGGGCGCGTGCGCCGGGGTGCCCTGGTCGTACGGGCGCGGTCCCGGCTGCTGGGGCTGCGCGTAGGGCTGGCGGCGGTGGCTCGGCGCGGAGGGGAAGTTGTACCTGTTCGGACCGCCGTCGTGCTGGCCGCCCTGGCCGTGACCAGGGGACCAGTTCGCCGATGACGAACCGTCTGGGGGTGTTGCCACGTTGCTTCCTCCTCCAACTGTGCCGGGCACCATCACTGTGGAGCCGCGTCCCGAAACCTTACGGGCACGGGACACGAAAACGCACCGTCTGTCTGTTAGTTGAGAAGGCTCCCCTGGAGCTCGGCGCGCAGGTCCGGAGTGAGGACCGTGCCCGCGCGATCGACAAGAAGTGCCATTTCGTACCCAACGAGACCGATGTCCGCATCCGGGTGGGCGAGAACGGCGAGCGAGGAGCCGTCGGAGATGGACATGATGAAGAGAAATCCTCGCTCCATCTCCACAACGGTCTGGGTCACGGAGCCGCCCTCGAAGATCCGGGAGGCCCCGGCGGTCAGCGAGGTCAGACCCGAGGCGACGGCCGCGAGCTGGTCGGCGCGGTCGCGGGGGAAGCCTTCGGACATCGCCAGAAGGAGTCCGTCGGCGGAGACCACCACTGTGTGGGACACCCCGGGGGTGTTGTCCACGAAGTTGGTGATCAACCAGTTCAGGTTCTGTGCCGCCTGGCTCATCGGGCTCACACTAACGCTCCTGGTTGTAGGTGCTATCAGGGCTGAAGCCCTGGCCATTCGTGTCACTGCCTGCGGTGCGGCCCCGCTGGACGCCGCGGCGCAGGTTGCTCAGCCTGCCCCGTACTTCCTCGGGGTCGCGGGAGACCTGGGGGCCGCCCTGTGGGGTCTGTTCCGCGGTGCCCTCGACCAGGTTGGCCTTGGGCACCCGCCGCGGGAGCCCGGACGGGGTGATCCCGCCCGCCTTCGGCTCCTTGAGGCGCTCGGCGCGCTGCCAGCGCTCGTCGTTGGACGAACGCCAGTCGTCCTTGCCCTCGCTCTCGGCGGGGGAACTGCCGTTCCCGTTCGCGGCGGCGGAGCCCCTGCGGGGCAGACCCGCGTCGGTCGTGTCGTGGACGACCGAAGGAGTCGGTCCCGGCCGGTCGAAGCCTACGCGCTCGGCCTCGCCCGCGTGGGCCGGTGAGGCAGACTCCGCTTCCTGGCCGTACTCGGGCTGATAGCCGTCCGCGCTGGGCCAGTCGTCCTGACCGGAGCGCTCCGGATAGGAGATCTGCGGGTCCTGGTAGCCGTCCTGGGAGGGCTGGGCCGGGTACTGCCCCGTCGTGTACTGCTCGGCCGCGTACTGCTCGTCCCGGTAACCGTCACCCGCGTACTGCGGGTCGGCGTACTGCCCGTCTCCGTACTGCGGGTCGCTGTACTGCGGGTCGTTGTACTGGCCGGTGGCGTACTGCTCGTTCTCGTAACCCTGGCCCTGACCCTGGCCCTGATCGTACGCGGGGGCCTGCTGCTCGTAGCCGCCCTGCTGGGGCTGCTGGTGCTGCTGCGGTGCCACCTCGTCGCGGAAGAGCGGGCGGCCGTCGGCCTGCTGGGCCTGCGCCTCCAGCGCCGCGCGGCGCTCCTCACGCATCAGGGAGCGGCCGACCGGGTCGAGTTCGGGCTGCGCCTCGGAGCCGTCACCGTGGTAGCGGCTGTCGTCGAAGCCGAGCTCGGCGGCCGTGCGCAGCGGCTCGGGCGCCAGGGCCTGCTGCTCCGGGATGATCGAGGAGACGGTGAACTCGTTGTCGTGCGGGGACTGGTCGCCGCCACCACCGTGCGTGATCGCGTCCGGCAGCATGACGAGCGACGTCGTGCCCGCCTGCTCGCCCGAGGGGCGCAGCTGTACGCGGATGCCGTGCCGGTCGGAGAGCCGGCCGACCACGAACAGGCCCATGCGCTGCGAGATCGCGGCGTCCACGGTCGGCGGGTTGGCCAGCTTGTGGTTGATGTCCGCGAAGTCCTCGGCGGTGAGGCCGATGCCCTTGTCGTGGATCTCGACCATGATGCGGCCGTCGGGCAGCCGGGTCGCGGTGACCCGGACCTTGGTCTGCGGCGAGGAGAACGTGGTCGCGTTCTCCAGGAGCTCGGCGAGCAGGTGCACGAGGTCGGTCACGGCCAGGCCGTGGATCTCGGCCTCCGGTACGCCGGAGAGCTCGATGCGCTCGTACTGCTCCACCTCGGAGGAGGCGGCGCGCAACACGTCCACCAGCGGAACCGGCTGGTCCCAGCGGCGGCCGGGCTCCTCGCCGGAGAGGACGAGGAGGTTCTCGCCGTTGCGGCGCATACGGGTCGCCAGGTGGTCCAGGCGGAAGAGGTTCTCCAGCTGGTCCGGGTCGGCCTCGTTGTTCTCCAGGTCGGTGATGAGAGTCAGCTGGCCCTCGATCAGCGACTGGTTGCGGCGCGAGAGGTTGGTGAAGATCGCGTTGATGTTGCCGCGGAGCAGCGCCTGCTCGGCGGCGAGCCGGACGGCCTCGCGGTGCACCTGGTCGAAGGCGCGGGCGACCTCGCCGATCTCGTCCGTGGTGGAGATCGGGATGGGCTGCACACGGGTGTCGACCCGGCCCGGGTCGGTGCGCGACAGCTGGTCGACCAGCATCGGGAGCCGCTGCTCGGCGATGCCGAAGGCGGCGGTACGCAGCTGGCGCATCGCCTTGGACATCTGGCGGGCCATGAGCCCGGCCAGGATGAAGGCGGCGAGCAGCGCGAGGACGACGATGGCGCCGGTGATGTACGCGTTGCGCTGCGCGGTGGCGGCGATGTCGGACGCCTCGTCCACGGCCTTGTCGGCGAGGTCCGACTCGATGGTGCGGTACGCGTCGACCTTGGCGGTGGTGGTGGCCCACCAGGCCTGGCGGGTGATGCCCTTGCCGGCCAGCGTGACGCGGGCGCTCGGCTGGGTGCTCGGCAGGGTGGCGAGGGCCGCGACCATCTTGTCCTGCGAGGGCGGCGGGACGAAGGTCTTGCCCTCGGCCTTGGCGTCGGCGGCGGCCTGCTTGGCCTGCTTCTCGCCGGCGGCCGTCAGCTCCTTCCTGGCGTCCTCCAGCTTGGCGACGTCCTCGGGGGTGCCACCGCCGGTGTACTCCTCGATGGCGATGCGCTCGAGGTAGGCGTACGACGCGAGAGAGGTGCGCTGCAACGTCAGCGAACCGGTGCCGGGGCCCGGCTTGACCAGCAGATGGGTGCCGATGGACCGCTCAAGGGAGAGCGCGGCCTTGGAGAGGGAGATCGCGTAGACGGTCCGGCCGTAGCTGGTGATGTTGCCGGTGCCCAGGCCGAGCTCGTTGGCGAACTCCATCAGCGGGTGCTGGATGGCGACGTAGCCCTCTTCGGTCTGCACACCGGGAAGCCTGGTGGTGTACGCGGCCTGGCGCAGCGGCACGAGCTTCGGCTCGACCTTGCGAAAGCCCTCCAGGCGGCGGTTGAGGCCTTCCTTGTCGGGCATGTTCTCGGCGGCGGCCTTGAAATCGGCGGCGGCCTGGTCGGTGGCCTTGCGCGCCTTGACGACGGCCGGGTCGTTCCGCTTGCCGCTCAGCAGCGGAGCGGCGGTGATGTCGCGTTCCTCGATGAGACGGTTGCCGTAGTCGAGGGAGGCCCGCACGAGACGGGCCGTGTTCTCGGCGTCCTGCGCCTCGCTCCAGGTGTCGATGGAGCCCTTCACCTGGAAGCCGCCCATGACGAGGCCGACGAGCACGGGTATGAGCAGGATCGCGTTCAGCCGGGTCGGCACACGCCAGTTGCGGGGGGACATCCGTCCACCGGAGGCGACCGGGGGCTCGTTTCCTGGCGCGGCGGCCATGTCGGCGGGGGACGCCGCTGTGCGCGGCGGCGGGGTGAAGTTGCCCCGGGTGTCCCCCGTGGGGGATGCCGCGGGGCTCGGCTTGCTTCGCCTCACTCGACCAACAACCTCTCGGCGGCGGCACTCACGTCGTGCCGCTGTCGTCTCCAAGGCCCGTGCTACTGGGCAGTTCAGCGCATTCCAGCACGTCAGGGGCTGCTCTTCCAAACAGTGGGATGCGGTGACGCCCCGTGATGTAAGCCCAAGATAAATCGGTCATAAAGAGCGAGCCCCGCCAAAAGGCGGGGCTCTTGTGAGCACAGCGACACCAGGTGACCGCGACGCGTGGCCGCCGCCGGGCAATTCTCTGTCGAAACGTTATGAACACGGCTCGCGGCCGTGTCAAAGGACACAGATCACTCCAAGTGGGCTACGGCAACTACCGTACGGACCTGGTTACTTGAGACGTGCCATAAGTGCGTGTTCAACCAATGTGATCAAGCCACTCTTTGCGTCCGCACGGTGTCGCGCGTCGGTCGTGATGATCGGCGTGCCGTCCCCGATCTGGAGTGCCTCGCGTACCTCGTCGGGGGTGTACGGCTGGTGGCCGTCGAAGCCGTTGAGGGCGATGACGAAGGGGAGCCCGGAGTTCTCGAAGTAGTCGACGGCGGGGAAGCAGTCGGCGAGGCGGCGGGTGTCCACGAGCACGACCGCGCCGATGGCGCCGCGGACGAGGTCGTCCCACATGAACCAGAAGCGGTCCTGGCCCGGCGTACCGAAGAGGTACAGGATCAGGTCCTGGTCCAGGGTGATGCGGCCGAAGTCCATGGCGACGGTGGTCGTCGTCTTGTCCCCGGTGTGGGTCAGGTCGTCGATGCCCGCGGACGCGGACGTCATGACGGCCTCGGTGCGCAGCGGGTTGATCTCGGAGACCGCCCCGACGAACGTGGTCTTGCCCACGCCGAAGCCGCCCGCCACCACGATCTTCGCGGAGGTGGTGGAACGGGCCGTGTCCGTGCCCGTACCGCTAGAGCTTGCGAAGTCCACTGAGCACCCTTTCGAGCAGTGTCACGGCAGGCTGGCCGCCGGCGGTCTCGTCGCCGCCGGGCTGATGGATCGCGACGAGCCCGGCCTCGGCCAGGTCCGCCACGAGGATCCGGGCCACGCCGAGCGGCATCGACAGGAGCGCCGAGACCTCGGCCACCGACTTGACCTCACGGCACAGGTGGCAGATCCGCTGGTGCTCGGGGAGCAGCCCCATCAGCTGGGCCGGGTCGGCCGTCGTGCTCACCAGCGCCTCGATGGCGAGCTGGTAACGGGGCCTGGTCCGGCCGCCGGTCATCGCGTAGGGACGCACCAGCGGCTGGTCGCCCTCCATTCCGTACGAAGCGTCCCCGTACGGGTTGTGAGAGGCGGTGGGCGGGGTCATGGATCCTCCGGGCGGGACAGCAGGTCATCTGCGTGTGCCGTCTGACAGAGCCGGTGGGGGCAGTGTGGCGGCCGGACGGTTGGTCAGTACGTTCGGTCGGTGGGGCGGCCGAAGGGGTAGGACTTCGGAGCGTGCTCGGGGCTAGTGGAGCAGGCTGCCCTGCAGCTCGGCGCGGAGGTCCGGGGTGAGGACGGCGCCCGCGCGGTCGACGAGGAGGGCCATCTCGTACCCGACGAGGCCGATGTCGCACTCGGGGTGCGCGAGCACCGCGAGGGACGAACCGTCGGAGACGGACATGATGAAGAGGAACCCCCGCTCCATCTCCACCACGGTCTGGGTGACGGTGCCGCCCTCGAAGATCCGGGAGGCGCCCGCGGTGAGTGAGGTCAGCCCGGAGGCGACCGCGGCGAGCTGGTCGGCGCGGTCGCGCGGGAAGCCCTCGGACATGGCCAGAAGGAGGCCGTCGGCGGAGACCACGACCGTGTGGGACACCCCGGGGGTGTTGTCCACGAAGTTGGTGATCAACCAGTTCAGATTCTGTGCCGCCTGGCTCATCGGACTCAACTAACGCTCCTGCTGGTGAGTGGGGAAACTGCCGGTCTGGCCGGTACCGGCCTGGCGACCCTGCTGGATGCCCCGACGGAGATTCGTCAGCCGGCCGCGTACCTCTTCGGGCGCACGCGAGACCTGCGGACCTGTGCTGTCCTGCTGTTGCTGGGCCGTGCCCGCGACCAGGTTGGCCCGCGGGACGCGGCGCGGCAGTCCGGATGTGGTGATGCCGCCCGCGGACGGCTGCCTGACGCGCTCGGCCTGGCGGCCCAGCTCGTCGTTGGGGGAGGAGCGCCAGTTGCCGGGCGCGCCCATGCCGTTGGTGCCCTCTCCGGCCGCGGCGACGGGCGCACCGGCCGGGTCCTGGCGCGGGGTGCGCGAGGGGAGCGGACGCTGCGGCGGCTCGGGGGCCTGGTGCCGCGCCGGCTCGGGAGCGGGGCGCGGCGCGGCCTCGCGGGCCTGCCGGTTCTGCTCCTCCTGCTGGTGCTGCTGCTGGTGTGCCGCCTGCTGGCTCTGGTCCTGCTGCTGCGCGGCCTGCTGGTGCTGGGCGGCCCGCTGGCTCTGCTGCTGCTGGAACCAGTTGGTCTCCAGCGTGTCGAAGAGCGGCGTGCGTCCGTCGCCGGGACCCGCGGGGGGCAGCGGCTCGGGCTCCGCGGGCTGCAGGGGCGCGGAGGGCGGCAGCTGCTGCTGAGCCTGCTGGTTCTGCTGCGGCGCCTGGTTCTGCTGCGGTGCCTGACCGGGCTGCGGCGCCTGACCCGGCTGCTGAGCCGAGCGCTGCGACCGCTGCGGCATGCCCTGGTTCGGGTCGCCCTGGCCGCGGCGCGGGGTCGGCGGACGCGGCACGGTGTAGTCGGGCATCTCCCGATTGCCGTGCTGCGCGGAACCGTTCGCCTGGTCCTGCGGGTCCTGCGGGTCCTGCTGGCCCTGCTGGTTCTGCCCGAAAGCGTTCTGGCCGAAGTCGTTCTGCCCGGTGGGCAGGCCGGCGTTCTGGCCGGGGTTCTGCCCGCCGCCGAAGACGTCCGAGCGGACGAACTGGCCGGTGGATCCGTCACCCTGCGGCGCGGACGTGCCGGGCTGCGGAGCGTCGAAGTCGGGGCGGGGGAACTCCGCGGTGGAGCCGGGGCCCTGCCGGTCGTCGGCCGGGGCCTGGGGGAACTGCCCGGTGGACTCGGGCTCTTCGTGCCCGCGCGGGGTGTCGAAGGGCTCGCGCCCCACCTGCGGCTGCGCGTTCTCGTCGCTCCAGCTGGGCACGCGAGGACCGGAGTAGCCGCCGGGCGCGCTCGGCGCGGGGTTGCCGCCGGGCAGCTCGGCACGGGGGCCGCCGCGCGGCGGCAGCTGCGGCCTGCGGCCCTGGCCGGCCTGGTCGTTGCCCGCGCCGGAGTCGGCGGGGGGATTCATGGCGTTCGTACGCTGCTGGGGCACCGGAGGCTGCGGCGCGTTGGCACCGCGACCCCGCCGCGGCGCCTGCGGCTGACCGCCCTGCGGCTGACCGCCCTGCGGAGCGACCGGAGGACGCTGCTGACCCTGACCCTGACCCTGACCCCGGCCCGGCCCCTGGGACTGGCCCTGGCCCTGGCCCGTGTCCCGGGAGGGCAGCGCGGCCCGCGGACCGGAGCCCGCGACCTGCTGACGCGGCGCACCGGCACCGAGCAGCCCGGGACCGCCCTGGCCACCGGCTCCCGGGCCGCCGCCGAGCGCGGGACCGCCGCGGCCGGGGCCACCGGTCAGACCGGGACCGCCGTTGCCCGCGCCGACACCGCGTCGCGCGGCCGCGGCACCGGCGGCGGCCTGCGCCGCGGCGGGGCCACCGGTCGGAGTGGGCGCGCCGGGCTTGCCCGGCATCTTCTTGCCGCCCTGGGCGACGTCGACGGGGAGCATGACCAGCGCGGTCGTACCACCGGAGTCGGAAGGACGGAGCTGGATGCGGATTCCGTGGCGCTGCGACAGACGGCCGACCACGAACAGACCCATGCGGCGCGAGACCGAGACGTCCACGGTGGGCGGCGACGCGAGCCGCTCGTTGATCGCAGCCAGGTCCTCGGGCGAGAGGCCGATGCCGGTGTCGTGGATCTCGATGAGCACGCGGCCGTCGGGCAGCGCGTGACCGGTGACCTTGACCTTGGTCTGCGGCGAGGAGAACGAGGTCGCGTTCTCGAGCAGCTCGGCGAGGAGGTGCACGAGGTCGTTGACGACGCGTCCGGCGACCTCGGTCGCGGGCACCGAGGAGAGCTCGATGCGCTCGTACTGCTCCACCTCGGACGCGGCGGCACGCAGCACGTCGACGAGCGGGACGGGCCGGGTCCAGCGGCGGCCCGGCTCCTCACCGGCGAGGACGAGGAGGTTCTCGCCGTTACGGCGCATGCGGGTCGCGAGGTGGTCGAGCTTGAACAGCGAGGACAGCTGGTCCGGGTCGGCCTCGCGCGACTCCAGCTCGGAGATGAGCGAGAGCTGGCGCTGGATGAGGCCCTGCGAACGCCGCGAGAGGTTGGTGAACATCGCGTTGACGTTGCCCCGCAGGAGGGCCTGCTCGGCGGCGAGGCGGACGGCCTCGCGGTGCACGTCGTCGAAGGCCGCGGCCACCTGGCCGATCTCGTCCCTGGAGTGCACACCGACGGACTCGACGGAGGTGTCGACGTCCTGCGGGTCCGACTCCGAGAGCTGCTTGACCAGCTCGGGCAGGCGGTCCTGGGCGACCTTGGTCGCGGTGTCCTGGAGCCTGCGCAGCGAGCGGATCATGGACCGGGTGACGACGAACGCGCCGACGAGCGAGACGCCGAGCACGAGCAGGATCAGCGCACCGTTGATGATGGCTTCCTGCTCGGCCTCGTTGCGCAGCTCGCGGGCCTTCTGCTCCATCTCGCCGAGCAGCGTCAGCTCGATCTTGGACATCGCGTCGATCTTGGTGGTGTCGTTGTCGACCCAGTCCTTGTACGACCGCTTGTCCTGGAGCTTGATGCCGCCCTCCTGCTCGAGCACGCGCTTGGCGTACTCGTTGGCGGCCTTGACCGCGGGGTTGCCGCCGTCGATGGGCTTGGTCAGCTCACCGGCGTTGCCCGCGTAGATCTTGCTGAAGGTCTGGAGCTCCGAGCGCTCCTTTTCGTTGGCGCTGAGGCCGAAGGTGCGGTCGGTCTCGGAGATCTTGCCGTACTCGCTGTCGTTCGGCGGCAGCGCCGCGGCGATGATCGCGCGCTGTACGGAGGCGTACTCCTTGGCCGAGGAGAAGGCGGCCAGCGAACGCGTGCGCTGGATCATGTCGGGGTTGCTCGTCGCCTGCGCCATGTCCTGCGAGAGCTTGAGCAGCTGCTCGACGAGCTGGCTGTAGGCCTCGACGGTCTGCGAGGTGGAGCCCTTGGCCTTGAAGGCCTTCTTGCGGACGTCGCTGATGCCCTGGAGCTGCTGGGTGATCTGGACCGCGCTGTGCCGGACGCCGAGGAGGCCCTTCTCGCCGTCGGTGTCGTTGAGGTCCTGGGTGCCCTGGAGGAAGTTGCGGTAGACCCGGTCGGTCTTCTCGCGCGCTCCCTTGACCGTGTAGTCCGAGGCGTCGGCGTTGTGGGCGAGGGGGCCCGCCGACTTGTCGCGCTCCTCCTGGAGCGCCGCGGCCAGCTCGGTGGCCTGCTTGGTCATCTCGGTCAGCAGCTTCATGTTGTCGAGCTGCTGGATCTCGTCCAGGGACGAGTTGATGCGGAGCGCGCCGAGCGAGGTCGCGGTGATCACGGGGAGGGCGAGCAGCGAGACCAGGCGGGTCGAGATGCGCCAGTTGCGCAGGGCTATTCGCGAGCCCGGTCCGGTGGGCGTCTTGGTGCCGGCCGAACCCTTGCCCTTGCCCTTGGCCGGAGCGGTCGCCGTGCCGCTCCCCGCGGTGCCCTGGCGCGCGGCGCCGAGGCCGCTGTCGCCGGGCGTACCCGGTGCGGGGCTCTGGGCGTGCTGGGGCGAGGAGCCGCGCTCCGGCTCCGCCGGAGCACTCCCTCGGCCGTGGTCGGCCTGGGGAGACCCCTTGCCATCCCTCTTGAAACGTCCCTGCACTAGCGTCGCAACCTCTGGACCAGGCGTCCTGCCGGATAACGGCGGGACGGTGTCGGCGTCGTGGGGCGGCGAGCGCCCCATGGGTGGTCGTGAGTGACCGGCGCTGCTTCCCCTTCCCGCCGCCACTCGGCGCTGCGTTGCGCCCCTGCGCGCCGGTTCGATCCCGCGGCGGTCCCGGGAATTCCAGCACAGTGCCGGACCTCCAACAAGGCCCGTGTGTCGCGCCACGACCTACGTGACGCGTTGTGAGTGCGGGGTAACGAGACGTAGAAAGTGATCTAGGTGAAAACGGGCGGATGCCTACAAAGCCGCTACCGACGGGGGGTGTCCCAGTGTTCATGATCAGGAGCGGAATGGTGCCTTCAGTGGCGCAATGTCCGTTTCCAACTGACTGGCCGCGGGCCGGAATTGACCCATTTGCCCGCTCCCTCGTGAGCAAACTCACACGAAGATCATGGCGTCTTCCGGACTTTGGCCGGGAATTGGATGTTTAGCCTGACGCTTTACAGGGATGGCGAATCCGACAACCGCGTCCGTCACGCGACGCCCGAACGACAGGGTCCGAACAGCAGATGAAGACTGTGAAGTCCACCATGTTCCGCAACATAGCCAACCCGCGCCGCACCACGCTCGCGCACCTCACGGACGCGGACGACTTCCAGGCCGCCCCCGAGCAGCCGGAGCACGCCGTCGAGCTCCCGGCCCAGACGGCCAACCCCAAGCGCACGATCCTCATGGACGTACCGGAGCAGCCGACCCCGAGCGCCGCCTGACACTCCCAGCCGCGCAGCGGCGCCAGACGGAGCCGAAGTCACCGCCGCACGGCGACACCGTCACCGCAGGCCGCAGGCCCCCGTTAGCCTGGAGTGTCAGACCCCACCCACCTCAAGAGGCTAAGGCTCACGTGCGCATCGCCAGGTTCTCCATCGACGGCAATGTCGGGTACGGCGTGGTCGAGGGGGAGAGCGCCCCCGGCAAGGAGGGCGAGCTCGTCCTCGACATCATCAAGGGCATCCCGTACGCCGACTTCGAGCTGTCCGGCACCAAGGTCCCGCTGAGCAAGGTGCGCCTGCTGCCACCCGTGCTCCCCAACAAGATCGTCGCCTTCGGCCGCAACTACCGGGAGCACGCGGCGGAGCTCGGCAATGAAGTGCCCGACACCCCCTTCGCGTTCCTCAAGCCCTCCACCTCGCTGGTCGGCACCGGTGACGCCATCACGTACCCCTCGTTCTCCGAGGAGCTGCACCACGAGGCCGAGCTGGCCGTGGTCATCGGCCGCATGTGCCGCGAGGTCCCGCGCGAGCGGGTCAAGGACGTGATCTTCGGCTACACCTGCGCCAACGACGTCACCGCGCGTGACGTCCAGCGCCGCGAGAAGCAGTGGGCCAGGGCCAAGGGCTTCGACAGCGCCTGCCCGCTCGGCCCCTGGGTGGAGACCGAGCTCGACCCGAGCGACCTCACCATCCAGTGCACGGTCAACGGCTCGCAGCGCCAGCTCGGCCGCACCAGCGAGATGGTCCACTCCATCGAGGACCTGATCGTCAACATCTCCGAGGCCATGACGCTGCTCCCCGGCGACGTCATCCTCACGGGCACCCCGGCAGGCGTCGGACCCCTCAACGTCGGCGACGAGGTCGCCGTCACCATCGAAGGCATCGGCACTCTCACCAACAAGGTGATCAAGCGTGGCTAACGCGACCCCCGTACGCGTACGGTTCTGTCCCTCGCCGACCGGCAACCCCCACGTGGGCCTGGTCCGCACCGCCCTCTTCAACTGGGCCTACGCCCGGCACAACGAGGGCTCCCTGGTCTTCCGCATCGAGGACACCGACGCGGCTCGCGACTCGGAGGAGTCCTACGAGCAGCTCCTCGACTCGATGCGCTGGCTGGGCTTCGACTGGGACGAGGGTCCGGAGGTCGGCGGCCCGCACGCGCCGTACCGCCAGTCGCAGCGCATGGACATCTACAAGGACGTCGCCGAGAAGCTCATCGCGGCCGGCAACGCCTACCCGTGCTACTGCACCACCGAGGAGCTGGACGCCCGCCGCGAGGCCGCCCGCGCCGCCGGCAAGCCGTCCGGCTACGACGGCCACTGCCGCGACCTCACCGACGAGCGGAAGACGGCGTACGAGGCCGAGGGCCGCAGCCACATCGTCCGCTTCCGGATGCCCGACGAGGCCACCACCTTCACCGACCTGGTCCGCGGCGAGATCACCGTCCAGGCGGAGAACGTCACCGACTACGGCATCGTGCGCGCCAACGGCGCCCCGCTGTACACGCTGGTCAACCCGGTCGACGACGCGTTGATGGAGATCACCCACGTCCTGCGCGGCGAGGACCTGCTCTCCTCCACGCCCCGCCAGATCGCGCTCTACAAGGCGCTGATCGAGCTCGGCATCGCGAAGACGATCCCCGAGTTCGGCCACCTCCCGTACGTCATGGGCGAGGGCAACAAGAAGCTGAGCAAGCGCGACCCGCAGGCGTCCCTGAACCTCTACCGCGAGCGCGGCTTCCTCCCCGAGGGCCTGCTGAACTACCTGTCCCTCCTGGGCTGGTCGTTCTCCGCGGACCAGGACGTCTTCTCGATCCCCGACATGGTCGCCAAGTTCGACCTCGCGGACGTGAACGCCAACCCGGCCCGCTTCGACCTGAAGAAGGCCGAGGCGATCAACGCCGACCACATCCGCATGCTGGACGTGCGGGCGTTCGCCGAGGCCTGCGAGCCCTGGCTGAAGGCCCCGCACGCCAACTGGGCGCCCGAGGAGTTCGACGAGGCGGCCTGGCAGGCCATCGCGCCGCACGCGCAGACCCGCCTCAAGGTCCTCTCGGAGATCACGGCCAACGTCGACTTCCTGTTCCGCGCGGAGCCGGTCTTCGACGAGCCCTCCTGGACGAAGGCCATGAAGGAAGGCTCCGACGCGCTCCTGCGCACGGCCCGCGCCAAGCTGGACGCCGCCGACTGGACCTCCCCCGAGTCCCTCAAGGAGGCCGTCCTGGCCGCCGGCGAGGAGCACGGCCTGAAGCTCGGCAAGGCCCAGGCCCCGGTCCGCGTCGCCGTCACCGGCCGCACGGTCGGCCTGCCCCTCTTCGAGTCCATGGAGATCCTGGGCAAGGAGAAGGCGCTCTCCCGCATCGACGCGGCCCTGGCGAAGCTGACCGCGTAGCCGAGATCCCTGCACGAAGGACCCGGAAGTCCACGAAGGACCCGGAAGCCCTCCCGGCTTCCGGGTCCTTCGCATACCGTCAAAGGCATGCCGATCAAAGCCGTGGTCTGGGACATCGATACTGCGTTCATCGGGGGATAACCCCCGAACCCCCAGCCGGAACGGACGGCGAGCGTTACCGTCGAGAACCCCCGAACCCCCAGCCGGAACCGACGGCGAGCGTTACCGTCGAAGCCATGCCGATCAAAGCCGTGGTCTGGGACATCGATGACACGATCTTCGACTACGCGCGCGCCGACACCACCGGTATGCGGGCCCACCTCAGCGCCGAGGGGCTCCTTGAGCGGTACGAGTCCGCCGAGCGCGCCCTCGACCTCTGGAAGGGGCTCACCGAGCGCCACTGGGCCCGCTTCGGCGCCGGGGGAGTGACATTCGAGCAGCAGCGCCGCGACCGCGTACGCGACTTCCTCGACGCCCCGGAGCTGTCCGACGCCGACGCCGACGCCTGGTTCGCGCGTTACGTCGGTCACTACGAATCGGCCTGGTCGCTCTTCCCCGACACCCTCCCCACCCTGGACGCCCTCGCCGGCGACTACCGCCAGGCGGTCCTGTCCAACTCCGCCCTGGCCGTCCAGGACCGCAAGCTGACCATCCTCGGCATCCGCAGCCACTTCGAGGCGGTCCTGTGCGCCGCTGACCTGGGCTTCTCCAAACCCGCCGCGGAGGCCTTCGGCGCGGTCTGCACGACGCTCGGCCTCGCGCCCGCCGAGATCGCCTACGTCGGCGACCAGCCGGAGATCGACGCGAGAGGGGCGCGGGACGCCGGTCTGCTCGGCATCTGGCTCGACCGCGACGGCTCGGCGCGGGACGCCCCGGCGGGCGTACACCGCATCTCGCGTCTCTCCGAGCTCCCCGCGCTGCTGCGTGCGGATACCCGTTTTGGAGCGCCGTCCACCTTCGGGTAATGTTCTTTCTGCGCCGCCCGAGAAGGCCGAAAGGTCCGGCCGGGAAGCGCACATCAAATAAAACCCCGCAAGGGGTTGCGTTTTGATGGCCTATGGTGTAATTGGCAGCACGACGGTTTCTGGTTCCGTTAGTCTAGGTTCGAGTCCTGGTAGGCCAGCTCGCAGAGCTCATCTGCAACCGCGGGTGTCGTTCAATGACACAGCATCCGCAAGGCCCCCGTTGTGTAGCGGCCTAGCACGCCGCCCTCTCAAGGCGGTAGCGCCGGTTCGAATCCGGTCGGGGGTACAG